>JAIBBS010000352.1 GCA_019694555.1 Nannocystaceae bacterium
TGTCGCCCGCGCTGCACCGGCACGCCCGCCGCGTCGACGGCGAGCATGCCACCGCGCAGATCGAGCACCACGCGAAAGCCCATCGACGCCAGCAACCGCTGCGCCGCGGCCGAGCGGCCGCCCGAGCGGCACACCACCACGATTGCGGCGTCGCGATCCCACGACTGTGCGGTGTGGGCGAGCGTGGCCAACGGCACCAGCTCGGCGCCGGGCAGGTGACCCAGCTCGCCGCGGAACTCCGCGGGCTCGCGAACGTCGACGATGCGCGCGCGGCCGCGCCATGCGTCGAGCTCCGCGGGTCCGATCTGATCGTGGCCTTGGTCGAGGATGCGCTGGAAGATTCCGAACGACGACATGACGTGCTCCTTGCGCGCCGACGCGGGGCTCGCTGCCACCGCGCGCACGTCCGACTGCGGTGCACGCCCGGTGCCGCGGCCGGATCCCGATGCGATTGCGCGGCGGTGTCGCCCGTGGGCCCGCGCGGCGCAACGGCGTGAAACGTCCGCTGCAACCGCGCGGCGCTTCAGCCCAGGCCCAGCGCCTTCATGCGCCGCCACAACGTCACGCGCGACAGCCCCAGCAGCTTGGCGGCCTGCTCGCGGTTGCCCGACGCGCGCGTGAGCGCGGCCGCGATGCGTCGCGCTTCGGGCGAGGGCTCCGGCGTCGTGCTCGCGGGGCGCACCACCGCCGGCGGCGCGACCATGGCCGCGTGCTCGCCCAGCTCGGGCTCGAGCAGCTCCGGCGGCAGATCGCTGGGCACGAGCTCGGGCCCCTGCCCGATCGCGAACACGTACTCGACGATGTTCCGCAGCTCGCGGACGTTGCCGGGCCAGTCGTAGTGCTCGAGCGTGGCCAGGGCCGCGGGCGCGATGCGATCGATGCGACGCTTGCCGCGACGGTTGGCGTCCTCGACGAAGCGCTCGAGCAAGAGCTCGATGTCACCCCGCCGTTCACGCAACGCCGGCAGGAACACCGGGATCACGCGCAGGCGGTACATCAGGTCGGCGCGGAAGCGGCCGGCCTCGACCTCCTGCCGCAGCGCGCGGTGCGTCGCCGCGACCACGCGCACGTCGACCGCGATGGGCTCGCGGGCGCCCACCGGGATCACGGTGCGCGTCTCGAGCACGCGCAGCAGCTTGGCCTGCAGCTCGAGCGGCAGCTCCGCGACCTCGTCGAGGAACAGCGTGCCGCCGTCGGCGAGCACGATGTGGCCCGGCGTGTCGCGCACCGCACCGGTGAAGGCGCCCTTGGCGTGGCCGAACAGCTCGCTCTCGAGCAGGTTGGCCGGCAACGCCGCGCAGTTGAGCGCGCGCAAGGGGCCGCGCGCGCGATCCGACAGCGCATGGATGGCCTTGGCGACGAGCTCCTTGCCGGTGCCGGTCTCGCCGCGCACGAGCACGGTCGCATCGCTCGCGGCCACGCGCTCGAGCACGCGGAACATGTGCTTCATCGCGGGATCGCGGGTCCACATGCCGTGGAACTGCACCGCTCGCTCGCCGCCGATGTCGCCGGCGTCCTGCAGCATCAACAGCCAGCCGATGGGCTTGCCCTCGCCCAGCGGCACCGAACGGATCCGCACCAGGGTCTCGCCGTTGCCGCCCAGTCGCGGCACCAAGGCGTGCACCGGGCGCCCGGCCGCGAGCGCCTCCGCGACCGGGCGCTCGGGCTTGTCGCCGCACAACAGTGCCGGCGCCGCGACGCCGTGCGGCACCGGCGTGCCCAGCAGCGTCGCGGCCGACTCGGTCGCGAGCCGCACGCGCAGCTGGGCGTCGAGCACGATCGCAGGACCGGCCGCGGCCGCCAGCGCGGCGTCGAGCAGCGCGTCGACGCCGGAGTGCGCGGTGGACGATGCCGGGCGACGCGCCATCTGGGATGGCTTGTACCAACGCGGCCGCGTCGTGGCCATCACAGAGCGCGCAGCAGCGGCGGCAACTCCTGCCACAGCACCACCGCCGCCATCGCGAGCACGAACCAGCCGAAGCCGCGGCGCAGACGGAGCTCGTCGACGCGCGCCGCCAGCCGCAGGCCCATGGTGCTGCCGACCAACGCAGCGGCCGTGACCAGCAGCACGGGCGGCCACGGGATCGGCGTGCTCGCGAGGTAGCCCGCCAGGCCCGCGCT
The DNA here is from genome assembly GCA_019694555.1 of Nannocystaceae bacterium. Taxonomy (GTDB): domain Bacteria; phylum Myxococcota_A; class Polyangia; order Nannocystales; family Nannocystaceae; genus Xiheibacterium. The sequence goes on from JAIBBS010000352.1 coordinate 2,122, forward strand.
CGACTTCATCGCGATGACCAGCAGCGACGTGCCCACCGCCACCGGCATCGGCAGGCCGCCCAACACCACCAGCGCCGGCACCACGAGGAAGCCGCCGCCGGCACCGACCAGGCCGGTGACGCCGCCGACCACGAGCCCCTCGACGAGCACCTCGAGGGTGGGCAGCTCCGCGCGGGTGCGCCGCGGCGGCGCCGGGCGTGCGCGCAGCATCGCGGCCGCGGTCGCGACCATCATCGCAGCGAACGCCAGCAGCAACAGCGGTGCGGGGATCCAGTGCGCGACGCGACCGGCCGCGTACGCACCGAGCATCCCCGCGGCGCCGAACAGCACGCCGGTGCGCCAGCGCACCCGACCCGCGCGGGCGTGGCCGACCAGCGCGACGGCGCTGGTGACCGCGACCACGAACAACGAGCCGGCGATCGCGGCGTGGGCCGGCAACCCCAGCACGTAGCGCAGGATCGGCACGGTGAGAATCGAGCCACCGCCACCGAGCAGACCCAAGGCGACGCCGATGGCGACGGCGAACACGATCCCGACTGCGAGCATGTCGGGCTGCCGAGCAGCGCCCGTGCCAACCGCCGCGACCGCAGCGCTCGCGCACCGGCGCCCGTCCATGAAACGCGTTGAAACGGCGCTTCACGCAGCCCTGAAACAACCGCAGTTCGGGGCCGTGCGGGCGGTCACGAGCGTTCTGCAATCGCGACCCGTTTCACCACCGCGCCGTGGCACGGCGGTTGCTGTGGCTTCTTCGCGACGACCCAGTCGGGAGCACCAGCCATGAACGTCCAGGCCTTCTTCGACGCGCGCACCTCCACGCTGACCTACGTGGTCTTCGATCCGCAGACCCGCGACGCGGTGATCATCGATCCCGTGCTCGACTACGAGCCGGTCGGCTCGTTCACCTTCACCGAGTCGCTCGATCGCGTGGTCGCGTTCGTGAAGGCGAAGAACCTGCGCGTGCACTGGTCGCTGGAGACCCACGCCCACGCCGACCACCTCTCGGGCGGGCCGCTGCTGCGGCGCAGGTGCGAGGCCAAGGTCGGCATCGGCGCCGACATCACCACCGTGCAGTCGACCTTCAAGGAGCTGTTCGCGCTGACGCAGCTCGCGACCGACGGCAGCCAGTTCGACCGCACGTTCCGCGACGGCGAGCGCATCACCGCCGGCAGCCTCGCGATCGACGTGATCGCCACGCCGGGTCACACGCCCGCGTGCGTCACCTACCGCATCGACGATGCGCTGTTCACCGGCGACCTGCTGTTCATGGACGACTACGGCACCGGCCGCTGCGACTTCCCCGGCGGCAGCTCGGCCGCGATGTACGACTCGGTGCAGAAGCTCTACGCGCTCGGCGACGGCCTGCGCGTGTTCCCCGGCCACGACTATCCGCCCGCCGGCCGTGACGTTCGCTGGGAGACCACCATCGGCGCAAGCCGTGACCACAACCCGCAGCTGTCGGCCAGCACCACGCGCGAGGCGTTCGTCGCTGCCCGCAACCAGCGCGACGCGACACTCGCCGCGCCCAAGCTGCTGTTCCCCAGCGTGCAGATCAACCTCGACGGCGGGCGGCTGCCGGCCGCCGACGCCGCCGGCCGTCGCTTCCTGGTGCTGCCGATCAACCTGTTGCGGCCCGCGGACGAGCTCGGCGAGCCGCGGCCGCGCTGAGCCCGAGCGACCGGAAGGCGAGGGCTCCCGGGACCGGCTTCGCCGGGCTGAGCCCGAGCCCGGATGCGCGGCCCCAGGCGGCCCCGCGCCGTGGCGGCCGCGCGCCCGGACGGATTCGCCGCACGGCTCCCACTCAGCCGTCATGACGATCCCCTGCGCTCGCGCCACCGCCCTCGCCTCGCTCCTCGTGCTCTTGCCGACCGCCTGCGATCCGGGCCGCGGCGAGGGCAGCGCGTCCGCCCCCGAGCACGACGACGACGACCACGGCGACAGCGACGACGACGACGACGACGACGAGGCCGGCGACGTCTACATCCGTGCGTTCGACATCGGTGACTTCACCTACGCCGAGACGATCGTGTACGAGTGGGGCGACTGCACGACCACCCGCACGATGCAGGGCGTCGGCAACGGCGACTGCAGCGT
>JAIBBS010000143.1 GCA_019694555.1 Nannocystaceae bacterium
GGGCGCGGCGACCGGGTCGCTCGGCGGCGGGCTCGGCAGCGCCGCAGGCGGTGGCTCGGCCGGCGGCGGGCCGCTGGGCTCCGCGGGCGGTGGCTCGCTCGGCGTCGGCGTCGGCGCGGCGGGCGTGCGCGCCGGGGCCTTGCTCGGGCGTGCGTCGGGATCGGGCGGCACCTCGGCCTTGATCACGCGCGCGGGTCCGGGCGGTGGCGCGGGTGGGGGGGCCGGCGGCGTCGCCATCACGCGCGCGGCGGTGCCACCGGCGGCGCCGCCGAGGTACACGAACGCGGCGAAGCCGATCAACACGAAGGCACCGCGGGCGGAGGTTCGCAGCATCAGCGCGACCAGGCCCCACAGCAGCGCGAACGCGGCCAGGCCCACGCCGACGAGCATCACGACGCCCCAGGGATCTGCGCTCGGATCGAATCGCATCGTCGCGGCTCAGCCCTGACAGTACGCGTTGATCTCGCCCACGATCACGCGCTCCTTGTCGACCACGCCCGCGGCCGCGGCCTTGGCCGCACCGAGCGCTTCGACGTCACCGTGTCGCACCGCCTGGGCCAGGCCGCGGCTCCACCCGTCGAGCTCGTCGAGCAGCCCGAGGTAGCGCTGCGCGAGCGCGGCCAGCTCGGTGTCTTCCAAGCGCAGCGCCGCGAGATCGTCGCGCGCCGCCGCGATCACGCGACCGAACCCGTCGGCCACGGTGGGATCGCTCTCGACCTTGCCCAGGTGCTCGACCTCGGCACCGATGGGTCCGGTGTGGCGCTTGATCGCGGCGACCAGCTCGTTGCACTGGTTCACCTTCGTGCTGCAGCCGGCCAACGTCGCGACCGCGACGAGCAGGCCGAGGGCGGAGCTGTGGCGACGTCGCATCGAAAGTCGTCGCCGCGGGATGCGGCTGGTCCCGAGCCTACGCGAATCCGGCCGGCACCGCGACACCGGCCCGGGCGGCCGCGCCAGGGCGTCCGGAGGGCCCCGCGGGCGGTTGTCGACGCCGCGTTGCGCTGCGATACTCGCGCGCCCCGAGAGGTCCCGCCGATGTCGCGCATCTCGTTCGCCCCTGCGTTGCGTTGTTCGGTCCTGGCGCTCGCGTGTGCGCTGCCGGCCTTCGGCTGCAACCTCAACAAGCTCACCGCCAATGCGACCTCGGGCATGCTCGAGTTCGGCTCGATCGCACTCGATCGCGAGAGCGATCTCGAGTTCGCACGCGGCGCCTTCCCGGCCAGCCTCAAGACGCTCGAGACCTTCCTGGTCTCGTCGCCGAAGAACGAGTCGCTGCTGCTGCTGCTGGCGCGCGGCTACAACTCCTACGCGTTCGCGATGATCGAGAGCGAGCTCGAGCGCGCCGACCTCGACGGCACCGACGCCGAGGTCGACGAGCTGACCCGCCGCGCCAAGATCCACTACCTGCGCGGCCGCGCCTACGGCTTCCGCCTGCTCGACGAGCCCGCGCTCGAGCGCGCGGCCTTCGCCGGCGACTACGCCAAGCTCGAGGCCGAGCTGGCCAAGCTCGATCGCAAGCAGGCGCCGGGGTTGTTCTGGGCGACCTACGGCTGGCTGTCGGAGATCAACCTGTCCAAGGACGATCCCGAGGCGCTCACGGGCCTGGGCTCGGTCGAGCGCATGCTCGCGCGCATGCTCGAGCTCGACCCGGACTACAACGCCGGCACGCCGCTGGTGCTGCAGGCGGTCTACCACGCGTCGCGGCCGAAGATCTTCGGCGGCAAGCCCGAGATCGCCAAGCAGTTCTTCGATCGCGCGATGGCGAAGTGGGGCAGCAAGAACCTGCTGGTGCCGTATCTGTACGCGCGCTTCTACTGCCCGCAGGTGCAGGACCAGGCGCTGTTCGACCGCCTCATCGCGCAGGTGCTCGAGGCCGACGTCGACGCGCAGCCGGATCTGCGGCTCAACAACGAGGTCGCGCGCGCCCGCGCCCGCTTCTGGCGCGCCCACGCCGACGACCTCATCCTGCCGCAGTGAGGCCGCGCAGCCGCGGGGCGCTTCATTGCGCTAGCCACCTTCGGGTATCACTTGGGGCGACGCCATGACTCGCCGCCTCCGCGCCACCCGTCGCAGGTTCCTCTCGCACAGCGCCGCCGCGGCCGCCGCCGGCCTCTTCGCGGTGCCGCTCATCGGCCGCGCCTCGGGCAAGGCGCTGCGCATCGCCACGCTCGCACCGCAGGGCTCGAGCTGGCACAAGGCCTTCGAGAAGACCGCCCGCGATCTCAAGGAGCGCACCGCCGGCGCGCTGACCATGAAGATCTACGCCGGCGGCACCATGGGTGACGAGGGCGCGATGGTCCGCAAGATGCGGCACGGCCAGCTCGACGGCGCCGCGCTGACCAGCGTGGGCCTGGGCGAGATCAACAAGCAGCTGCTGGCGTTGCAGCTGCCGCTGCTGTTCAAGGACAACAAGCAGCTCGATCACGTCCGCACGGCGATGAGCGACACCTTCGAGAAGCTGCTCAACGACGGCGGCTTCAAGCTCGGCGCGTGGGGTGACGTCGGCTTCATCTACCTGTTCGCCAACACGCCGGTGAAGGTGCCCGACGACATCAAGTCGACCAAGATGTGGGTCTGGGACACCGACCCCGTGTCGAAGGCGGTGATGGACGTCGCGGGCGTGAACGCGGTACCGCTGGGCGTGCCCGACGTGCTGCCCAGCCTGCAGACCGGACTCATCGACGCGTTCACCAACTCGCCCTACGGCGCCATCGCGCTGCAGTGGTACACCAAGGCCCGCTACGTCACGAACCTCAAGCTGTCGGTCGGCATCGGCGGCTCGGTGCTGACGCAGAAGGCGTGGGACGGTCTCGAGGCTGCGCACCAGCAGGCGCTGACCGACATCACCAAGGAGAACTACGGCAAGCTGCTCGAGCGCATCCGCGGCGACAACGGCCGCGCGATCAAGACGCTCAAGGAGAAGGGCATCGAGGTGATCGAGCCCACCGACTTCGTGAAGTGGGCCAGCGTCGCGGTGCAGGCCCGCGACAAGCTGGTCAAGGACGGCACGCTCGACGGCGATCTCGTCGCGAAGGTGCTCGAGCACCTCAAGGCCGCGCCCTGACGCGGGCGAGCGCCGCGATCGCGGTCGCGCTGCGGCGGCGGGCAGCCCGGGCACGGTGCGGTCGCGGCCGCGGCGCGTTTGCGGTATGACCGAGCCCCATGAAGGGCCTGCGCGCGCTGGAGTCGGCGCTCATCCGCCTCGAGGGCGCCGTCGCGGTGGCGCTGGTGCTGCTGATGCTCGCGCTCGCGGGCTACAACGTGCTGTACCGCAACGTGCTCGTGCCGCTGCAGAAGCACTGGGCGCACAGCGGTCCCAAGCCCACGCTCGCTGCGGTGCCCGAGCCCGCTGCCGCGCCCGGCCCCGCGCCCGCGGCGAAGCCTGCGACACCGAGCAAGCCCGAGCCCGGCGCGGCCGAGGGCTTCGGCGGTGACTGGGGCGAGGGCGGCGATGCACCACCGCCCGACGACGACGACGACGACACCAAGGCTGCGCCCGCGCCCGCGCGCGAGCCTGCGCCCGAGGCGGCCGAGCCCGAGGCGGCCGAAGGCTTCGGCGGCGACTGGGGCGAGGGCGGTGAACCGCCGCCGCCGCCGCGCGAGCCCGCCGCGCCCGAGCCGGCCCGCGACGCGCCCGAGCCCGGCGCGGCCGAGGGCTTCGGCGGTGACTGGGGCGAGGGCGGCGAGGCGCCGACGCCTGCGCCGTCGAAGGCCGAGGGCAAGCGCGTCGCCGAAGCGGCACCGCCCGACGATCCGTTCGGCGACGACCTCGGCGACGAGGAGGATCCCTTCGCCAACCTGCCGATGATCGACGCCAAAGGTGGCGCTGCGGCGACGCCTGGCGACGAGGATCTCGGCGGCCCGCCCGAGCCGGGCTCGTTCGCGGCCCGCATGGTCTCGCTCGTCGACGCGCTCAAGCTGTCGTGGATCGACGTGGTGCTGCGTCAGCTGGTGATCCTGGTCAGCTTCTTCGGCGGCATGCTCGCGACCCACCGCGGCAAACACATCAACGTCGACGCGCTGTCGAAGCTGCTGGGCCCGCGGGCGCGTCGCGGCCTCGACGTCGTGTCCAACGGCCTCGCGCTCGCGGTGTGCCTGGTGCTCGCGCGCGCCGGCGCCGATCTGGTCGCGATCAGCCGCGAGCACCCCCACGAGCTGGTCTCGTGGGCGGACGAGTGGACCTTCCAGCTGATGTTCCCGCTGGGCTTCGGCCTGCTCGCGTTCCACTTCGCGCTGCGGCTGCTCGAGGCCGCCACCGGCCAGCCGCATCCGGGCGCGGGCGAGGGCTCGCCCGCCGCCGGCACGCAGGAGGTGCAGCCATGAGCGGCCTGCTGATCGTGTTGGTCCTGATCGCGCTGGCGATGTTCGGCGCGCCGCTGTTCTCCGTGCTCGGTGCCATCGGCATCAGCAACTTCAGCGGCGCGGGCACGGACCTGGTGGTGTTGTCGGAGGAGCACTACAAGCTCGCCACCAATCCCCACCTGGTCACGATCCCGCTGTTCACGCTCGCGGGCTTCCTGATGGCCGAGTCCAAGGCCGGCGACCGACTCGTGCGCGTCAGCCGGGCGCTGCTGGGCTGGCTGCCGGGCGGGCTGGGCATCGTGGTGGTGGCGTCGTGTGCCTTCTTCACCACGTTCACGGGCGCCTCGGGCGTCACCATCATCGCGCTGGGCGGGCTGCTGTATCCGATCCTGCTCAAGGAGCGCTACCCCGAGGGCTTCAGCCTCGGGCTCATCACCTCGTCGGGTTCGATCGGCCTGCTGTTCCCGCCGTCGCTGCCGATCATCCTCTACGGCATCGTCGGCGAGACCAGCATCGACGATCTCTTCGTCGCCGGCATCGCGCCGGGTCTGCTGTTCCTGCTGGTGCTGGGCGGCTGGTGCTTCTGGACCGGGCGCCGCGTCGGCGTCGCGCGCACGCCGTTCGATCTGCGCGAGGCGCTGGCGGCATCGTGGGCGGCGAAGTGGGAGCTGCTGGTGCCGGTCGTGGTCGTGGTCGGCATCTACGGCGTGCCGGGCGTGACCGGCGGTCTGGTCACCATCGGCGAGGCCTCGGCGATCTGCGCGATCTATCTGCTCGTCATCGAGGTGTTCGTCTACAAGGACATCAAGCTGGTCTCGCGCGATCCCGCGGTGCCCGACCTCGCGAAGGTCATCCGCGAGTCGTTGGTGATGGTCGGCGCCATCATGCTCATCTTGGGCGTGGCCATGGGCATGACCAACTACCTGATCCAGGAGCAGGTGCCGATGCAGCTGCTCGATGCGATCCGCGGGCACATCGAGAGCCGCTTCACCTTCTTGGTGGTGCTCACGCTGTTCCTGCTGGTGGTCGGCTGCCTGATGGACATCTTCTCGGCCATCATCGTGGTGGTGCCGCTCATCACGCCGATCGCCGCTGAGTACGGCGTGCACCCGGTGCACCTGGGCATCATCTTCCTGGCCAACCTCGAGATCGGCTACCTGACGCCGCCGGTGGGGCTCAACCTGTTCATCTCGTCGCTGGCGTTCAACCGCCCGGTGGTGCAGCTGTACAAGATGACGCTGCCGTTTCTCACGCTGATGCTGCTCGCGCTGCTGGTGATCACGTTCAACGAGGATCTCTCGCTGACGCTGGTGCGGTGGCTGCGACCCAGCGGGCCGTGATCGCGGCGGCTCCGTCCATGGAGAGTCAAGCCGGTCACGGGACCCCTCACCGTCCGGTCGCTGCGCGACGAGAGCCCGCCCTCATTCGCTGACGGGCGCTCAGCCGCCGAGCTCGATGCACGCCAGCGGTGCGTCGGGGTTGCGCGGCAGCACCGCGCCGGGCACGTCGGCGCCGTAGCGCACGAGGTAGCGCCCCGGCATCACCGGCTTGGCGAAGGCCGCGTCCGCGGTCGATCCCAGCAGGCTGCGGGCGCCACCCTGCACCGGCGCGAGGTAGACGCTGCCGCGCTCGGCCCCGACCGGCTCGCCGCCGACGTTGGCGATCGCGCCCGCGAGCGCCGACACCGGCACGTCGACGTCGAGCGCCTGGTCGCCGTCGATCTGCACGGTGTCCAGCAGCACGCCCTCGGTGTTGATCGGCACCTGACCACCGGCGGTCTCGACCGCGTAGATGAGCTGGTAGGTGCCGGGCACGACCAGCGTCGCGAAGCCGCCGCTGCGGGTGTTGGCCAGCAGCACCGAGTCGCCGGTCTCGGTGTCGCGCAGGTAGATCCAGCCGTCGTCGTAGTCGGAGTCGGGTGGGGCGCCCGCGCCGATGGTGATCACGCCGTCGACCAACACCGTGGGGATGTCGATGTCGATCACACCGTCGCCGGTGTCGAGCTTGCCGATGGCGGCGTCGGCGTTGACCGGCAACAGCTCGCCGGCGGTGTCCTGCACGTAGTGCACCTCGTAGCTGCCGGCCAGCACCACGCGCTCGTACGAGCCCTGCGCGGTGTTGCCGAGCACGGCCACGCCGCCGTCGGCGCTGCGCAGCTGCACCACGCCGTCGTCGTTGGCGTCGGCCGGCGTGGGCACGCCGTCGACCGAGAACGCGCCGCTGATGGTCGCGCTGGCGATCGCGATGTCGCCGCTGTCGCGGGCGGTGTCGAGCATGCCCAGCGCGCCGCGGAGGTTGATCGGCATCGCGGTGCCCTGGCTCAGGCCCTCGTAGATGATCTCGTACTGGCCCGGCACGACCCGCACGCCGTAGCTGCCGAAGCGGGTCTCGCCGAGCACGAACTCGTCGCCGGTCGCGGGGTCGCGCAGCGAGATGCGGGCGTTCTCGACGTCGACCGCCGGCGGCGCGCCGCCGTCGAGCTGGTAGCTGCCGTCGATCGCGACCGTGGCCACGTCGATGTCGAAGACCTGCGCATCACCGCCGTCGGCCGAGATCGACAGCGGTCCCAGCGACGCGCGGCGGTTGGCCGGCGCGATGTCCTGACCCGCGACGCCCTCGTAGTGGATCTCGTAGTTGCCCGGCAGCACCACCGCGGAGTAGTCGCCGTAGCGGGTCTCGCCCAGCAGCACCTCGTCGCCGGAACCGACGTTGCGCAGCCACACGCGGCCGTACTCGGTCTGCAGCCCCTGGGCGTCGACGTGGTCGAAGCTGAAGCGACCCGAGATCGTCACGGGCGAGAGGTCGATCTCGGCCACGCCGGTGCCGGTGGCGTCGAGGTTGCCGATGATCGCGTGGGTGTTGCCCGCGACGCTCTGCCCGGCGCGCCAACGCCACAGCACGTGGTAGCGCGCGGGGATCACCCGCGCGGTGAGATTGCCGGTGTCGGTGGTGCCCAGCACCACGCGCTCGCCCGATGCGGGGTTGAGCAGCTCGATGCTCGCGCTCTCGAGCTGCACCGCCGGCAACGGTTCGCCGCCCGCGGTCAGGATCACGCGCGCATCGACGCTCGCGACCTCGACGTCGTACTGGCCCGCGACCGGGGTGCAGTCGAGGCACGTGAGTCCGGCCGCGACCTGTCCCGAGGCGCAGCTGCACACCGCGGTGCCGTCGTTGCGCACCATGCAGCTGCCACGCGCGCCGCAGTCCGCGAAGGCGCACGCGTTCGGGTCGCCCATGTCGCCCGTGTCCGCGCCGGTCGCGGTGTCGCTGCCGGCGGTCAGGCCGGTCTCGTCGGCGCCGCTGGTGGTACCCCCGCCGCCGTCGGTGTCCGACTCGCCGGCGCCGGTCGAGCCGCCCTCGTCGGCGCTCTCACCGGTGCTCGCGCCGCCACCGGTGACACCGTCGCCGCTGCCGCTGGCGGTGTCGTCGAGACAGCCGGTCGACGCGGCGAGCAGCGCCAACGCCAGGATTCGAGGTGCCATCGAGCGTGCCATCGCGCCAATCCGATCCCCTGCCGCACCGACGGCGGCAGGCTCACTGCAAGTGCCAGCAACCGAGGTTCGCGTTGCGGTTGGTGGGGACCAGGCCGGCGCTGTTCACCACGCGATAGAAGAGCAGGTAGTCGCCCGGCGTCAGCAGGCGCGTGTAGCCGCCGTCGAGCGTGCTGCCGAGGTAGATCTGATCGGCGGTACGCGCATCGATCAAGTACAGGTTCGCGACGTCGGTGGTGATCGTCGGCGGGGTCTCGCCATCGAGCGTGATGGCGCCGCCGACCGCGAGCACCGGCACGTCGATCGCGAAGTCTTGCGCCGGGCTCTCGTCGACCGTGACATCGCCGATCACCGCGCCGGTGTTCACCGGCAGCGGCCCGGCCGCGTGGTCCGCCGCGTACACGATCTCGTACTGACCCGGCACCACCGGCGCCGCGAAGGCGCCGGCGCGGGTGTTGGCCAGCAACACCGAGTCGCCGGTCTCGATCTCGCGCAGGAACAGGTGGCCGTCCTGGTACTCCGAGTCCGGCGGCGGCGCGCCGCCCAGCGTGATCTCGCCCGAGATCCGCACGCGCATGATGTCGACGTCGCCCGACGCGCCGGGCTCCGCCATCAGCTCGCCCAGCCGCGCGTTGGCGTTGCGCGGCGCGTCGCTGCCGCTGGTGTCCTGCGCGTAGTAGAGGTCGTAGACGCCCGCGACCACGCGACGCTGGTAGCTGCCGGCCGAGGTCACGCCCAGCACGACCTCGTCGCCGCTCGCGTGGCGCAGCACCACGAAGCCATCGTCGGTCGCGTCGGCCGGGGCCGGCTCGCCGTTGATGGTGAACGCGCCCTGCAGCGCCACGGTCTGGATGTTGATGTCGTCCTCGCCGCCGCCGGTCTGCAACGTGCGCAGCACCGCGCGGGTGTTGGCCGGCGCGATCTCGGCGCCGACCATCGCCTCGTACACGACGTCGTAGCTGCCCGGCACCACGCGCCGGCTGTAGCTGCCGAAGCGGGTCTCGCCCAGCAGCACCGAGTCGCCGCCGGCGGTGACCAGCGACACGCGGCCGTTCTCGACGTCGCTGCCCGGCGCGGGGACGTCGTCGAACGCGAAGCTGCCCGCGACCTCGACCGTGGGGATGTCGATGTCGAGCGAGAGCGTGTCACCCGGCAGCACGTCGACCAGCCCGACATCCGCGCGCCGGTTGGACGGCGCGACGTCCTGGCCCGCGATGCCCTCGTAGCGCAGCACGTAGCTGCCCGGGAGCACCAGCGCGTCGTAGTCGCCGTAGCGGGTCTCGCCCAGCAGGATCTCGTCGCCGCTGCCGGGCTCGTACAGCCACACGCGGCCGTTCTCGACGTCGCTCGCCGGCGCGGGCACGTGATCGAACGCGAAGCTGCCCTGCATGCGCACGACGTCGAGATCGATCGCGGTGTCGACGTCCGAGGTCGCGTCGATGGTCGCGACCCTGGCGCGGCGATTCGCCGGCGCGACGACCTCGCCGGCCTGCCACTGGTAGTACAGCTCGTAGCTGCCCGCGAGCACCGACGCGACCGCGGGGCTGGTGCGGGTGTCGCCCAGGCGGATCTCGTCGCCGCCGGCGCGGTCGCGCAGCCACAGCTCGCCGAACTCGAGATCCGACGCGGGCGGTGCGAGCCCGTCGATCGTCAGCGTCACCGACACCTGCGAGCGCGACATCGCGAGGTCCTCGGTCTTGGGCGGCTCGCAGCGCACGCAGGTGGGGCCGAGCGCGGCGTAGCCATCGTCGCAGACGCACGTCGGCGCGCCGTCGGCATCCATCTCGCAGCTGCCCACGCCGCCGCAGTCGATCTCGGCGCACCCGTCCTGCGGCATGGCGCCGTCGGTGCCCTCACCGCCGGTGGCCTCGCCCCCGCTCGAGTCGCCGAAGGTCTCGTTGGTATCGGCCGCGCTGGAGCTCACCGAGTCGACACCGGTCGAGCCGTCGCTCACGCCGCCGTCGGTCTGGTCGCCGGCGCCGCTGGCCGAGCTGGTGTCCGCGGAGCTGCAGCCACCGAGCAGCGCGGCCGCGGTGCCCGTGCCCATCGCCGCTGCCAACACGCCACGACGCATTCCAACCAACATTATCCTCGCACCATAGCACCGCTTGGTGCGCTTGCCGAGGGGCGGGCATGGCCCCGGCGGCAGATTGCTCCCACATGCGCGCACGGACAGGCGTGTGACAGCGGCGCCCGTGACACGCACGCCAGGGGCGTGGCCTGCGGCGTGCTCGGGCGTGCTCGCGTGTCTGCTCATGGATCGCTGAGCAGCAGCGCGACGCCGCCCGCACGGCCTGCGCTGGCGGCCGCGATGTCGCCGAGCCCGTCGCCGTTCCAGTCGCCGGTCGCGATCGCGGTCGGCAGCGCGAGGGTCGGGACTGCGACCGCGGCGAGCCAGCCGGGCTGATCCTGCAGCAGCACCGCGACGGCGTTGGCGCCGGCGAGCGCGACGACCACGTCGAGCTGGTCGTCGTTGTCGATGTCGGCGATGGCCACGTCGCGCGGCTGGGCGCCGGCAGGGTGGGCGACGTGGGCGAAGCCGTCGCCGTGCAGCGCGATCGAGATGCTGTCGTCGTCGCCGTCGGCCGAGACCAGGTCGTCGGTGCCGTCGCCGTCGAGATCGGCGGCGGCGGCGGCCCGTGGGCCCGCGCCCACCAGCACGCTGTCGATCGCCTCGAAGCCGCTGGTGCCGTCGTCGAAGCGCAGCAGCGCGAGGCTGCTGCCGGCGCGGTTGCTCACCGCGAGATCGGGCAGCGTGTCGTCGTCGAAGCGCCCGTGCGCGATGCCGCCGGGGCTGCCGCCGACCGGGCCGGACCAGCCGGCGACGAACTCGCCCGGCGGCCCCTGGAACAGCGCGTGGGCGCGGGCATCGAGCGCATCGACGACCGCGATGTCGTCGTCGCCGTCGTCGTCGAAGTCGGTGACCGCCAGCGCGGCTGGCGAGGCCGGCGGCGGCATCCCGAGGATGGCGATCGGTGCCATCGGCACGAAGGTGCCGTCGCCGACGCCCGCCGCGACGGTCAGCGTGTCGTCGTCGCCGTGGGCCGCCACCAGATCGAGCGCGTCGTCGCCGTCGAGCTGACCCACGGCCAGCGCGAGCACGCCCGGCAGGCCCAGCGCATCGCCGTGGACGAAGCCGCCGGCGCCGTCGCCCAGCAGCACGGCCAGGCCGTCGGCGTGGCCGATCGCGAGGTCGAGTGCGCCGTCGCCGTCGAAGTCGGCGGGCGCGAGCGCGGCCGCGGGCGCCTCGACGAAGATCGCCTGCGACGGCGCGAAACACAGCTCGTGCACGCCGCCGCGGCCGTCGCCGCAGTGCAGCTCCTCGCCGGTGGTGGAGCTCGAGCCGCTCGAGGTCTCGAGCGTGGTCGTGCTGGTGTGCGGCCCGGTGTCGTCGGGCGTCGTGGTGGACGAGCTGCTGCCCGAATCGGCCCCGGTCGACGAGCTGCTGCCCGCGCCCGTCGAGCTCTCGCCGCCCGTGCCGCCGGGCTCGTGCTTGCAGCCCGCGGGCCCACCGACACCCACGACCACACCCATCGCCAGCACGAGGAACGTCGGGCACGCGCCTCGACCTCGCCGGACGCCACCACGATCATGATCAAGCATACGCACGCGAGCGTAGCACGACCGGCGCCTCGCGGGCCCGTCGATCGCGCGTCGCGGCCATCGCTCGCCGAGCGGCCCCGCGCCGCTGCGGCGCTGGCCCGATCGTCACCCGGCCTGCTACGATGCCCATCGTGGGCTGCTCGCGATCGCGGTGAGCCGCCACGCTGACTTGCCATGTCTGTACGTTCGATCTCGCCGTCGCTCGCCCGGGGCATCGCGCCGTGGGCGTTGCCGTGGGTGGTCACCGCATGCTTCACGGGTTCGTCGGCGAGCGGACTGCCGTGCAACGCCGATCTCGACTGCGGCCTGCACGATCGCTGCATCGACGGCTACTGCGGCGGTCCGCCTGCGGGCGGCTCGTCGGACGCCAGCGCCACCGGCTCGAGCTCGGGCACCAGCACCGCCGCCACGGATCCGACCACCGATGGTGGCAGCTGCGGCGACGGCGTGCTCGATCAGGGCGAGCAGTGCGAGCCGGTCACGCCGGGCCTGCCCGACATGGCCTGCGACGTCGACTGCACGCTGCCGGTGTGCGGCGACGGTCTGACCAACTACGAGGCGCCGAGCACCGCGATCGAGGACGCCATCGTCAACGAGGAGTGCGACTCCGAGCTGATGGACACGCCCGCCTGCGACGCGAACTGCACCGCCAGCGGCTGCGGCGACGGCTACGAGAACCTCGCGGCCGAGCACTGCGACGACAGCAACAGCATCGATCTCGATCGCTGCACCGTCGCGTGCCAGCCGACGCTGCTCGCGACCGATTTCGGCGGCGGCGTGGGCGAGTGGGTCGCGATCGACTACGACCTGTCGTACGACACGCCGGGGCTGACCAAGCCCGGCTGGGTGCTGGAGAACGGCCGCTGGCACAGCGGCGACATCCCGCAGATCACCGACATCCAGGACCAGTACGTCTACTCCGGCGTGACGCGCCTGATCTCGCCGCCGATGGACGTGCCCGCGACGATCGACGACGGCTTCCGCGTGGAGCTGCGCTTCGCCCACGAGCTCGCGCTCGATGGTTGCAGCGGCACCTTCGGCCTGGGCGACGGCGGCGTGGTGCGGGTCGCGGTCGACGGCGGCCCGATCGAGGAGGCGCAGAAGCTGACGCCGGTCGGTGGCTACCCCGGAACCCTGGACAACCACTGCGCCGGGCCCGAGCACCCGCCCAACCCGCAGTGGGGGCGCGCGGACCAGCAGGCGTTCACCTCGCTCGAGCCGCTCGCAGGCCCGGTGGTGTTCGATCTCGACATGTTCCGCGGCCACGCGATCCAGATCGTGTTCGAGTACGGCAACGACTGCGTGCAGTGTACGTTCGTCGACGAACCCCGCGGCTGGTGGATCGACGACGTGCTCGTCGCCCCGATGCCGCTGGGCTGAGCCCGGGTCAGAAGCGGCCGCGCAGCGCGACGCCGGCGAAGCCCGGCGCCGCGACCGGGGCCCACGCGTGCTTGCGTGCGCCGGCGCGCCGCGACATGCCCACGCCCAGCAGCACCGCGCCGGTGATCGCGAACAGGCCGCCGACGACGCCGCCTGCGATCGCGAGCGCGTTGCCGGTGCGGCCGCGATCGAATTGATCGCGGCGCGCCGCGATGTCCTCGGGGTCGATCCCGCCCAGGTCGTTGGCGCGCTTGCCCATGGCCAGGCCCGCACCCATCATCGCGAGCCCGCCGGCGCCGACCACCAGCAGCGCCGCGCCGCTGCCCACCAGCGCCTTGCTGCCACGTTCGCCGCGGTCGCGATCGTCGGGGCCGTCGTCGCCTCGATCGCCGCGGGCGCGGGCGCGCTCGCGCTCGGCGGCGTCGAGTCGCGCCACGATGGCGTTGAGCCGCTGCGTGATCTTGGTCCGCTCTTCCTCGGCCTCGGGGCCGTCGCCGTACAGCGCCGGGATGCTGGCGGCGTAGCCCTCCATCAGCACCTTGGCCTGCCGCAGGTGCGACAGGTCGCCGCTGATGTCGAAGGCGTTCTCGCGCGCGGTCGCGATGTTGTAGATGAGCAGGGCCTTGATGCGCGCGGCTTCGGCCTCGTCGGGCACCAGCGCGAACGCCTCGGTCCACTCGTCGATCGCGCCCAGGTAGTCGGCGGTGGCGAAGCGGGCCTTGCCGCGCTCGTACAGCGTGCGCGCCTTGGCCAGGGCTTCGGTGCTCGCGAGCTGCGCGTCCGCGCCGGGCTCCTCGCCGCCGGACGCTGCCGCGGCGGTCGGCTCCGTGCTCGCCGCGGCCGCGCGTTGCGGCGCGAGCGGGGCCACGAGCGCGACGCTCGCGGCGGTGCACCACACGCCCAGCGGTCGCGCCCGCACGCCCGCGCGCCGCACCCACATCCCGATCCCCAGCATCGCAGCCATCGTAGCACGGCCGCGCGCGCGCGGCCGGGGGCGCAGCTGGTGTATCGTCGCGACGATCCATGCCACCGCGCTCCCGAGGCCGCAGCGTCGTCCATCACGTCGTGCTCGCGTGCAGCTGCGCGCTGGCGTGCTCCTCCACCGACGAGCCCGCGGGCTCGTCGAGCTCGACCGGCCCCGACGAGCCGCACGCGACGCTGCTGGCGCAGGTCGCAGGCAGCGTGTGCGACGATCCCAAGGTCGTCGCCGTGCAGATCACGGCGGTGCAGGTCGGCTGCGAGCACCCGCCGCCCTCGCCGTGCACGTTGCCGGCCGACCCGCCGCTGCTGCAGGGCGACATGGCCAGCTGCCCCATCACCGACCCGACCGTGCAGCTGGGCCTGGTCGTCGACCGCGCCGCGGAGTACCAGGTCGAGGTCGTCGCCGACCGCTCGCCCGAGGCCGCCACGCTCGAGTGCTACGCCGAGTCCATGCTGCAGACCTCGGTGCGGGTGACCTCGGTGGACCTCGACGTGCGCGCGAGCAAGTCGCTCGTCGCGATCGGCCAGCCCTGTCCCGACGGCTGACTTTGGTGTTAGCGTCGCCCCCGATGGTCTACGACCACCAAGCGATCGAACGCCGTTGGCAGGAGTACTGGGAGCGCAACGAGACCTTCCGCGCCGAGGTCGACCCCGAGCGGCCGAAGTTCTACGTGCTCGACATGTTCCCGTATCCCTCGGGCGACGGCCTCCACGTCGGCCACGTCGAGGGCTACACCGCCACCGACATCATCTCGCGCTACAAGCGGATGCGCGGCTTCAACGTGCTGCATCCCATGGGTTGGGACGCGTTCGGTCTGCCGGCCGAGCGTCACGCGATGAAGACCGGGGTCCACCCCGCGCGCGTGATCGAGAACGCCAGCGGGAATTTCCGTCGCCAGCTCAAGCGCCTGGGCTTCTCGTACGACTGGCGCCGCGAGCTCAGCACCACCGACCCGGGCTACTACCACTGGACGCAGTGGATCTTCTTGCAGCTGTGGGGCTCGTACTACGATCGACAGGCCCAGCGCGCGCGGCCGATCGCGCAGCTGCCGATCCCGCCGGAGGTCACCGCGGCGGGCCCCGCCGCGATCGCGCGCTACCGCGATGATCGCCGGCTGGCGTACCTCGACGACGCGCCGGTGAACTGGTGCCCGGCGCTGCGCGTGGTGCTGGCCAACGAAGAGGTCGCAGAGAAGGTCGAGGACGGCTACGAGGTCGTGCGCCGGCCGATGCGGCAGTGGGTGCTGCGCATCACCGAGTACGCCGAGCGGCTGCTCGCCGACCTCGAGGGCCTCGACTGGCCGCCGCACGTGCTCGAGATCCAGCGCAACTGGGTCGGCCGCTCCGAGGGCGCCGAGATCGACTTCGCGGTCGACGGCCACGCCGGCGCGCTGACGGTCTTCACCACGCGGCCCGACACGCTCTACGGCGCCACGTACATGGTGCTCGCGCCCGAGCACCCGCTGGTCGCCGAGATCACGACCGCGGCGCAGCAGGCCGAGGTCCGCGCCTACGTCGATCGCACCGCGCGTCGCAGCGAGCGCGAGCGCCAGGCCGAGTCGATCGAGGGCAAGAAGACCGGTGCCTTCACGGGCGCGCACGCGATCCATCCGCTCAGCGGCGCGAAGATCCCGATCTGGATCGCCGACTACGTGCTGCTGGGCTACGGCACCGGCGCGATCATGGCGGTGCCGGGGCACGACGAGCGCGACCACGCGTTCGCGCGCGCGATGGCGCTGCCGATCGTGCAGGTGGTCGCGCCGGCCGACGGCGCTGCGGTCGACATCGCCGCCGCGGCCTTCGTCGGCGAGGGCGTGGCGGTGAACTCGCCGGTCATCGACGGCCAGAGCACCGCCGCGGCCAAGCGCACGATGATCGATCACCTGGTCGCGCACGGCCGCGGTCGCGCGCGCGTGACCTACAAGCTGCGCGACTGGTTGTTCTCGCGGCAGCGCTACTGGGGCGAGCCGTTTCCGCTGGCGTACACGCCCGCCGGCGAGGCCGTGCCGGTGCCCGAGGACCAGCTGCCGGTGCTGCTGCCCGAGGTCGCCGACTACGATCCGTCCGAGGACGGTGAGCCGCCGCTGTCGCGCGCGACCGCGTGGAAGCAGCTGCCCGACGGCAGCGTGCGCGAGACCAACACCATGCCGCAGTGGGCCGGCAGCTGCTGGTACTACCTGCGCTTCTGCGATCCCGGCAACGGCACGCTGCCGTGGTCGAAGCAGGCCGAGTCGTACTGGATGCCGGTCGACCTCTACGTCGGCGGGGTCGAGCACGCCGCGACGCACCTGCTGTACTCGCGCTTCTGGCACAAGGTGCTGTTCGACCTGGGCCACGTCAGCGAGCCCGAGCCGTTCCGGCGCCTGGTCAACCAAGGCATGATCCTGGGCGCGACGTTCCTGCCGCTCGATCGCCGCAAGGACGACAGCGGCAAGAAGCTGGTGTTCCTGCCGGCGCAGGTCGAAGAGCGCGACGATCCCGATCGCCCTGGCAGCAAGCGCTGGGTCGTGCGCGAGACCGGTGAGCCGGTCGAGATCCAGTGGGACAAGATGTCCAAGAGCCGCGGCAACGTCGTGAACCCCGACGAGGTCGTGGCCAGCTACGGCGCGGACTCGGTGCGGCTGTACGAGATGTTCATGGGCCCGCTCGAGCACAGCGCGCCGTGGCAGACCGAGGGCCTGGCGGGCGTGCACCGCTTCTTGGGCCGCGTGTGGAAGCTGTTCTTCCCCGCCGACGACGGCAGCGCCGA
Organism: Nannocystaceae bacterium; assembly: GCA_019694555.1. GTDB lineage: Bacteria > Myxococcota_A > Polyangia > Nannocystales > Nannocystaceae > Xiheibacterium. The sequence continues at coordinate 16,507 of JAIBBS010000143.1, forward strand.
GGCGAAGACGCCGCGCGCGCTGGCGGCGGGCGAGGGCACGCCGCGGCAGCGGCGGCTGCTGCACCGCACGATCGCGGACGTCACCGATCGCACCGAGCGGCTGTCGTTCAACACCGCGATCAGTGCGCTGATGGTCTTCGTGCGCGACATCGTCGCGGCCGGCGATCCCGCCGCGGATCCGGAGGCGATGTTGCCGCGCGGCGCGGCGACGCAGTTCTGCCTGCTGCTCGCGCCCTACGCGCCCCACCTCGCCGAGGAGCTGTGGTCGGTGCTCGGCCACGCCGCGTCGCTCGCCCACGAGCCGTGGCCCGCGGCCGACGAGGCGTGGTTGGTCGACGACACCTTCACGCTCGTGGTCCAGGTCGACGGCAAGTGGCGGGCGGAGATCGCCGCGCCCAAGTCGGCGTCCAAGGACGAGCTCGTGGCCCTGGCCCGCGGTGTCGAGGACGTGGCCAAGCGCCTGGTCGGGGTCGAGCCCCGCCGCGTCGTGGTGGTTCCCGGCCGCCTCGTCAACTTCGTGCTGTGACGAGGGGGGCGTCGGCGGGCCGCTCGCCGGCCTGCCAAATCCCACGACGACACCACGGGCTCCGATCGGCTCACGGCGCAGCGCGCTTTCCGAAGCGGCAAGCTCACGGCTGTCTCGCGACCCGATCGGCCGCGATTCGTCGCCCCCGTGGTGTCGACTCTGGTACCGTGGTGACCTCGGGTCGCCGGGCGACCAAGCAACCGTCGAGGGGGGAGAGTTTGACATGACGAACGACCGACAGCTGGCGAAGTGGATGACCGTGTTGGGGGCCCTGGCGATGGGCGTGGGCTCGTGCGGCGACAAGGACCGCACGCAAGAGACGGCGTCCGATTCGATGACCACGATGACGAGCCTCACCACGCTCACCGCGGGGACCGAGGGCACCAGCGAGGGCGACGCGTCCGCGAGCGGCGAGGCCGACAGCGGCGACAAGCTCGACGTCGGCGCGGGCACGGGCGGTGGCTGCGGCAGCGTCGATCTCGGCTGCACCGACCAGATCGACCTGCTCTTCGTCATCGACAACTCGGGCACGATGGCCGAGGAGCAACTCAACCTCGCGCTCAACTTCCCGCGCCTGATCGAGCGCCTCGAGACCCTCGAGGACTCGGCCGGCAACATGATCAGCCCGGACGTGCAGATCATGGTGACCACGACGGACTTCGGCAATCCGCTGTGCACGCCGTTCCAGCCCGCGGGCTACGAGCCGGCCAAGGGCGCGCCCACGACCTCGGGCTGCAACGCGCGCATCGACGACTTCACCGGCCTGGGCAGCAACCCGGACATGGTGCCCGAGGCGTGCACGACCGTGTGCCAGTCGGACATCGTGCCCAGCGATCCGTTCATCGGCTTCAGCCCCACCGGCGCGAACGTGCCGGACGTGCCGCCCAAGGACATCAACGGCGACGGCTCGCAGGACTCCGCGGTCGCGCAGGCGCTGGCCTGCATCGGCCCGCAGGGCATCAACGGCTGCGGCTACGAGGCGCCGCTCGAGACGATGCTGCAGGCGCTCAACCCCGGCGCGTCGTGGAACAAGGGCAGCAAGCCGTTCCTGCGCCAGGGCGCACTGCTCGCGATCGCGATCGTCACCGACGAGGTCGAGTGCTCCGTCAAGGACTACTCGATCATGGAGGACGAGGCCTACCAGGAGACCAACCCCAACAACGGCAACAAGCAGGCGTCCTCGGCGATCTGCTGGAACGCCGGCGTGACCTGCAACGGCCCCGACGCCAGCGGCGTGTACAGCGACTGCACCTCGCTCGACGACGGCAAGCTGCAGCCCATCGATCGCTACACGCAGTATCTGGTCAACGACCTGCGCGAGAACCAGAACAAGGAGGTCATCATGCTCGGCATCCTCGGCGTGCCGCTGGTGACCGCCTACAACGAGGATCCGCCGTACAACCCGGTCGCCGGCGGTGAGCTCACGCTGCAGTACCGCGACTGGGTCGACGGCCAGTACCCCGCGGGCGACATCTTGCCCGAGGAGTTCATGAGCGGCACGACCGCGGCGGACAAGCAGTTCGACTTCGGCATCGGGCCCGGCTGCACCGGTCAGGATCTCATGGGCAACTTCACCGGCCAGGCGACGCCGAACACCCGCGTGATGGAGGTCTGCCACGCGCTCGACTACGGCGAGAACATCCGTTGCTGCATCACGTCGATCTGCGACGCCGACTTCAGCCCCGCCATCGACTGCCTCACCGGCATCATCGGTCAGTCGATCACCCCGCCCGGCTGACGCCAGGTCTGCTCGCTCGCCCGGCGCGAGCGCACGAGCGCGTGGATGCCCGTCGGGGCGCCCACGCGCTCGTCGCGTTTGGGGGATCCGATCGTGCGCGGACCCACGTGCGGCCTCGCGCGTCGCCTGCCGGCGCGGACGCTTTCGCTCCGCGCCGCCGGCGATCGCGGTCGCGCCCGCGATCGAAGGGGCGGGCGCCGGCCACCATTCATCCCCAAGGGCCGCCGGCCTTGTCGCTGTCAGACCCCTCTGACAGACTGCCCGGCAAACGTCCCCACGGCTTGCGGGCACCTCCGCAGCCGCCACGACGCGGAGACTCGATCCATGAAGACTTCCCCTCGCTTGATCCTGGCCGCCGCGGCCGCTTGCTGTCTGCCTGCCTGTCAGGACAACCGCGACGAGCCGATGGTCACCAGCGCGGACGAGACCACGATGTCGACGGTGTCCGTCGGCATGACCATGACCGCCGGCGACTCGACCAGCGCGGACACCAGCACGGGGGGCATGAAGCTCGACTCGCTGCCGGACACCACCGGCGGCCCGGGCGACTGCCAGGCCGACGGCAACTGCACGATGATCGACCTGGTCTTCATCATCGACAACAGCGGCACCATGGGCGAGGAGCAGCTCAACCTCGCGGCCAACTTCCCGCTGCTGGTCAACCAGCTGCAGAACCTCACCGACGCGGCCGGCAACCCGCTGTACCCCAGCGTCAACATCATGGTGACCACGACCGACTTCGGTCACCCGCTGTGCACGCCGTTCGAGAAGCCCGACTACGAGCCGCGTCGCGGCGCGCCGGTCTACCAGGGCTGCAACGCTCGCATCAACCGCTTCACCGGGCTCGACACCCACGACCCGCTGATGATCCCCGAGGCGTGCACGACCAACTGCCCGATGGACATCGCGCCCGCGGACCAGTTCCTGCACTTCGACGCCGCCAACACCAACGTGCCCACCGACGACCCGGCCAAGGCGCTGTCGTGCATCGGTCCGCAGGGCATCGACGGCTGCGGCTACGAGGCGCCGCTCGAGACCATGCTGCAGGCGATCAACCCCAGCGCGTGCTGGAACGATCCCAACAGCGAGGCCTGCCAGGCCTCCGAGGAGTGGTCGCAGTTCAACAAGCCGTTTTTGCGCGACGGTGCAGTGCTCGCCATCGCGATCGTGACCGACGAGGTCGACTGCTCGGTCGCCGCACCCGAGGGCTTCTCGTACTTCACCGACGAGGCCAACAACGGCTACTGGGAGGTCAACCCGCACACCGACTCGCCGTCGCCCTCGTCGGCGATCTGCTGGAACGCCGGCGTGCAGTGCAGTGGTCCCGACGCGACCGGCGCGTACACCGACTGCATCTCGACGGACAACGGCGTGCTGCACCCGACCGACCGGTACATCACGTACCTCGACTACCTGGTCAAGGATCGCAAGCAGCCGGTGGTGATGCTCGGCATCCTCGGTGTGCCCGAGGTGACCGCGCACAATCCCAACCCGCCCTACGAGCCCACCGCAGGTGGTGTCGCGGCGCTCGAGTTCCGCGTCTGGGAAGACACCGATCTCTCGCAGGCGGACATCGACGAGGGGCTCGAGGTCGAGGACAAGATCTGGGAGTTCGGCAACATCGCGCCGGGCTGCCAGAACGAGAACGGCAGCGCGATCTTCCCGACGCGCGTGCAGGAGGTCTGCGAGAGCCTCAACCAGCCCGACGATCCCGCCACCGCGAACCTCGACGAGTCGTCGGCGCGTTGCTGCATCGAGTCGATCTGTGACGACGACTTCAGCGACGCGATCAAGTGCCTGACCGGCGCGATCTCGTCGGCGATTCCGCCGGCCGGCTGAGCCGCAGCAACCCGGGGCCCGCGCCCGGCGCGGGCTGTGAAACCAGGACCGTCGGCGCGCGCCGGCGGTCCTTCACTGCTTGCGCAGATAGCCGTTGCCGTGGCGCGTGATCTTGAGGCGGCGCTTCACGCCGCTGCCCTCGAGGTGCACGAAGCCCTTGGCCCGCAGGCTGCGCACGATGATGCGCAGCTGCTCGCCGGTGAGGTTCACGTGCGTGGCCAGCTCGCTCTCACGCAGGCCACCGCGCTCGGCCAGACAGCGCAGCACGCGGACGTCGCCATCGGGCACGTCGGCGCGGCGACGGATGACGAGCGCGCTGGGGTCGCCGAGGTCCATCACGGGGTTGCCGTCGGCGTCGTATTGCACCGGCGCAGCGCCCCGCGGCGCGCCGTTCTTCGCGGGCGCGGCGGCGGCGGGCTTCACCGCGGGCGCGGGGCGCTTGCGCACCGCGTCGATGAGCTCCTGCACCGTGAAGATCTGCAACACCGCGCCCATGGTCGCGCTGCCGCGCGTGGCGGCGACGAGCTCACCCAAGGTCGCGTGGTCGGGCAGCGACGCGATCACGTCGCGCATGACACTGCGCAGCGAATCGGCCCACGCGTCGTCGGCTCGCTCAGCGCCTGATTCCGTCGGTTGCGCAGCCTCCGGCTGCTGCTCGGGGTGGCCCATGCTCGTCGCACCTTGGTGGTCCGGCAGCGGCGGCGCAACGCGAACTCGCGCGCGTCAGAATCCCGACAGGGAACCCGCTCCACGATCCCCGCGGTCGGCCACGCCGAGCGCCGAGGATCACCGGACTCGCAACGCCATCGATGGTGCTCAGGGCCGGCGCGGGTGTCAAGGGCCGCGCGCGACGGGACCCGGCGCCGC
>JAIBBS010000353.1 GCA_019694555.1 Nannocystaceae bacterium
CAGCCCAGATGCCACGCCCACAGCGCGCGCACGCCCGCCTCGCCCGCGAGCAGCCCCGCGACCGCGGCCGCCGGACCCGGCGCGCGCTCGGGATCGCCACCGTCGTCGCCGCGCCAGCGCAGCATCGTGCGCTCGGCCCACGCCGCGGGTCGATCGATGTGGCACAGCGTGCACGCCAGCGGCCGCCCGCTGGCGGCTGCGCGCGAAGGATCGGGCGTGTCGATCTCGTGGCTGCGGATTGCGCCCAGCAGGCCCCACGCGGTGTGAGGCATGTGGCAGTTCATGCAGCGCGCGCCGTCGCTGTCCTGCGCGTGGTGGGTGTGTCCGGGCTGCGCCAGCGCGGGATCGTCGTGGCACTGCGTGCACGCGCCGTCGCCTCGCATGTCCTCGCGCAGCTGATCGTCGCGCGAGCCGTGGTGCAGGCTGTGGCACGACAGGCACGAGATCGTGCGCTCGGGCGCGGCCGGCCCGGCGCAGGGCGAGGCCCAAAGCGCGTTGGTCTCGCGCCCGGTCACGCGGACCATGCCGTCGGACCAGAAGCGCTGCGCGAGGAAGTCGGGATCGTCGGCGAGCACGCGCGCGAGCGCGGCCGAGGTCGTGCCGCTGCGCGCGGGGTGCTGCACGAGCTCGGTCCAGCCCGCGAGCGCATCCGGTGGCGCGTGGTCGGGTCCGTGCGCGAGCCAGCCGGCCTCGTCGCGATCGAGCGAGACGGCGTGGCACTGCGCGCACACCTCGGTCGCCGCCTGCGGTGAGAGCTTCGCCGGCTGCACCACGTCGTCGGGCTCGCCGCGCGAGAGCCAGCGCCGCACGGGATCGCGGTGGTGCTCGGCGTGCGCGCGCGCGGGCCCGTGGCAGGCCTCGCACGCGATGCCGAGCTCGACCACGCGCGTGTCGACGCGCCCGGTGGCCTCGTGCCAGCCCGGCGCGCCGGCGACCGCGTGGCAGCGGATGCAGATGCGATTCCACGTGTAGATCGGATCGAACCCGGGCGGCTGCACCAGCGTCGCGACGTTGGGCACGAAGCGCGCCTCGTCGATCAGCCACGCGTACTCGAACGCCTGCAGCGTGTCGGTGCCGGGATCGTGCAGCCAGTACAGCTGCATGTGGTGCGAACCGGTGAGCATCGCGACCCTGCGGCGCGTGCTGCCGTCGGGCCCGGTGCGCACCACCACCGGCGCCGCGCCGTCGAACGCGAGCGCGACGCCGCCGGGCAAGGTCGTGTCCGACCACGGCGGCAGCACCGTCGCGCGCGCGGCCGGCTGCGTCATCGTGCGGTGGTAGCTGGCATGCCAGCTGCGCCACGCCGCCGGGTGGCAGCTGCGACAGCCGTCACTGCCCAGGTAGCGATCGCCGCCGCGGGCCCCGGGCACCCACGCCGCGCGGGCCCGGACCCACGCGCGGGTGGCCGCGACGCGCTCGAGCCGCGTCGCGGCCGCAGCTGCGGCCACCAGCGCGAGCACGCACAGCACGAGCGCACGGATCATCGCGAGCCACCCGACCTTAGCGCGGCCGGTGCCGCGCCGTCGCACCCTGTTCATCGATGCACGGCTGGGCGACCATCGCAGCCGATGAACGCGAGCTGCTGCCTCGGGTCGGCGTTGCTACTGGGGCTGTCGGCGTGCAACGCCGCGCGCGGGACCGCGGGCGATGCCGCGGCCGGCCACGGCAGCGCGGGCGACCGGAGCTACCGCGTGTGTGCGGACGCCGGCGCGCCGCGCCCGTCGGCGGGCCGCTTCCGCCACGATCGCAGCGCGCTGATCGCTGCGGCTGCCCACCCGCTGCACCCGGTGCAGGACCACTTCGGCGCGCCCGGCAGCACGATCTCGGTCGAGGCCAAGTTCACCTACGGTCGCGCGGGCAAGGATCTCGAGGACGAGCCGGTGCAGCTGTGGCTCGACGACTGCTCGGGCGCCGCCAAGGCGCTCGCGCGCGCGAGCACCGACAGCGACGGCCGCGCGCGCTTCGAGCTCACCGTGCCGCCGGTGGCCGGCGAGTACGCGCTGTACGTCAGCGTCGACGGCGACGGCTCGACCGGCGCCGCGCGGCTGTTCGCGTGGCCGCGCGGCATGCAGATCGTGGTCTCGGACATCGACGGCACGCTCACGACCTCCGACGACGAGGTCTCGATCGACGTGCTCGACGAGATGTTCGAGGACCTGCGCGACGGTGACTACGTCGCGGCCGCCTACCCGCAGGGCCCCGAGCTCACGCAGATGTGGCGCGCCAAGGGCTACCCGCTGGTGTACCTGACCGGGCGTCCGTACTGGTTGCTCGATCACACCCGTGCGTGGCTGCGCGACGGCGGCTATGCGCCGGGGTTGGTCCGAACCACCGATCGACACCGCGACGTGCTGCCGACCGAGTCCGGCGTGGGCGGGTTCAAGGCCGCGTTCCTGCAGCAGCTGCGCGACGCCGGCTACGACATCGTCGCGGCCTACGGCAACGCGACCACCGACGTGTGGGCCTACGCGCAGGCGTCGATCCCCCCGGCGCAGACCTTCATCATCGGTCCCCACGCGGGCGCCGGCGGCACGGTCGCGATCCAGTCGGACTGGCGCGCGGCGCTGCCGCTGGTCCGCGATCACGCGGCCGCGACGACGCCGGCGCGCTGAGGGGCGCGGACGCAGGGCTCGTGCGCGGCCGCGTCACGCCGGCGGCAGCACCAGGCCGAGCACGACCTCGATCGCCGCGTCGCCGCCGTCGACGACGGTGTGGCTGCAGCTCGCGCCGGCGTCGGTCGGATCGGGATCGGCGACGAGGTCGCCCGCATCGGGCATCGGTGCCAGCGCGTCGGCGTCGCCATCGTCGTCGAGGAACACGCGCACGTCGTACTCGCCGTCGGGGAGGTTCGCGACCATGAACGCGACCTCCGTGGCGGGATCGGTGACGTCGGCCGCAGGCACCACCGCGAAACCGGCGAGCGCGGCGGCCGGATCGCAGCCAGGGAACACGCCGACGTAGAGCGTACCGACGCCGTCGTTGCCCTCGGCGAGCACCGCCGCGCGGTCGCGGTGGACCTGACCGGTGATCGCGTGCGCACCGGTGCCGCCGGTGCTCGAGCCGCCGTCCTCGCTGCCCGCGTCCGTGCCGCTGCCGGCCTCGCCGGAGTCCGCGGCCGCGCTCGTACCGTCGTCGCCCGCGCCCGTGCTGGATCCGGGCCCGCCCTCGTCCCCGCCGGTGCTGCTGCCGTCCGCCGCGGTGGCGTCACCGCCGTCGTCGTCGTCGGGCTCGCCACAGCCGGCCGCGAACGTGGCGGCGATCAGGGACGCGAACAGGGCCAGGGATCTCGTTGCGTGCATGCAGCAGGGGTACGGCGACGGCGGCGTGGGGTCCAACACGTCCGGTGCAGAGCCGCCATCGATCCGATGCATGGTGCGACCGCGGTGCGTGCGGATCCCACCCGCCCGCGTCGCCACTTTCTTGGGCCCGGCGGCGGCGGTGGGCATCGTGCGTCCGAGGCCGCCATGCTCGACCGACCCGAACTCGCGCTCGCCCTGCTCCGCCTGGAGGACCAGCTGTTCGCGTCCAGCCGCGGCGAGCTGCCGCGGCGTGCGGCCGCCTACGCGCTGCACCACATCGCGATGCCGGCACCGGCGCGGCGGACCGCGGTGCCGCGCGCACCGCTGTCGGGCACGCGCGCTCAGGGCAACGCGGCGAGCTCCGCCACGGCGCGTGCGCGGTGGTCGGCGTTCGCGGTCGGCTGATCGCGGACCGCCTCCAGCGTCGCACGGGCCGCATCGATGCGGCCCGCCGCGCGATCGCAGCGCGCCAACGACAGCCGCGCGTCCGTGGTCGACGGCGCGCCGGGGCCGATGCCCGCGTCCGCGTCGTAGCGCGCGATCGCGGCGCGCAGCAGCGGCACCGCGTCGTCGCAGCGCCCCAGCGCGATCGCAGCGTCGGCCTCGTTGTGCCGCGCGGCGGCGAGGTTGGACGGCGCGACTTCGGCGTCGGCCTCGAGCTGCACGCGAGCGTCGTGCGCCAGCGACCACGCGCGCCCGGGCTCGCCCAACCGCAGCGCCGCAGCGGCGCGGGCGACGTCGAGCAGCACCGCCGCGCGCGGCTGCTCCTCGACCAGCGGCGCGGCCTCGGCATACAGCGCCTCCGCGGCCGCCGGCGCGTCCTGCAGCGCGAGCAGCTGCCCGGCTTCGAGCAGGTACGGCACCAGCAGCTGCGGCGCGTCGGCGTAGGCCAGCCGC
>JAIBBS010000354.1 GCA_019694555.1 Nannocystaceae bacterium
CCCGCGCCCGCACCGGCGTACTCGGGCGCGCCCAGGCAGCCGGGCGCGACCAGCAGCAGCGCGAGCATGGGGCGGCGCACCACCTGCCCAGCGTAGCGCGGCCGGGCGCGCGCGGGCAGTCGGTCGCGTCGCGCCGGGCCCGCCGCCGGCCGCGGACCCGGATCAGAACGCCACGCCGTCGCAGTCGTCGTCGACGCCGTCGGCCATGCGCGCGCGAACGAGCGACACGCTGGTGCCGGGCACGACATGGCTCACGAGCACCTCGCCGTCGCGCAGCGCGATCGCCGGGGCCATGGCGCTGGCGTCGTCGCGCAAGTCCAGCACTTGCCAGCGCCCGGTCGCGTTGGTCACCAGTCGCAGCGCGCTGACCAGCGGCTCGGACAGGTCCTCGATGGCGATGTACACCGCACCGTCGTCGGCGACCGCGATGTCGGCGAAGCCCGCGTGCAGGAAGCCGTCGATGTCGGTGTGCGTCCAGCTGCCGCCGGCGTTGGTGACGTACGTCAGCGTGGATTCGCCGTGCCCGATCGCCGCGTGCACGACCCCGTCCGCGTCGACCGTGACCGCGGCGTACGTCGCCGACACCGGCAGCGACTCGGTCGTCCACACGCCGTCTTGCCGCGTGGCCACGCGCGGCCCGCCGCTGCTGTCGTAGAACACCCACGGCTGGCCCGACGCGGACACCGCCAGCGCGGCGCCGAAGGGCATCTCGGTGTCGATGTCCTCCGCGGTCCAGCCGTCGCCGTCGCGCACGGCGTAGCGCAGGCGCCCCAGATCCATGTCGCGGTAGGCCACGTGCGCGCGACCGTCGTCGCTCACGCCCAGGAAGCGCGCGGGCGCGACCTGGGCGTGGAAGACCTGCAGATCGGGGAACTCGACCTGTTCGGGGAGCGTCTGCGTGTACACCATCGGCGTGGCCGCGAGCGCCTGCGTCCACGACACGCGCCGCGTGCCGTCGCCGTCGACGTGCGCGTCGAAGTCGTAGCCCCAGCCCACCTGCGTCGAGAGCCACACGCCCGCGGCGTCGTCGGCCATGGAGCAGCCCTGGCCGTAGACGTAGCCGATGTGGATCGTGCCCGCGTCGTCGACTGCGATCGTCGTCACCAGCCCCGGCTCCACCACCGCGACGTCCTCGACGCTGGGCCCGAACTCGATCGCGCCGGGGTGGATCGCGCCGTCGTCGTCGTTGCAGTCGTCGCCGCCGCACGCGACCGCGGCGTGACCATCGGCGTCGGCGTCGGGCACCGCACACGGATCGTCGCCGCTCGAGCCCTGCTCGCTCGCACCGCTATCGGCCTCGCTGCCGCCGCTGCCGTCGCTCGTGGCGGTGCTCGCCGTGGTCGCGCTGGTGCCGACGCTGGTGCCCATCGTCGCGCCGCTGCCGTCGCTGCCGTCGGCGCCGCCGCTGCTGGCGTCGGCGCCGGTGTCCGCGGGGCTCGCATCGCCCGCGGATCCGGCGTCGCCGCAGCCCGCCGCGACCAGGCACGACACGAGCAGCGACGAGCGCAACGCGGGGACGAGCGGACGGGGGCCGGGCATCGTGGGTAGCGTTGCCCGTGCCGGGCACTTGGTTCGGTGTGCCCAGACGCCGGCGGACCCGCGGCGCCAAGGTGCTACGTTCGCGCGCGGTGACGCGCACGGTCGAACCACAAGCCGGTGATGCCGGGGGCCTGCGCCGCGAGCTCGGCCTGGGCGACACGGTCGCGGTCGTGGTCGGCGCGTGCGTCGGCGTGGGCATCTTCTTCACGCCCGCGCGCGTGGCCGCGTTCGCGGGCGACGCGACGCTCACGATGGTGGCCTGGGCCCTGGGCGGACTGGTCGCGCTCGCGGGCGCGCTGACGTTCGCGGAGATCGGCGCGATGTATCCCCGCACCGGCGGCCAGTACGCGATCCTGCGCGACGCCTACGGCCCCGGCGTCGCGTTCGTCTACGTCGTGACCAACGCGACCGCGATCCAGGCCGGGGCCATCGCCGTGATCGCGCTGGTGTGCGCGCAGCACATCGCGCTCGCGGCCATGGGCGCGCCGCTGTCGGATCAGGCGGCTGCGATCGCGGCGACGCTGCTGGTGATGGTGCTGGCCGCCGCCAATGCAGCCGGCGTGCGCTGGGGCGCGAGGATCCAGACCGTCACCGTGTTCGCGAAGGTCGCCGCGTTGGTGGCCATCGCCGTGATGGCACCGCTGGGCCGCGCCGACGTGCCGCCGGCACCGCTCTCGGCCGTGGCCGCGGACGCCGACGTCGGCCTGCTCGCCGCGCTGGTGCCGGCGCTGTTCAGCTTCGGGGGCTGGCAGCAGGCGACCTGGATCGCCGGCGAGGTGCGCGAGCCCGAGCGCAACCTGCCGCGGGCGCTGATCGCAGGCGTCGCGATCATCGTCGCGGTGTACCTGCTGACCAACTGGGCCTACCTGCACGCGCTGGGCTACGAGGGCGCGGCCGCGAGCCACTCGATCGCCGCCGACGCGGCCGCGGCGGTGCTGGGCGAGCCCGCACGCCGCATCATCGCCGGCGCGGTCGCGGTGTCGGCGTTCGGGGTGCTCGGCGCGCAGCTGCTGTCGGGCCCGCGGTTGGTGTTCGCGTTGGCGCACGACGGTCGCTTCTTCCGCGCGTTCGGTCGCGTGCACGCCGGACGCGGCACGCCCATCGCCGCGATCGTGCTGCTGTCCGCGTGCGCGCTGGCGCTGCTGTGGCTCGCCGGCGGCGGCGGCATCGATCGCCTGCTCACCGGCGTGGTCGCCATCGACGCGCTGTTCTTCGCCGCGACCGGGCTCGCGTCGGTGGTGCTGTGGCGCGCGCGACCGCGGGCCGAGCGACCGCTGCGCATGCCGGCGTGGCCGTGGGTACCGCTGGGCTTCGTCGTGGCCGAGCTCGCGGTCATCGCCGGCGCGTGGGTCGACCCGCAGGTGCGCGCGATGGTGTGGCTGGGCGTGGCGTGGATCGTCGGCGCGTCGATCCTGTACGCGGCGCGCTTCCGCGGCCGCGTGTGACACACCGCCCGTGGTGGTCGCGCCGCGTGTCCGCGACCGGCCGCGACGATCAGCCCGGCGGGAACGCGACGTTGTTGAGGCCCCAGCCGGTCATGTCGCTGTAGGTGTACGGACCGTTGAGCTGGTTGTAGACGTCGATGGTCATCGTGTCCGGGTCGACCCGGAACGCGCTCTGGTACATGTCGACGACCCACACGTTGCCCTCGAAGTCGATGCTCACGCCCTTGGGCGAGCTCGCGGCCAGTGGGATCTGCACACCCAACGCGAGCGTGTCGGCATCGATCTCGCGCACGCCCGGCAGCAGGTAGTCGGCCATCCACATGCGGCCCATCTGATCCTGCTGGATGCCGTAGCCCAGCGCGGGCACCAGATCCCAGGTGTCGGACTCGGGGGTGTAGCGCGCGCTCGAGTCGCAGAACGAGCCGATCCACGGCCGTCCATCGCTGTCGACGGTGAAGCCGTAGGGACAGATCTGCTCCGGCACCGGCACGGTGTCGTACGTCAGATCGCCGGCGTCGACCCGGACCAGGTTGGTCGTGGGCACGTCGAAGGTGTCGTAGATGACGAACCAGAAGTCACCGGCCTGGTTGACCGCGCCACCGTAGGCACCGAAGTAGCCGATCGGCACGTCGGGCATCGGTACGGTCGCATCGATCGATCCGTCCTCGCCGTTGATGCGCACGACCTCGAGGCTGTCGATGACGTTGTTCTGCCCGCCGGCGGTCCACAGCTTCTCGTTTTGGTACGTGCAGGTCGACTCGTCGAGCGTGCCCGGGGCCCACGCGACCGGCCGCTGTGTGCTGTACGCGAAGGGCGTGTGCCACGCGACGCACTCGTCGGTGCCCCACGGCAGCACGTCGTCCTTGCCGGTCGAGGTCTGCAATCCGGGCATGCCGTTGCTCTCGACGCAGTCCTCCGGCCGCGCGTAGACCTTGGTGATGCCGCCCAGGCGGTTGGCCACCGCGACGTCGCCCGAGAGGTTGACCGAGGTGCGGCTGGGGCTGCCGAGGTGATCCGCGCGCGTGTAGTAGCGGCCCTCTTCTTCCATGGTCTGGGTGTTGATCTTCGAGATCGTGCCCTCGGCGCTGTTGCACACCCAGATGTACGAGAACTCGACGCCGCCGCCCTTGCCGTCGCCGCACGCGGGC
>JAIBBS010000144.1 GCA_019694555.1 Nannocystaceae bacterium
GCGACGGTGTGCGGGCCCGCGAGCGTCGCGAGTGCGCGCGGGTCGTCGTCGATCACGATCATCGGCACGCCCGCGCGCAGGCGCTGGCGCAGCGCCGCGGGGATGCTGCCGCGCGCGCTGCCGACGACGATCGCGGCCGCGACCGCCTCGGGCGCCAGCGCTGCGTCGGCGAGCGCCTCGCTCACGCGCGCGGTCGCAGCGGCGGGATCCACCGGCCAGGGAGTCGCAGGGTCGAGTCGATCGAGGGCAATCAACATGGTGGGCTCACAGTGCAGCGACGTCCTCGAGGATCTGCGCGGCGCGGTGCTGCCAACCGTGACGCGCGCGGACCTCGGCCGCAGCGGCGTCGCGGATCGCCTGCGCGCGGACGCGATCGGACAACAACTCGCCGAGCGCGGCCTGCATGTCGCGCAGCGGGAACGCGACGAAGTGCTCGCCGGCGTGCATCACCGTGTGCAGGCCGTCCTTGCGGGTCTCGTGGTCGAGCTCGCGGAACGCCACGACCGCGCCGGTCGCCATCGCGTCCACCGAGCGAAAGTGCATGCCGGTGCCCTCGTGCAGCACCACCGCGACGTCGGCGTAGGCCTCGCCCATCGCCGCGGGACGATCGAGCCAGCCGCGGTAGTGCGGTGCGTAGGCGGGCCAGCGCGACCAGTTCGGCGTGCCCCAGATCGCCAGCCAGCGCTCGCGCCAGCGTGCCGCCCACGGCTGCGACGACAGCTGCGCGTGCATTGCCAGCGCGCCGTCGGTCAGCTCGGTGCGGTTGAGGTGGCGGATGACGCGGCAGGTGATGTCGTAGGCCAGCGTCGGATCGAGCACGAGCGGATGACCGCTGCGGTCGCGGCACACCGCGTCGATGCGATCGAGCACGCCGTCGACCGACAGCGACTCGTCGCCGGCGGTTCGCAACAACCGCTCGATCGCCGGCAACAGCGTGCCGAAGTCGCACGCACCCGCGCCGCCGGTCACGTCGCGTGCGAGCTCGGCCGCGCTCCACGGGTTGGGGATGTGCCCGAGGAAGCCCAGCGCGAAGCCTCCGCGATGCGGCCGCGCAGGGTAGTCGTGGGTGCACGTGCCCGGCGGCAGCCACCGCATCGGCGTGCCGCGGGTGAAGTGCTGCAGCCACGCGTCGCTGAACAGGTAGGTCACGTCGCTGCCGACGAAGTCGTCGACGGCGCGCCCGCCCAGATCGACGACCCATGAAAGGTGCAGCACCTCGCGCGGCAACCCGGCCACGTCGGCGCGCGCACGGTTCATCTCGAGCACGACCTCGGTGCGCGTGCTGGCGCAGTAGTCGGCCAGCTCCGCCGGTGCGAGCAGGCGCAGCACGCCGCTGGCCTCCACGCCGCAGGCCTCGAAGCCGCGGCACATCTGTGGCAGCAACGCGCGGTAGAAGTCGTTGTCGCGCGGCAAGAAGATGGCGATGCGACGCGGTTTCATGGCCGACTCGCCGGGGCGACGCGGTCGAGCAACGCGGCGACGTCGTCGACGAAGGCTTGGTTGTGGAAGTGCGACTGCGCCGCGGCCACGGCCCGCTGCATGCCCCGCAGATCACAGCCGTCGAGCGTCGAGCGCAGCCGCGGCAGCGCCTCGGGCTCGATCACCAGGCCGACACCGTGTTCGCGCACCAGCGTCGCCATGGTCTCGAGCTCGGGGCTCACCAGCACCGGCAGGCCCGCGGCCAGGTACGTGAACAGCTTGCTCGCCAGCGCGATGCGCAGGTGCGTGCGTCCGACCGCGAGCGTGGCCGGGAAGCGATACAGCAGCAGGCCGAAGTCGTGCTGGCCGGCGAGCGCGTCGACCAGGCGGCGCAGCGGCAGGTGAGCGTGCAGGGTGAACGCGTGATCGCGTCGCGCGAGCGCGGTGTAGTCGGCCAGCGGATCGTGGGCACCCGCACCCGTGACACCGGGATGCGCGGTGACGTACATGCCCTGGCGCGTGAGGTCGTGGAAGAGCGGCGCGAGCACCAGATCGCCGAAGGCGCGGGGCGACGCCGCGGCCGACTTGATCTGACCCACGTGCACCAGTCGCCACGGCCCGACCTCGCGTCCGCCCGGCGCGTGCGCCCACGCGCGCGGCAGCGCCGGCACGAAGCGCAGCTGCGGCACGGTCGCATCGGCGACCACGGCATCGAGCGCGGGACCGCCGTGCTTGTGCACGAAGCCGCTGGTGGCGGTGCGCACCCACGGCTCGACCCGCCGCATGGTCGCGAGCTCGGCGGCGGTGAAGACTCCGTCGGCCACGAACGCGTCGGACTGCGACGGATCGACGAACGCCGACATCCAGTCCCACACCTCCTGGACCAGCGGCGCGCCCGGTCGCAGCGCCGCGACCAGCGGCCCCAGCCAGATCCAACGCGCGTGTGCCTGCAGGTAGATCGGCGTGTCCGGTGGCAGTGCGTCGACGAGCGCGGCGAAGCGCGACAGCGAGCCGCCGCAGCTCCATGCGCGCGCGAACACCTGCGCCGGTGGGTCACCGTGCAGATACACCGCCAGCGGCGTGAAGCCGGCGGCGGCCAAACCCGGCGCGAGACCCTCGAGGCTGGGGAAGTTGCCGTGGTGTACCGCGACGAACAGCACCGGTCGCGGCACCGCGAGCGCGGTCGCGTGCAGCGACGCGGCGTCGCGTCGCGTGGCGTCGTCGAGCGGACCCCAACGCGCCACCAGCGTGCCCATCACGTGATCCGCACAGTGCGGGTCGCGTGCGAGCGGCAGCGGTAGCGCGGCGGGGTCGGACGGGATCGCCATGGTCCCGTCTCACTTCTTGCGATCGCGGCAGCGCGGCGCGGCGGCCCGTTGCGGTCACCTCACCGCGCTCGCACGGTCGGCCCGTCGGCGTGGGGTCCGCCGCGGGCCACGGTGTGCGCGCCCGGGGTCCGGGCGCGGACGGGCTCACGCACCGCCGCCGCCGCTGCCGTCGTCGCACCAGCACAGATCCACGCCCGAGGTCTCGTCGAACGCGCAGCCGAACGAGCCCACCGCGCCCAGCTCGATACACACGTCGTTGCAGTCGAGCGCGACCGCCTCGCCCTCGACGCACACCGCGATGGTCGCCTCGTCGAGGCACACCTGCAGGTCGGGCTCGCACGCCTCGCCGCCGTCGGTGCCCGCCGAGGGATCGACGCCACCGGAGCTGTCCGCACCGCCTTCGGCACTGTCGGGACCCTCGGTGCCCTCGCCGCTGTCCTCGCCACCGCCGTGCGTGGTGATCGGGAGGCTGACGTTGCCGTGGGTGTCGTCGTTGTCGTCGGTGTCCGAGCCGCCGTCGCCGCCCGTGCTGTCGCCCGCGCTGTCGTCGTCGTCGTCGCCGTCGCCGATGTCGATCAGGTCACAGCCACCGAGGACGAGGGACAGGGTCAGCAGGCGCTCCAGCATCGTGTTGCTCTTCATGCCCGGTGGGTGGGAACCGACCCCGTCGATCCGTCACGCGCCGCGAAGAAAATCGCGAAACCGCTGCCAACGCCCGCGAATCGAGGTTCTGCGCCTGCGCCCGCGCGGGCGGGCCCGACGCCGCCGACGTGCCCGCGATATGCTGCGGCCGTGCGATCGTCCGCGCTCCTGCTCGTCGCTGCGCTCTTCGCCTGTCGCCCACGCGACTTCGACGAGGGCGATCGCCGTGCGATCGAAACCATGCTCGCGCAGCAGGCCGCGGCGTGGAACGCCGGCGACCTCGAGGGCTTCATGGCCGCGTACGAGCGCGGTGAGGCGCTCGTCTTCACCAGCGGCGGCGAGATCCGACGCGGCTGGCAGACCACCCACGATCGCTACGTCGCGCGCTACGGTGGCAGCGGCACCCAGAGCGAGATGGGCACGCTCGCGTTCGAGGTGCTCGACGTGCGCGGGCTCGGCTCCGACGGCGCGATCGTGCTGGGCCAGTGGACGCTGACCGACACGCCCAAGGCCGGCCGCGGGATCTTCAGCCTCGCGCTGGTGCGGACGACGCAAGGCTGGCGCATCGTCCACGATCACACCTCGTCGCGGCCCTGAAACCCCGGCGCAGCGGTCGATCGCACAGGGTTGCAACAGCGCCGCGGGCCTGGCCGACACCGCGGGCGCACCGAGCCAAGCGTCGCTGAGCGGACGCGCCGGTGCGGAGTCGACGATGACGGATCTGTGTAAGGGCCTCGTGATGGGTTGCGTGATGTTGGCGAGCTGTGCAGTGCCTCGGGACGGAGCCGGGCCCGACGAGACCTCGAGCTCGCAATCGGGCGGTGCCGACGACAGTGGCAGTGACTCGGGCACCACCGGTGGCACGACGATGTCCATGACCACGAGCACGAGCACCAGCACCAGCGGCAGCCACGACACCGACGATCCCTCGACCACGAGCACCGGCTCCGACGACGGCAGCGATGGCTCGAGCTCGGGCGCACCCGAGATGCCCTGCGAGGGGACCTGCGCGCCGACCTTCGAGGGCTGGCACGGACCGGCGGTGGCGATGCGCGGCGTCGGTAGCCAGCCGGCACCGCAGTGCGAGGGCGAGTTCGGCACCGAGCTGCTCACGGCGTGGAGCGACGTCACCGCGGACGTGGCGGTGTGCGAGTGCAGCTGCGGCGCCGCGGAGGGCACCGACTGTGGCGATGGTGTGACCATCCATCGCTACACCGCGAACTGCGTCGCGCTGCAGGACACCTACGTCGTGGGCGCGAACTGTCTCGACATCCCCAACCTGAACAACCCATACAGCTGGCGGGTCGAGACGCCGAGCCCGCAAGGTGGCGCGTGCGATGTGATGTCCGACGTCGAGCTGCCCGAGCCGCAGTTCCTCGACGCGGTGCGGCTGTGTGGGGCCGAGGCCGCGCCGGCGGGTGCGTGCGACGAGGGCCAGTGCGTCGCGACACCGAGCCCCGAGCAGGGCGGGCTGTGCTACTGGCTCGAAGGCGAGCACGAGTGCCCGATGGGCGAGCGCACGGTGCTGCTCGACGGCGGCTACTCCGACATGCGCGGCTGCACCGAGTGCGGTTGCGGCGAGCCGGCCGGCGAGTGCGTGTTCGAGGGCAACTTGGTCGCCGGCGCGTTCGGCAGCAGCTCGTGTGCCAACGCGCTGTGGGTCGGGCTCTTCGCGCCCGAAGAGTGCACGCCGGTCGAGGCCGACGTCTACGCGCTGCAGATGGCCGAGCTGCCCACGCCCGATGTCGCCTGCGAGCCCAGCGGCGGCCAGCCGACCGGCGACATCGCGCCGACCGGCCTCACCACGATGTGCTGCATCGAGTGACCGCGGCGGCGCGATCGCAGACGGTCAATGGATCGTGACCGTCTGCGAGGTCGCCGTGTTGTACGAGCCGCGCGTCGCCGCGTCCGAGCTCTGGGCGCCGGTGGCGAGCACGTCGAAGCCGGCGGGGCAGCGGTGCAACACGGCCGTGGCACCGCCGGCGTCGTAGAGCACCTCCGCGACGTTGGCACCCTTGGCGTAGGCGCGCTGCCGCAGATGATTGTCGGTCGGGCTCGTGAGCGCGCCGACCGGCTCGCAGGTCTGTGCCAGCGAGATCGCCATGTCCTGACTCGGACGCACGACCACGACCGCGAGCTCCTCGCTGGTCAGATACGGCGGCGTCGGCGGGGCGAGCTTGCACGCGGACAGGGTGAGGGCACAAAGCGTGAGGGACAGCAGCGTCTTCATGGTGCGCTCCGGAATCCGGCCGGGACGGCCATCGGGTGGGCGAGCGAGGCTTGGGCATCGGTGGTGGGTTCGGCCTGCGGCGCGGGCACCAGCTCGGCGGGGCGTTCACGGATGATCTCGCCCTGCACGAACACGCGACTGCAGCCGGGCCACAGCGGCACGGTGCTCAGCACCCACGCGCTGTTGAGGCCGCACTGGCGGCTGGTCACGCGCAGGTTGACCACGGCCTGGCCACCGGCGCGCTCGATCTGATCGTTGACCTGATCCGAGAGGTTCTTGTTGGGCGTGAGCGGCACCGCGGCCCACAGCAGACCGTAGACCTTGGTCTCGATCTCGAGCTTGCCGACGATCTCGCGACGCGCGGGCACCAGCACCATGCCGTCGCTGCCGAGCACGGTGGGCGACAGCGACACCGGGTAGCGGGTGTCGTCGAAGCGCAGGTTGGAGCGGCCGCCGGCGCAGCCAGAGGACAGCGCGATCGCGGCAAGGGCGGTGAGGATGAGCGTCTTCATGGTGGACTCCTCGGGGGCGACGGCTACAGCGGGTTGACGACGGGGTTGGCGGGCGCGGCCGCATCGGGCGTGGCGGTCGCATCGGGCGTGACGGCCGCGCTCGGCATGGTCACGCCGCGGCCGACATGGCCACGCAGCCGCACGCGACTGGTGATCCACGCCGCCGAGTAGAAGAAGCCGCTGTACGAGTTCACGCGCACGCGGTCGACGTGGACCAGGCGATCCTTGGCGCCGTTGGCCGCGAGGCGGACCTTCGCGTCGACCACGCCCGCGCCGGTGACCAGCGAGCTGGCGCTGGTGGTCGTGACGGTGACGTTGCCGCTGGTCTGCGAGCTCGACGACGCCGTCACGGTGCGATCGACCTTGATGTCGAACTCGGGTCCGTCCGATCGATCGGCGACGGCGCTGCCACCGATCTGTTCGACCGGGCCGACCAGCACCGGCACGGGCACGCGGTTCGCGGTCGCGACCGACTCGAACGCGCACGCAGGGGTCAGCGAGAGCGCCGCGGCACCGACGAGGGCGAGGCGCGAGGGCAGGGTTCGATGCGGCTTCGGCATGGGCTTGCCCGCACCAAGTGTCCAGCCGCGAAACTTCGATCCCTGGCCCGTCGCGCCGCAGGGATTTCGCGCCCTGGTGGCCCGGACGGGGGTGTAGGCTGCGATCCGTCGTGCGAGAGGTGTTCGCGCTCGTCGTCGTCGCCCATGGGCTGCTGCACCTGCTCGGGTTCGTGCACGCCCGCTGGCCGCAGCGGGTCCCGCAGCTCAGTGGGGCCACGATGTTCGATCTGCCGCCGGTGCTCGCGCGCGCGGTCGGGCCCGCGTGGCTGGTCGCGGCGATCGCGATGATCGCGACGGCCGCGCTGTGGTACGCCGAGCGCGACGCGTGGTGGATCGTCGGCGCAGCCGCGCTGGTGCTGTCGCAGACGCTGGTGCTGCACGCGTGGCCCGACGCGAAGTTCGGCACCGTCGCCAACGTGCTGCTCGCGCTCGCGGTCGTGATCGGCTTCGCCCAGGCCGGCTTTCGACGCGACAGCGCTGCCGAGGTCCAGCTGCTGTGGCAGCACCTCGAGCACACTCCCGGCGCGGTGGTGCAGGACGCGGAGCTGCAGGCCCTGCCGCCGCCGGTGCAACGCTGGCTGCGACGCGCCGGGGTCGTCGGGCGGCCGCGCGTGCGATCGCTGCGGCTGCGGCAGCGCGGCGAGCTGCGGACCTCGCCCGACGCCGCGTACATGCCCGCGCGGGTCGAGCAGTACTTCGCCGTCGACGAGCCCGGCTTCGTGTGGCAGGTGCAGACCTCGGTCTTCCGCGTGTTGCCGGTGATCGGTCGCGATCAGCACCGCGGCGGCAGCGGCCGCATGCTCATCACCCTGGGCGGCTTGGTGCCGGTGGTCGACGCCCACGATGCCGCGATCGACGAGGCCACGCTGCAGCGCTACCTCGGAGAGATCGCATGGTTCCCCAGCGCCGCGCTGGCGCCGTGGCTGAGCTGGCGCGCGATCGACGACGGGCGCGCCGAGGCGACGATGCGCTGGGCCGGGCTCAGCACCAGTGCGATCTTCCACGTCGATGCCGACGGTCGGCTCGTGCGGCTCGAGGCGCTGCGCTACCTCGGCGGCGGCGCGGCGGCGCGCCGCGAACGCTGGGCCATCCCCATGACGCAGTGGCGGCGGTTCGACGGCATCGAGGTCCCGTCGCAGGGCGACGCGGTGTGGCAGCTCGAGTCGGGGGATTTCAGCTACTACCGGTGGGAGATCGAGCACATCGACTACGATCGGCCGACGCTGTTCTGACCGGGTCCGCTGCGCTACCGTCCCGCGCATGAGCCCTCGCCGCGTCCTCGCCCTGTCGTTGCCCCTGTTCGCGTCGTGGGCCTGCGCGTCGGATCCCGCGGCGAGCGACGAGAGCACGTCGACCACCGCCGGCAGCGACGGCAGCAGCACCACCGGCGAGCCGATTCCACCGGAGGTCGACTGGCCGCACGTCGCGTGCGATCCGCTGGTGCCGAGCTTCTGTCCGATGCCGTTTCCCAGCAACGTGTACACCGTCGCGGACGAGACCACGGCGACCGGACGTCGCGTGCAGCTCGAGGCCGACGCGATGCCGATGTCCTACTACGGCAAGCGCCCCGACGCGACGCCGTGGAACCGCGCCGATGGCTTCACGCCCGGCATCGCGATCACGACGCACTTCCCCGAGCTCGCGCCCTACGGCCTGGTCGACATGCCCAGCCCGACCACCATCGAGCGCTCGCTCGCCGCCGACGGGCCCAGCGTGCTGCTCGATGCTCAGACCGGCGAGCGCGTGCCCCACTGGGTCGAGCTCGACATGACCGCCGAGGACCCGGGTCAGCGCCTGCTGCTCATGCATCCCGCGGTGCGGCTGAAGGACGATCACCGCTACATCGTGTCGCTGTCGCAGCTGCGCAACGGTGCCGGCGACTTCATCGCGCCGACGCCCGCGTTCGCGGCGCTGCGCGACGGCACCGCCTCGGACGAGCCCTCGATCGAAGCGCGTCGCGGCCTGTACGCCGACATCTTCGCGCGGCTGAAGGATGCCGGCGTCGAGCGCTCGTCGATCCAGCTGGCGTGGGATTTCACCACCGCCTCGCGCGACAACCAGACCGGCTGGTTGCTGCACATGCGCGACGAAGCGCTCGCCGCAGTCGGCGAGGATGGCCCCGAGTACACCATCACCTCGGTCGAGACCGACTACGAGCCCGACACCATCGCGTATCGCATCTACGGCGAGATGACGGTGCCGATGTATCTCGATCAGCCCGGGCCCGGCGCGAAGCTGCTGTTCGGTGACGACGGCCTGCCCGAGCCCGATCCCAGCGCGCCGACGGCGGCGTTCGAGTTCGAGCTGCTGATCCCGCAGGCGGCGCTGCGCAGCCCGGTGGGGCTGATCCAGTACGGCCACGGCCTGCTGGGCGAGAAGGAGCAGATCGAGAGCGAACACTTCCGCGTGTTCATGAACGAGTACGGCTACGCGATGTTCTGCGTGGACTTCATCGGCATGGCCGCGGACGACGAGCTGCCGATCGGTGCGCTCATCGCCGCGGGTGACTTCCACCAGTTCGCCAACGTCGTCGATCGCCAGCACCAGGGCATGCTCAACTCGCTGCTGGCGATGCGCCTGATGAAGGGCCGCTTCGCCGCGGATCCCGACTACGGCGGACTCATCGATCCCAGCCACGCCTACTACCACGGCATCAGCCAGGGCGGCATCTTCGGCGCGACGTACATGGCGCTCACGACCGACGTCGAGCGCGGCGTGCTCGGGGTGCCGGGCATGCCGTACAACCTGCTGCTGAGCCGCAGCGCCGACTTCGATCCGTTCTTCGAGATCATCCGCGCGACCTACCCCGACGTGCGCCAGCAGACCTTCCTGCTCTCGCTCACCGACATGCTGTGGGAGCGCACCGAGCCGGCCGGCTACGCGCCGTACGTGCTGCGCGACATGCTGCCGGGCACGCCCGCGCACGAGGTGCTCATCAACGACGCGATCGGCGATCACCAGGTCACGACGCTGGGTGCCCACGTCATGGCGCGCACCATGGGCATGCCGCACGTCGACACCGGGCTGCGCGACATCTTCGGCCTCGACAAGGTGCAGGCGCCGCACGATGGCTCGGGCATCGCCGAGTACAGCTTCGGCCTGCCGCCCGAACCGCTGGAGAACTTGCCGCAGCGCGCGTGCGAGGACCCCCACGGCAAGGTGCGCAAGCTGCCCGAGTTCCAGCGCCAGCTCGACACGTTCCTGCGCACCGGCGTCATCACCAACGAGTGCACCGACGGGGTCTGCAGCTTCCCCGACATGAGCGGCTGCTGAGCGCCCCGACCATCCCCGCGCTGGGATGGTTTGCCGCCGGCGCGGAATGTCGGCCGGGCCGGATCGCGTCCGCCCGCGATGCGTCCGAGTTCGCTCGCGCTCGCGCTCGTTCTCGCCTGCAGTCCACCGCCGCCGGTCGCCTCGGTCACCGCGACGGTGCCGGTGCCGGTGCCGGTGCCGGTGCCGGTCGGGGCCGGCGCGACGCGGGCCGATCCCTCGCCGCCGGCGCCGCTGATCGCCGATGCGCGCCCGTGGACCGCTGCGATCACCTTCACCGATCCGGGCCACCAGGCGACGCTGCTGCGTCGCAGCGACCAGACGATCCTCGCCGGTGTCGGGCCGATGTTGTTCGAGCTCGGCGACGACGGACGCTGGCGGCAGATGCCGCTACCCGGCTTCGCGCTGCGCGAGGACGTCGCAGCGGCGCCCAGCGAGGATCCGATCGCGTTCGGTCCCACCACGCTGCTGGGGCGGTGGCCCGACGACGCCACGATGGTGATCGAGTACGTCGGCTACGGCCGCGCGCAGCCACCGTCGCACGAGGTGCACCACCGCGGCCGTGATGGCCGCTGGCATCGCATCGATCGCCACCCGCGGCAGTTCTCGCGCTGGCCGCGACGGATCGATCCATGGCGCGACGGCTCGACGATGACGTGGTTCGCGTTCGCGCGCACCGACACGCTGCGCTACCTCGTCAGCGCCGAGGCCGAGCAGCAGTACCAGCGCGACGCCGTGGCGGCGCTGGTGCAGCGCGAACCGCAGCTGCGCGTGACCAAAGGACGGGTGCCGCCGCCGAACGTGCGCTTCGACGACGGCGTCGACGACGTGCGGTGGTTCCCCGACGGCGTGGTCTACGTGCTCCGCGGCGGCGAAGCGGCGAGCCTGCAGCGCATCGACACGGTCCGCGAGACCGTCGTGACGCACGCCGTCGACGGCACGCTCGCGCGGCCGATCGAGGGCTGGGACGCGCGCGCGGCCGACGACGTGTGGGCCTGGGGGAGCGGCCTCGAGCCCGAGACCGTGGCGCTGTTCCACTTCGACGGCACGCGCTGGCGCGAGCAGCCCACGCCGTGCCACGGATCGCTGTGGGTGCTGCGCGATGTCGGGCCTGCGGTGTTGATCCACTGCAGCGTCCGCTTCGGACCCGACGACCACCGCGGCGCGCTGCTGGCCCTGCGCGAGGGGCAGTGGCGCTGGCTCGGGATGCCCGAGGCGGCCGATCCCGTCGCGGCACTGTCGCGTGGCGACGGCTTCGTCGTGCTCATGCGCGAGTCCGGTGGCGCGGCCGCGACCCTGTGGCTCGAGGGCGCGACCACGTCGGTGCAGTTCCCCGGGACTGCCGAGCTGCTCGCGCGCGTCGGGGCCCACACCACCCCCGGGAACCCCGATACGCTCGGTGGCACCGAAGGACTGCGATGACTCTGCGTACGCCCCACTCGATCGCCTCGTCGCTGCTGCTCCTGGCGATCGCGTGCGATCGCGGGGCTTCACCGCAGCCCGCCGCGGCGGCGGTCGTCGACACGCCGACGCCGGTGCCGACGCCGGCGCCCCCGCCTGCACCGACGCCCAAGCCGACGCCCGCCAGCGCCACGCCTGCGGCCGCCGTGCCGACGCCGGTGCCGACGCCGGCGCCCGCGGTCGATCCCGCGATCGCAGCGCACGTCGAGATCGCCGCGGACGCGCGGCCGTGGTCACCGCTGGTCGTCTTCGCCGACGACGACGCGAGCGAGCCCGCACTGCTGCGCAGCGAGGCCGGCTCGGTGTACGCGGCGCTCGGGCCCGCACTGGTGGAGCTGCGCGACGACGGCAGCACCGCGCCGCTCGACACCACCGGCATCACGTTGCTGCGGCAGGACCAGGCGTTGCTCGACGGCGACTACGTTCGGTTCCTGCCCACGTCGATCGGTGGCGACTTCCCGCGCGAGGGCTTCCTCGTGGTCGCGTACAGCCTCGGCGCGCGCGGCGTCGAGCCGCCTCCGCAGACGTTCCGGCGGCGTGACGACGGCCGCTGGCACGAGCTCGACAACGGTACGCCCGAGTTCGTGTGGTTTCCGGCCGCGTTCGGTCGCTGGCGCGAGGGCTCGCTGCTGGCGCTGCGCGGCTTCGCAGGGCGCTACCTCGACGCCGACAGCGAGGCCGGGGAGCGACGCGCGATCAAGCGCGCCAAGGTGATCGACGCCGCCATCGCCAAGCAGAAGCGCCTGGCGGTGCTGCGCGGTCAGCCGCGCGCGCCGCAGCTCGACTTCGGCGGTGCGGTCTGGCAGTTCGCTTCGCTCCCCAGCGGCGAGATCATCGCGGTGATCGACGGCGGCGAGGACCGCTCGGCGATGGTCCACTACGACGACGCCGCGCACACGCAGCGGCGCCTGGCGTTGCCGCCGGTCGAGGGCACGAAGGCCGACGACCTGCGGCTGGCGGTGCGTAGCGGTCGCGACGCCTGGGTCGCCGGTGGCGGTGGCAGCGAGGACCACCCGTACCTGGCGCACTTCGATGGCACCGCCTGGACCGCGGTGTCGACCCCGTGTGACGGACGCATCACCGACATCGCGCTCACGTCCGACACCGAGGTGATCGCGTGCGCGATCGCGACGGCGCCCGAACGACTGCGTGGCGTCATCCTGCGCCGGCGCGGTGATCGATGGGCGGCGATCGGCACGCCGACCACCGGCGATCGTGCGGTCGTGAAGCTGCTCGTCGACGGCGATCGCACGGTGGTGCTGACCCACGACTGGGGCCGCAAGTTCGAGATCTGGTCCGACGGTCCCGCGCCGGCCCAGCCGCTGCGCTTCGGCGACACCGCCGCGATCGTGCGCCCGATCCTCGCGGCGGCGCCCGATCGCCCGATCGACGACGAGTGCGATCATCTCACCGTGCCGCTGACGGGGGCGCCGGGCGATCGCAGCACCGTGCTGTCGCGGCTGAGCCAAGCCGGGTTGACCAGCGACGTCGAGGTGCAGACCGTGCTCGTGGGCGAGCGCGAGGTCGATGCGGTCGTGGTGACCGACCTGTGGCCTGCGGACGCGCGCAAGAAGGCCGCGACGATCGCCGGGGCGCTGGGCGCCGAGGCGGAGGCGCCGACCTGCAACGTGCGACCGCTGGCGCATCCGCCCGAGCCGCCGGCGCGCTGAGGAGAGCCTGTCAGCGGATGCTGACCGGCTCTCGTCGCGAAGCGACCGGAAGGTGAGAAGTCCCGTGACCGGCTCGGCCGGGGCACGGGGCGCGGAAGCGGAGCCTCCTCTCCATGGACGGAGCGTCGGCAGCGAGGTGTGCACCCGGTCGTGCGCCGCCGAGCCCCGTGGGCTTGCCGGGCTCACCGTCGGGTGCGATCGTCGATCCACGCCGATGGCTCGCGTGTGGCCCACGCTCGTGTTCGTCGCGCTCGCACAGGCCTGCGGCCCAGCGAGCGTCACGCCGCAGTCCACGGTCGCGCCCGAGCCAGCCGCACCGGTGCGCACCGAGATCCTCGGCGACGTGCGTGCCTACGACGGCAGCGCGCTCGCAGCCGGCGCGTATCGGGTGATCCGCAACGGCATGATCGAGCCCGCGGTGCAGGGGCCGCTCGATCCCGAGGGCCACTTCCGCGTCGCGCTCGAGCCGGGCGTGTACTGGCTGGGCATCAGCGGCGTCGATCACCTCGAGCAGTGGCAGGCGCTGTGGGTCGACGGGCCGGTGCGCGTGTACGGCTCGCTGGGCACGCCCGAGCGCGCCGATGCAGCGCCGTGGCAGACCCACCCGATCGCGATCGAGCTGCAGTATCTCGACGCCGCCGGGGTCGTGCTCGCGCAACATCGATTGCCGGGCACGCGACGCAACGACGGCGTCGAACACTTCGCGTTGCCGGCGATCCCCGAAGGCGCCACGGTGATGCGCCACCGCGTGCTGTCGAGCCACGCGAGCGCGCCGCTGGGCAGCGGTGAACGCTGGCAGAACGACGGCCACGGCCGCTTCTGGACCGTGACCGCGCCGCAGGGGCCCGGCAGCCTCGAGCTGGATCTGCGCGACCCGCCGCCGCCGGCGATCGCCGCGACGGTCGCGTGGGACAGCGTCGACATCGAGCTCGACAGCGCCCAGCGCACCGCGGCGCAGTGGCGACGCGCACGGGCCAAGGCCGCGAGCGAGGGCCGGCCGCAGGCCGATCATCCCGTCACCGCGGCCGAGCTCGCGGCGGCGTGGCGCAACGTCGAGCAGGAGCCGCGCAGCGAACAGCGCTGGCTCGTGCTCGCGTTCCTCGATGGCTGGGGTCCGCTGGCCGGCGACGCGCAGCTCGCCCGTGCGGTGGCGTGGATGCTCGACGAGATCGCGCCGCAGGACGCACGCATCGCGCTGTTCGCCGATCTGCACATGCCGCTGCTGCGGGTGTTGATCGCGGGCGAGCCGGCGCTGGCCGAGCGGCTGCGTCAGTGGCTCGATCGACGCGCGCGCGACAACGCCGACGTCGGCGAGCGCGTGGCCGCGCTGGCGCTGCTGCTCGAGGACGCGAGCGCGCGCGGCGATCAGGCCGCCGTCACCGCGTTGTACCGCCGGCTCGACACCCCGGCCCAGCGGGCCACCGTGCTCGCGGGCTCGTTGGCGGCGCGCTTCGATCCCGAGCGACCGCTGCAGCTGGGGCGCACGCTGCCGGCGTTCGACTTCGAGGCCGTCGGTCCCGCCGCTGCGCGCGTCCGCAGCGACGAACGTCGCGGGCTGCAGCTGCTGATCGTCTGGGCCACGTGGTGCCAGCCCTGCCTCGACGAGCTGCCGGCGTTGCACGCGGCGTGGGCGGCGATCCACGGCGTCACGCCGCCGCGCGACGGCGACTGGTCGCGCGTGGCGCCGCTGGCCGATCCCGCGATCGAGTTCGTGTCGATCTCGCTCGACGACAGCCCGCAGACGGTGGCCGCGGCGCGTCGCGGCCGCCTCGCCATGCCGTGGACGCACGCGTTCGTCGGCGTCGATCGGGCCGATGCGCTCGAGCGCGAGTTCGGCTTCGTCGGCGTGCCCACGCTGATCCTGGTCGATCGCGCCGGTACGATCCTCGCGCTCGACGACGCGCTCGTCGGTGAGGCGCTGTTGCCGACGCTGCAGGCCGCGCTGCGCGACCACCCGGCCGCGCGGCCGCGTCGCACGAGCCCGTGAGCCAACGAACGACCCCGGGCAATTCCAGACAAGCCGGGCGCCACGACGCCAGGCGACATAACCGGCGGGTCCAACCAAGCGTGCGTTTGGGCCACCGCTGCCCGGTGCCCTGGCGCACAACGCACGGCGGACTCGACCGCGGCATCGGGTATGGTCGCTGCTGGCAGAGGACCCCCCGATGACCCGAGTCCGTCCGCATTCGCGCCGCTCCACCTCCCGTCGCCTCGATCGCCACGTCTGGGCCCTGTCCGCGCTGGCGCTGACGAGCCTGCCTGCGGCGCGGGCCCACGCGCTCGATCCGTTCACCAACGGCAGCGCGATGCTCAACAACCCCTCGCTGTCGTCGGGCGTGGCGATCGGCGCGTGGGACATGAACGAGGACGGGCTCGACGACATCGTCCGGCTCGGCGACACCAACTCGCTGGAGATCGAGTACCAGCAGGCCGACGGCAGCTTCGTGCTGTACGACTACGGCTACGTCCAGGGCGACTCGTGGAGCCTGTCGATCGGCGACGCCGACAACAACGGCTTCGCCGACATCTTCACCGGCGGTGCCTACGACGATCTCAAGCTGCTGCTGGCGAGCGACGACGGCAGCGACTTCCAGATCGGCTTCCTCGGCGGTCCGCAGATCTTCCTGCAGTGCTCGAACTTCGCCGACATCGACAACGATGGCTGGCTCGACATCTTCGCCTGCCACGACGACGGCATCTCGTCGCCGTACCGCAACGACGGCACCGCGCAGTTCACCCGCGACCTGACGTTGATCAATCCCGCCTCGACGGTGCCGTCGGACAACTCGGGCAACTACGGCACGGTGTGGACCGACTACGACAACGACGGCGACGTCGACATGTACCTGGCCAAGTGCCGTCTGGGCGTGAACAACCCCGACGACGGCCGCCGGCTCAACCTGCTGTTCCAAAACGACGGCAGCGGCAACTACACCGACGTGGCCGAGGCCGCCGGCGTGCGACCGCACGACCAGTCGTGGTCCTCGGACTTCGGTGACGTCGACAACGACGGCGATCTCGACATGTTCCTGGTCGCGCACGCGGTCGGCAGCCGGCTGTACGAGAACCAGGGGCCAGGCGCGGGCCTGGGCACGTTCGTCGATGTGACCGCCGACTCGGGCATGGTCGCGGATCTGGCGGCGATCGACCTCGGCATCAACACGCACTTCGAGGACTTCGACAACGACACGCTCATCGACCTGATCGTCACGGGCCGCGAGGGCGAGCATCGCCTGTTCATGAACAACGGCGATCTCACGTTCACCGCCGCCGACGAGCCGTTCCCCAGCGACGGTCACGGCATCCAGAGCGCGGTCGTGGGCGACTTCGACAACGACGGCTTCCCCGACGTGATGGCCGGCTTCGCCACCGGCTTCAACCAGCCCAGCGGTGTCGCCGATCGCCTGTTCATCAACCCCGGCAACGACAACAACTTCGTCAACGTCTGGCTCACCGGTGTGGTCAGCAACCGCAGCGCCGCGGGTGCGCGCGTGGAGGTCACCGGCGCGTGGGGCACCCAGATCCGCGAGGTCCGCACCGGCGAGGCCTACGGCATCACCAACGCCGGCACGCGCCACTTCGGCCTGGGCACCGCCGACGCGATCGACTCGATCGTGATCCGCTGGCCCTCGGGCATGGTCGACACCATCGAGGATCCGCCGATCAACCAGACCATCCACGTGGTCGAGGGTTGCCCCGGCACGTGGTACCGCGACGCCGACGGCGACGGCTACGGTGACGCGAGCATGACCACCGGCGGCTGCATCCCGCCCGCGGGCTACGTCGCCGACGACACCGACTGCGACGACGCCCAAGAGACGGTCTTTCCCGGCAACGACGAGTACTGCGACGCACTCGACAACGACTGCGACACCGAGATCGACGAGGAGCTGGTCGACTGCCATCCCGGGACCTCGAGCGGCGGCGCGGAGTCGGGCGGTAGCAGCGATGGCGGCGTCGACAGCAGCGGCGGTGGCAGCGGCAGCGCCAGCGCCGGAACCGGGCTGACCTCCGCCGACGGCACTGCCGGCGGCGACGACTCGAGCTCGGGCGGTGCAGGCCAGGACGACGACACCGGCGGTGGCTGCGGCTGCACCACCTCGCCGCGCGGCGGCGCGTGGGCGCTGCTGCTGTTGGCGTTGCCGGCCGTGCGTCGCCGTCGCGCGGGGGCGCGCGCATGAGGCTGCGCCGCACCGTCGTCCTCGCGCTGTCTGCTGGCGCCGCGGCGATGCCGTCGCGGCGTGTCGACGCGGCGCCGACCGAACCCGGCACGCTGGTCAACCCGCTGGTCACGACCGAGGCCTGCGAGAACTGCCATCTGTTCGGCAACCCCGCGCCGATGGCGATGGACCCGCCGTTTTCGCCGTTTCGCACGTGGCAGGGCACGATGATGGCGAACGCGGCCCGCGACCCGGTGTTCTGGGCGGGCGTCGCGGTCGCCGACGCCGACGCGCCGGGGCAGACCTCGCTGTGCGTGCGCTGCCATGCACCGCGCGCCTTCCTCGACGGCGACGGTGACATCACCAGCATCGACCAGCTGACCAACGAACAGCGCGCGGGCGTCGAGTGCGAGCTGTGCCATCGCTCGATGGAGGACCTCGAGGCGGAGGTCGGCAACGCGCGCTACACCATCGACGACGTCGTGGTCGACACCAACGTGCCGCGTCGCGGTCCGTGGGACTTCACCGACGGCAACGATCCGCCGCCGCACTCGTGGATCCACGATCCGTTCATCGGCACCTCGCGGCTGTGCGGCAACTGCCACGACGTCAGCACGCCGGCCGAGCGCGTCGACGATGCCGGCGTGGGCCTGGGCGTGCCGTTCAACGAGCAGCGCACCTACAGCGAGTGGCTCGGCAGCGCCTACGCGGCGCCCGGCGACGGCTTCCGCAGCTGCCAGGACTGCCACATGCCCGCGGTCGACGACATGGCCGCCTGCACCGCGCACCAGAACCTGCAGAGCCATCCCACCGGCGGTCGCCGTCACGACCTCGTCGGCGCCAATCGCTTCATGGTCTCGCTGCTGCAGCAGGAGTACGGCTCCAACGGCGCGAACGAGATCTCGGATCAGTTCTTCGAGACCACGCTCGATCGCTACGACGAGTTCCTCGCCACCGCCGCGTCGCTCGAGCTCACCGCACCGCGCGAGGTCGATCTCACCCAGGGACTCGCGGGCATCGACATCCGCGTGACCAACAACACCGGTCACAAGCTGCCCAGCGGCTACGCCGAGGGCCGCGTGATGTGGCTCGAGGTCGTGGCCGAGTACGCCGGCGAGGTCGTGTACAGCTCGGGTGCGTGGGATCAGACCCGCGGCATGCAGCAGGACGCGCAGCTGCACACCTACGAGGCCCTCGCCGAGGACTACGCCGACGGCACGCAGCTGCACCTGCTGCGCAACAACCACTGGATCGTGGACTCGCGCATCCCGCCGCTGGGCCTGGTCGCGGACCTCGAGACCGATCCGGTCGGCGATCGCTACACGCTGCAGGGCGACGGCACCTGGCCGAACTTCGACGACGTCAGCTACGCGTTCCCGGCTGCGCCGCAGGTCGCCGACGCGACGCCCGGAGATCCCGATCCGGATCTGCTGCAGCTGACGGTGCGCCTGCGCTACGTCATCAACACCGCCGAGTACATCGAGTTCCTCGGCGACAACGGCGGCACCGCGGGCGAACACGTCGCGCAGCTGTTCGACCTCGCCGGCGGCGCGACGCCCGAGACGCTCGCGGAGCAGACCGTGGCGATCGCGATCACGGCGTTCGGGACCAGCGCGGGCAGCAGCAGCACCGGCGACGCGAGCACCAGCGACGGCAGCGGCGCGACGACGGCCGCCGACACCAGCGGCACTGCGACCACGGGCGCCAGCGCGGGCACCAGCACCGGCGGTGGCAGCACCAGCACCACCGGCAGCAGCTCGAGCAGCGACGGCGGCGCGGCCGAGGGCGGCGGTGGCGGTGGCTGCGGCTGCACGAGCGCGCCGGGTCCCGTGGGCTGGGGCGCGTGGGGCCTGGTCGGGCTGGTCGTGGCGCGTCGTCGTCGCCGGCGGTGATCGAAAGTGCAGACGGGCGGTCTGTCGGGCCGGCGGAGTGCAAGCCGCCACCCGAGGACCGCCCATGCCCCTGCCGCTGATTCGTCCCCGTCGCCTGGTCTGCGCGCTCGCGCTCGCGGGCGTCGCCGTGCCGGCCACCGCCATCGCGGCGCCGGCCCAGAGCACCAACGACGCGCTGGTCGACGCCACCAAGGCCTCGCCGCTGTTCCGCAGCGAGATCAAGCGCGGCGGCCTGCGCAAGGCCAAGCTCGCGACCGTCACGTTGCGGCCGGGCGTCGAGATCGACGTGCTGCGCTACGTGCAGCAGACCGCGCTCGACAAGCACGCCAACTACGCGCCGCTGTTCGACGAGGCGCTGCGGCCCACGTGGCTCACGGGCGCACCGAGCTACAGCGAGTCGATCCTGGTGCTCGACGATCGGCTCGTGATCGACCGAAGGCTGACGGTGCCGCTGCAGCCCGGTGCGTGCACCAAGGCGGGCGCACCGGCGGCGGTGGCCTCGATCTGCTTCGCGCCCGACGCGGGCAAGGCCAAGGCCGCGGCGGACAAGGGCGACGCGGCCAAGGCGTTGGCGCAGGAGCTCTCGGAGATCCGCGGCAAGCTGGCCAAGGCCGACCCGGGCAAGATCGTGCGCGGCACGGTCACCGCGAAGCAGGCGCTCGACATGGACGACGACGCGCTGATCGGCTTCCTGCTCGAGGGCGACGCGCGCACGATCCATCACGTCAGCATCGTGCCGCGCATCGCCGTGGCCGACGGCGCCAAGCAGGCCGACAAGCTCGATGCCGTCGATGCGCCGCTGCCAGCCGTGGCCGACGACGCCGCACCGGCCGAGCCCAAGGCGGCCAAGCCCGAGGTCGCGGCGCTGCCGGGTGCCGACAAGAGCTTCGCGCGTGAGTACTTCCTGACCGGCTTCACCTACGGCCGCGAGCTCGAGGACACGTGGGAGTACACGCTGGCGGAGTCGACCTGGCTCACCGATCGCTACTACGTGCGCTTCTCGTATCACCTGAGCTTCGGCTTCGGCGTGCGCGCGCCGTTCTCGGTCGACGTGAAGGCCAGCGGTGCGAATGCGTCGCGGGCGATCGACGTGTCGGTCGCACCGGTCGACGTCGACACCCAGGGCAACCCGGCGTACGCGGCGGTCGGCCTGCCCGCGAACCAGACCTTCGACGGCAAGGAGTTCGTGCTGCAGTTCACCGCGGGGTGCAGCTTCTACGCCTCGATTCCCGGACCCAACGTCAGCAAGTCGTGCCCGAACGTGGGCAAGAACTTCAGCCGCGACATCGATCCGGTGATCGGCAACGAGAGCTCGGCCATCGCCGACTGGTGGCTGCCCGGCAGCGACACCGGCCTGGGCATCGACCTGTCGATCGCGAGCGCGTCGGTCGACATCGGGTTGGGCGCGGACGTCACCAACGGCAAGATCCGACTCGACGCCGCCGGCATCTCGGGTGCACAGACCACCGGCGTGCCCGGCTCGGGCCTCGCGTTCGCGAACCGTGAGGCGCTCTCGTTCGGCATGTCACCGTCGGGCGGCGCGGACCCGGGCCGGCTGCGCCTGTCCGCGCCGCGCTACGGCTTCGACCTGCGCTTGCGGCCCAAGCTGCGCGGCCACATCGGCGTCGACGTCGGCGTGTGGGATCACGACTGGGTCATCGGGCCCTACGCGCTCGACTTCCTCTCGATCTCGCAGGGCTTCGTGCTCGGGCGCCATCCCGGCACCGTCGCGCAGCACGACTACGCCGTGTTCGACAGCGGCCTCGTGCTCGATCCCGACACGCCGGTGCAGCCGCCGGTCAAGCCACCCAAGAACCCGCCGAAGAACCTGCCGGTGAACCCCGGCGTCGACGTGATGAAGTAGCGCGACGCAGGCCGCCAACACCTCGGCGAGCGTACTCGCCGAGGCAGCGCGCAACAGCC
>JAIBBS010000007.1 GCA_019694555.1 Nannocystaceae bacterium
CGAGGTCCCGGCGATGACGCCGGCGCTGCTGGGGCTCGCGGTCGTGGCTGCGCTGGGTTGGATCGGCGTGCTGGTGCTGCGACGGCTGGGCACGCTGCGCCGCGACGCGCTCGCGGCCGACGCCCGTGCGCGCGCGCTGGTCGAGCGCCCCGGCGGCACGCCCGCGACCGCGATCGCCGTGACCTCGCCGGCGCAGATCGAGCCGCGCGCGGGGCGGCAGTCCTGCCCCCACTGCGATCACCCCGGCGGTGTCTACGTGATCGCCCACGTCGCGCGCGTCGTCGACGACGGCGTCGCGGGGCCGGTGCGGCTGCGCGAGGTGCAGACCCGCTGCAGCGCGTGCGGCCGCACCAGCGCGACGTGGTTCCTGTTGCCGGGGCAGAACTGATCGCGCGCGCGGCGTCGCGGCCAGGACCCGATGACAGACCCGACGCGCCGGGCGAAGATCGCCCGGCGGTGCCGCGCCACCACGAAACCCCACCGATGCCGGGCATGGCGGGATCGATGCGCACCGCGGTCGCGATCGCAGCGGTGGCCGTGGGCGCCTGCGGCGTGCCGGTCGACATCGGCGCGCTCGAGGGCGGCGCCGACGGCAGCACCAGCGTGGCCGCGAGCGGCAGCGGTAGCAGCAGCAGCGCCGGCAGCAGCAGCGGCATGATCGCCAGCGGCTCGAGCGAGACCGGCGAGGTCATGGCGACGCAGCACCTGGCGATCCGCGTCGGCGATCTGCCCAGCGGCAGCAGCACCGGCACCGGCAGCGGCGGCAGCTCCGTCGGTGGCGACTCGACCGCAGGCGACACCAACGACGACCCCGACACGCTGCAGCTGCTCTCGGGCAACTACCCGCTGCAGTGCGACGATCCCTACGGCGCCATGCCCGGCTGCGACGCGTGGCAGCTGGGCTTCCGCCTGCCGCCCGAGCTGCAGGTCGTGGGCGCGACCGGCTCGGTGTTCGATCACTACGGCGGCTACAGCGAGGCCGGCGAGGGCGTGGAGGGCTGCAGCTTCGGCGGCGGTTCGCTCGCGGGCAGCTTCGAGATCACCGCGATCGACGACGACCACGTCGCCGGTCGCCTCACCGATCTCGTCGGTCCCACCGGCCTGCTGACGCTGGAGTTCGACGCGCCGCGCTGTCCGTGATCGCGCGCGTCGCCCGGCTTCGCGACGCGCTGCGCTGCCGGGCCGTCTCAGTCTTTGGAGAGGAAGCTCCGCTTCCTCTCCCCGTGCCCGGTCAGCACACGGTCACGGGACCCCTCTCTTTCCAGTCGCTTCGCGACGAGAGCCCGTCAGCATGCGCTGCCGGCCTCTCAGCGCGCGCCGAAGCCGGCCGGTGCGTCGGCCAGCTCGAGGCGCAGGGTTCCGCCGCGCTCGAGCTGGTCCCAGCCGATCTCGGGCGCCGACAGCGGCTCGCCCTCGAAGCTCGCACCCGCGACGTAGATCATGCCCGGGCCTGCACCTTCGGCGACGATCTCGAGCCGACGCTCGGGCGTCGCCGCATCGCCGAGATCGAGCCCGACGCGCTCGAACATCGGCGCGGTCACGAGGTAGCGATCGGTCGTGAGCACCGGGAACAGCCCGATCACCGACCACACGTACCACGCGCTCATGGTCCCGGCGTCGTCGTTGCCCGGCAGGCCCGCGGCGCCGTCGCCGTAGTGCTCGCGCCGCACCCACTCGAGCCAACGCGCGGTCGCGTCGGGATCACCGAGCTGGTGGAACAGGTAGACGTCGTGCAGCGAGGGCTCGTTGGCGTGCCAGTAGTACGGCACCGGCATCGTCGCGCTGTAGCCCGGGCCGTCCAAGAACGCCGCCGACTGCTCGAAGTACTCGCCCAGCCGCTGCCGCGCCGCGACCTCGCCACCCATGAGCGCGGCCAGGCCCGCGGCGTCGTGCGGCACCATCCACAGGTAGTGCCACGCGCCGCCCTCGGCGTAGGCGCCACCGATGGCGGTGGGATCGAAGCCCGCGTCGGCGAAGCTGCCGTCGGCGTTGCGCGGCACCAGGAAGCCCAGCGTCGGCGACCACAGGTTGCGGTACGACTGCGCCCGCGCGGCGAACATCGCGGCATCGTCGGCCTTGCCCAGCGCCGCTGCCATGGTCGCCAGCGCCGCGTCCGCGACCGCGTGCTCGAGCGTGTGCGAGACCGACGACGAGGTCACGTCGGCCGCGACCCAGCCGCGCGCGACGTAGCCCTCGACGTCGGCGCGTCCGTCGTGCTCGCGCGGCGTGGTCGCGTGCAGCCGTGCGCCCGCGTAGGCCACCTCGGGATCGAAGCCGGCGATGCCGCGGGCCAACGCGCCCGCGAGCACGATGTCCGCCGGCGTGCCGAGCATGCCGCCGGTGTAGCCGAACGCCAGCGGCCACTTCGGCAGGTCGCCACCTTGCTCGTACATGCGCTGCAGCGATCGCATCATCGCGCCCTCGCGATCGCGCTGGATCAGATCCAGCAGCGGATGCAGCGTGCGATAGGTGTCCCACAGCGAGAAGTCGGTGTGGTACGGCGTGCCGTCGCCGTCGTGGACCTCGCCGTCGAAGCCGCGGTAGCGACCATCGGCGTCGTCGAAGCGCGTCGGCGCGAGCAGGACGTGGTACAGCGCGCTGTAGAAGCGGCGCCGCACGGCCGCGTCGCCATCGGCGATGCGGACGCGCTGCAGCTCGCGTTCCCACGCCGCTTCGGCGTCCTGCCGCGCCTGCTCGAAGTCCACGCGTTCGGCCGCGAGGTTGGCCTCGGCCTGCTCGATCGAGACGTACGAGATCGCGACCGCGAGCTCGACCGTGGGCGCCGCGGCGTCGAGCTCGAACTGCAACCACGCGCCGATGTCGGTGCCGCTGGCCGCGGTCGCCTCGGCGGTGGCGACGTCGGCCTCGTCCCACACGCCGAAGTCGGCGACCGGCGCAGAGGCCTGCACCACGAAGTAGGTCGGCACGCCGCCGAAGTGGTCGGAGTAACCGCCGGCCACCGTGGTCATCCCGCGCACGATCCCGGCGGACGCGTCGATGTCGAGGTTCGACGCCGGCGAGACCGCACCCGCGGGGCCGTAGCCGAGATCGAACAGCACCGTCGCGGCCGCGTCGGGATCGGACCAGGTGTAGCGGTGCAGCGCCACGCGCGTGGTCGCGGTCAGCTCGGCATGCACGCCGACGTCGAGCAGATCGACCGCGTAGTAGCCGGCGCTCGCCTGCTCGTGCGCGTGATCGAAGGCCGAGCGCGCGCCGCCGCGGGTCAGCATCGCCGGCTCGAGTCCGACGCTGGGCGTCACCAGCAGCGCGCCGTAGTCGGGCACGCCCATGCCGTTGATGCGCGAGTGCGAGAAGCCCCAGACGTGGGTCTGGTCGTAGTGATAGCCGGTGCAATTGAGGAAGGAGATCTGCAGCCCCGAAAGCCCGGTGTCGGGGCCGGGCTTGATCATGCCAAAGGGCACGCTCGCGCCGGGGTTGGTGGTGCCGACGCGGTAGCCCAGCCCGCCGGTGCCGATGAACGGATCGACCAGCGGCGCCAACGACTCGTCGGGCCACGGCGGCAGCGGCTCGGCGCCGGTGCTCTCGCCCGCGCTGCCACCCCCGCTGCCCTCCGCGCCGCCCACCGCAGTGGTGCCGTCGTCGAAGCCTGCGGGCGCGGGCAGATCGCGGCTGCACGCCACCGCCGCCGCGGCGATCGACCACGCCACCTTCGACCGCGCGCGCGGCCCTGCGTCGCCCAAGCGCCGGCTCATCGGCCCCACGCGTGCCTGCCCGTGCACACCATCGCCACCCGCCACGCTACGGGACGGACGCCGCGGGCCGCAACCGCCGCGGCCCGCGGCCGTCTATACTGCCCGATGATGGCCCAGCCCGCGCTCCGCCACCTCGCCGCGTTCGCGGTGCTGGCCAGCGCCGGCTGCTTCTCGGAGTCCGACGACGAGGGCGGTGCCAGCGGACCGGACCCCAGCGGCAGCACCAGCGCCGACGCGGGCAGCAGCTCGATCGGCAGCAGCACCACGGTCGGCACGCAGTCGGGCTCGAGCGACGGCACCACCGTCGCCGAGGGCAGCAGCACCGCGAGCACCACGACCAGCGCCGACTCGACCACGGGCGATGCCACGACCGACGGCAGCAGCAGCGGCGGCGAGACCAGCGGGCCCGATCTGTGCCCGGACGACGGCGCGATCGACTGCGGCGACGGTGTCGCGGTGCCGGGCGAGGCCTGCTGGGACGCGGCGCAGTACGACAACGTCGGCGACGACTCGCTCGCGATCGTCGCGGCCGACTTCGACGGCGACGGCGACGACGACGTCGCCGTGATCGACAGCTCCGACGGCGTGCGCGTGCTGTGGGGCGGCGGTGGCGGGCTCACGCCCGGCGGCGTGCTGCCGCTGCCCGAGGGCACGAGCGCGTGGACGCTCGATGCCGCCAACCTCGACGACGACGTCGAGGCCGAGCTGCTGGTCGGCGGCTTCGAGCCGGTCGCGTGGCTGTTCGACTACGACGGCGCCTCGCTGGCGTTGACCGACGCGATGCTCACGGCGCCGGCCGCCTCGGTCACGGCGCGCCTCGCCGACGGCGACGACGACGAGGTCCCGGACGCGTTCCTCACCGGCGAGTTCTCCGACATCCCCGAGCAGCAGGTGCTGCGCATGCTGCCGCAGGCGGACCTCGTGTTCGGCAGCCCGACCGACTTCCCGCTGGACCTCAGCATCGCGGACTTCCGCGTCCTCCCGGTCGACGGCAACCCGGCGCCTGGGGTGGCGCTCATCAGCGCAGGCGGCGAGCTGCTGTGGTCACCGCCCGGCGGCGAGATCGCCTCGATGCTGCTGCTCGCGGACGACGTCTACACCTTCGATCAGACCGCGCGGCTCACCGTCGGCGATCTCGACGGCGATGGCCTCTCCGACGTCGTGGTCGGCCACGACGGGCGCGCGTTCCTCTACCGCTACGACGACCTGCTGGAAGCGCCGGTGTTCGACCAGATCCTCGGCGAGGCCGTGACCGGTGCGGTCAC
This sequence comes from Nannocystaceae bacterium, assembly GCA_019694555.1. Taxonomy (GTDB): domain Bacteria; phylum Myxococcota_A; class Polyangia; order Nannocystales; family Nannocystaceae; genus Xiheibacterium. The sequence goes on from JAIBBS010000007.1 coordinate 4,979, forward strand.
GACCGCGATCGGCGACATCGACCGCGACGGCGATGCCGACCTCGTGCTCGCGCGACGCGGCGACAACGCGGTGCTGGTCTACGCGCGCGAGGGCAACGGCTACGCCGACGCGACGCCGTTGCTCATCGCCGACCCCGCCGGCGTGGCGGTGGGTCACGTCGACGGCGACTGCGTGCTCGACCTCGCGGTCATGCGGACGCAGACCGTGGGTCTGTTCCTCGGCGATCCCTGACCGCAGCGCGCCCGCGGCGACGCGGCCCGTGGGCCTCGCGCACCGCGTCGAGCAACACCGACTCGAGCGTGTTCGCCAGCGTGTCGCGATCGAACTGCGCCCGCGCCAGCTGGGCGCTGGCGGCCCGCGCCCGCGCCAGCTGCGACGGATCGTGGGCCAGCGCGTGCAGCATCCGCGCGGCCGCGGCGGGATGCTTGTGCGGCATCGCGATGCCGGCGCCGCTGTCGCGCAGCAGGTCTGCGTGCCAGCCACCGTAGTTGATCGCCAGCGGGCGGCCGGCCGCGAGCGCATCGAAGAACTTGTTGGCGCTGTTGGCCTCCATCTCGGGCAGCGGCAGGAACAGCGAGGTCGCCACGGTCGCGCAGCCGAGCACGCCGGGCATCTCGCGCTTGGGCACCGGCGGCAACACCCGCAGGCTGCGCTCGAGCACCCCGTGGGCCGCGGCGCGCTCGCACAACGCGGCGCGGTCGGCCCCGTCGCCCAGCAGCGCGAACTGCAGATCGGAGCCGTGCTGCGCGGCGGCGGCGGCGACGTCGGCGAGCCACGGCACGCCGTTGATCGCACCGAAGGTGCCGGCGTACAGCACCAGCGGCCGCGCGGGGTCGAACGCGTGCAGGTGACGCTCGCGGGCCGCGGGCGCCTGTGCCTGCGCGCCCGCGAACATCGCGAGGTCGCAGGCGTTGGGCACCACCGCGATGCGCTCGCGCGCGATGCCTCGGCGCGCCACGCCGTCGGCGATCGCGGGCGACAGCGCGACGATGCGCGACGCGCCGTGGTACGCGGCCCACTCGAGCCCCGACGCCGCCGCCCGCAGCAGCGGGTTGCGCAGCGCGCCCATGGCGATGGGCAGCTCGGGCCACAGATCGCGCACCTCGAACACCATCGGCGCGCGCAGGCCCACGCGCGCCGCCAGCCCCGGCAGCGCGATGGTCAGCGGCGTGCTGGTGGCGAAGACGACGTCGGCGCGCTGCTCGAGCGCGACCGTGGTCGCGGCCACGGCGAAGCGCGCGAACGCAGCCATGCGCGTGCGGTAGTCCATGTGGTTGTCGTAGCGAACCGGCAGCACCACCAGCTCGATGCCATCGAGGCTCGTGCGCACGATCTCGGTGCGCTCGCGCCACGGTCGCGGCATCATCGCGTTGCTGGTCACCAGCGTGACCTCGTGGCCGCGCGCGACCAGCCGACGCGCCAGCTCGTAGGAGCGCGTGCCGCCGCTGCCGTCGGGCGGCACGAAGTACTGGTGGAGATAGAGGATCCGCATCAGCCCACCGCCGCGTTCGCGGCCACCTCGGGCAGCGCCGGCATCGGTTCGGACGCGGGCTCGGCCACCGCCGCGTCGGGCCGGTAGCCGGTGCCCAGCGCGAGCAGCCGCCGCACGCCGCGGCCGTCGTGGCTCGCGGCCGCGGCCTCGAGCCGCGCGACCCACGGCAGGATCGTCGGTGCGTCGAGCCCCGCGGGCCGCACGACGTTGATGCCGTCCATGCCGCTGGGCACCACGTCCTCGCCGTGGTGGACCAGCTCTTCGTAGAGCTTCTCGCCCGGACGCAGGCCGACGTACTCCAGCGCGATCTCGCCGTCCTCGTGGCCGGCGAGCCGGATCATCTGCTTGGCCATGTCGGCGATGCGCACGGGCTCGCCCATGTCGAGCAGGAACACCTCGCCGCCGCTGCCGGCCGCGCCGGCCTGCAGCACCAGCCGCACGGCCTCGGGGATGGTCATGAAGTAGCGCGTGATGTCGGGGTGCGTCACGGTGACGGGACCGCCGCGCTCGATCTGCTTCTGGAACGTGTGCAACACCGAGCCACGCGAGCCCAGCACGTTGCCGAAGCGGACGCAGCACATCTTGGTCGAACCGCTGCGCGCGCGCGACTGCACGATCATCTCGCCGGCGCGCTTGGTCGCGCCCATGACGTTGGTGGGATTGACCGCCTTGTCGGTCGAGACCATCACGAAGCGCTCGGCCCCGTGGGCCTGCGCGGCCTCGACGATCGTGCGGGTGCCGCGGACGTTGTTGTCGACCGCGTCGCAGGGGTGCAGCTCCATCATCGGCACGTGCTTGTAGGCCGCGGCGTGGAACACGACCTCGGGTCGATGGCGCTCGAACAGGCGCGCGACCGCGGCACCGTCGCGGATGTCGGCCAGCGCCGGGATCGCGCGGGCACCGATGATCGCGCGGCACTCGTTCTCGATGTCGAAGAGGTTGTTCTCGGAGTACTCGAGCAGCACCAACGCCGCGGGATCGAGCGCGGCGAGCTGACGGCACAGCTCCGAGCCGATCGAGCCGCCGGCACCGGTGACCAGGATGCGGCGGCCGCGGTAGGCGCCCGAGGCCTGCGCCTGCTGCCGCGCATCGTGGCCCACGACCTCGCGGCCGAGCAGATCCTCGATGCGGATCGATCGCACGTGGCTGGCGGTCTCGCCCGACAAGAGCTCCCAGTACGCCGGCACCGTGCGCAGCGGCAGTCCGCTGGGTCGGCAGCGCTCGACCACCGCGCGTCGCTCGGCGCGACTCGCCGACGGCATGGTCAGCACCAACAGCTCCGCGCCCTGCTGCGCCGCGATCGCGGCGGCGTCGTCGATGGCGCCCAGCACCGGCAGTCCGGCGATCCGCAGCCCGCGGCGTGCCGGCGCGTCGTCGAGGAAACCCACCGGCTCGAGCTCGGCGCGCGGGCTGCTGCGCAGCGCCTCCGCGGCGAGCTGGCCGTCGCGGTCGGCACCCACCAGCAGCACGCGCTTGCGACCGACGCGTTGCGGTGTGCTCGCGCGCGCGTGCGACTCGTCGGCGGCGCGCACGAGCACGCGCACGACCCAGCTCGCGCACAGCGTGAACAGACCCTCGAGCCCGATCACACCCAGCGGCACGCCCAGCGCCGGCACTACCAGCCGCGCGACGACCATGATCGCCGAGCCCAGGCCCACCGCGAGCGCCAGCCGCTCGGCCTCGCGCACACCGAAGAGCCGCCAGCTGGTGCGATGCAGACCGAGCGCGTACGCCATCGCACCGCGCAGCACCACCACCGGCGCGACCACGCGCCAGAAGCCCTCGCGCCAGGGCGCGTCGGTGATCGACTCGAAGCGGACCATGTAGGCCGCGGCCAGCATCGCCGCGGTGATCGACACATCGATCGCGTCCCGCACGACGCGACGGCGCGCGGGCGACTGCGGCCACCGCATCGCCACCGCCCAGGAGCGCGGCGCGGGCGCGTCATTGGCATCCGATCGTGCCGGGGCCCTTGCGGCGCCGGACTTCGGAGGACAAGTATTCTGCGGAGTCGACATGCGGTTCACCAGGCAGCGTTGGAGAGGGGCCTCCGCCCACGTAATGTCCCACGACGTGCACAGCAAGGGAATCACCGCCACGCGTCGCAGCGGCCCCGCGTGGGCCCGCAAGGCCGCGATGCGGACACTCGCCGCAGCGCTGGCGATCGCGAGCGGCAGCGGTTGCGCGGCCGATCAGTTCCGCTTCCATCGCATGAAGGCCGACAAGCACGGCATCGAGATCCGCGATCTCGACGCGATGATCGCCGACGCCAACCCGGCCGGCATCGCGGTCGAGCAGGTGGTGTACGACTTCGCGGCGGAGAAGGACGAGTACCGTCTGGGCAAGAACGACGTGCTCGACATCTTCGTGCTCAACCATCCCGAGCTCAGCTCGCACCGCGCCGAGCTCGGTGCGAGCGCCGGCACCACCATCCGCAAGGACGGCCACATCCACCTGCCCATCGTCGGCCCGATCCAGGCCGAGGGCCTGACCCTGACGGAGTTCGAGACGTCGATGCGCGAGGCGGTCGCGCGCTTCATCGTCGATCCTCAGATCAGCGTCGAGATCCTGCGCTACGAGTCGCAGAAGTTCCACGTGCTGGGCCAGGTGCGCCAGCCCGGCAGCTTCTCGGTCGACGGCGACACCACGCTGCTGGAGGCGCTGACGCTCGCCGGCGGCGCCTCCGAGCTCGCCAACCTCGAGACCGCCACGGTCGTGCGCAAGGGCCAGCTGCTGCCGATCAACCTGGCCGATCTGCTGCGCCGCGGCGACACCAGCCGCAACGTCTTCATGCGCGGCGGCGACGTCGTGTTCATCCCCGACACCAGCGACCAGAAGGTGTTCGTGCTCGGCGAGGTGCAACAGCCCAAGGTCGTGGGCATCCAGCGTTCCGGCCTGACCCTCGCGGAGGCGCTCGCGTCCGCGGGTGGGCCGACGCCGGCGCGCGCGCGTCGGGAGCTGGCGGTGATCCGCGGCGGCTTCGCGAAGCCGGTCGTGTACCGCGTCGAGCTCGAGCGCGCGCTGCTGGTCGACGATCAGATCCGCCTGCAGCCCGGCGACCGCGTGGTCGTGGCGCCGCACGGCCTGTCGACGGCGAGCCGCTACATGCAGCAGATCCTTCCGTTCCTGCTCGGCGCCCAGGCGCTGGGCCTGGCGGCCCAAGGTGGTGCAGGCGTCGCCGCACGGGTCACCGCCGCCGGCGCCGACGGCACGCCCTGACGCGATCGCCCCGGCCCACGCCCGCGATCGCGCGGGCTGGCCCGTGTGCGGACCAACGCTATACAGTCGGCGTGGACGTGTTCGGCTGGTTCAAGCGCAAGCCCCAGGGCGACGCGGATCTGCGGCGCGGCGTCGCGCTGCGCGAGCGCGACTGCCACAGCCACGTGCTGCCCGGCGTCGACGACGGCAGCCGCGATCTCGCGATGTCGCTCGCGATGCTGCGACTGCTGCACGAGGCCGGCGCGCGCACGGTCGTGTGCACCTCGCACATCTACCCGGGCAAGTACGACAACGAGCCCGCGACGCTGCAGCGCGCGTTCGAGACCCTGCAGGCGGCGGCACAGCGCGAAGCGCTGCCGCTGCGGCTCGAGCTCGGCGCGGAGCACTTCCTCGACGACCAGCTCGTGCGCCGCATCGAAGCCGGCGACCACATCGCGTTCGGCCGCGAGCGCTACGTGCTGTTCGAGGCCCACACCGGCGAGCACGTGCCCGCGCCGCTGTTCGACGTGGTGCGCGCGTTGGTCGACCGCGGCGAGGTGCCGCTTCTGGCCCACGTCGAGCGCTACCACTGGTTGCGCGGCCCCGACGGCGACGAGCTGCTCGAGGATCTGCGCGCGGCCGGGGCCCGCTTCCAGGTCAACCGCACGGTCGGCAAGATCAACGTGCCCGGCGAGGGCCAGCGCGGACGCTTCCTGGCCAAGCTGATCGAGCGCGACTGGATCGACGAGGTCGGCAGCGATCTGCACCGCCCCACGCCCGAGGGCCGGCCGTTCGCCGCCGGCGAGTGAGCGCGCTGCGGCGAGCCGCACGCCGCGTCAGCGCCAGCTCGCGCGCACGCCGAGCGTGATGTCGACGTAGCTGGTCGACAGGCTCTCCTCGCGGACCTCGTAGATCGGCGCCTCGCCGGTGAGAAAACCGGTCGCGTAGCGCAGCCGCAGCGCCGGCCCCAGCGCGAGGTTGCGCGCGGGCGTGCCCATCCACGCGTAGTCGAGCGCGAACTGGGCGTAGGCACCGCGGCGCGGCACCAGGGTCCCGGCCTGCCGCGGGTTGCGATCGACCGCGTAGAGGATCGACTCCAGCGCCAGGCGATGGCGCGGCCGCGGCATCACCACCGCGCGCAGGCCCAGCCGCAGCTGCCGCTGCGTGTCGACGAACACCCACGCCTGCCGCAGCTGGCCGTGCCAACCCAGCGCCCAGCGCCGCGCGAGGCGGTGCTCCGCGCCGTAGCCGACCGTGGCCACGAAGTCGCGCACGCCACCGAGCTTGAACGCCACGCCATCGACCTCGGTGCGCAGCACCGCGTGGGTCTCGAGGCCCACCGTGAGGCGGTCGTGCACGCGGCGATGACCGCTGGCGACCCACGGGTGCAGCGCGAGCTCGACCTGGTGATCGTGCACGCGCAGCCGCGCGTTGCCGGCGTCGTACCACGTCAGACCGTGGCGACCGCCCAGCGACAGCCACGGCGACAGCCGCACGGCCCACGCCGGGCCGGTGCGGACGGTCCACACCGTGCGATCGAACAGGCCCAACCGCGCCGGCAACACCACGCCGCCGACGTCGGCGCCGAGCCACACGCCGCGGCGACAGCGGGGATCGGTGTAGCGCGTCGATCCGAGATCGACGTGCTCGGGTGCGTCGCGGCACAGGTACGCGTCGCGCACCGCGGCATCGCGCGCCGCCGGCCGCGGACGGGCCGCGACGACGGTGGGCACGAACGCGGCCGCGGCCACGAGCACCCGCGCGGCGCGCAGGCGGCGACGATGCCCCAGCCCTGCGCGCGTCGACATGCTGGCTCAGCGCTCCTCGACCGTGACGTCGAACGCGAGCGCCGGGACGCGCTCGACGTAGCCGTTGTCCGCGACCGACAGCGTCGCCTGGTAGGCGCGGCCAGGCCCGAGCGTGAGCCCGCTGGGCGCGGCGTTGAAGAAGCGCAGCGTGAGCTGGTCGCGCCCGCCCGACAGCGACCACGAGAACTCGCCGGGGCCCGCGGGATCGCCGTCCACGAGCGAGCCGGTCGCGAGATCCGCCGACGCGCCCGAGGCCACGCTCGCGACCACCAAGGTGGTGGTGCGGCGCAGCGCCTGCTCGAGCGCGCGGTCGTCGGCCGCCGGCACCGGCCGCAGCATCGGCACCGCGACGCTGCCGATCTCGCCGCGCAGCTCGACCGTGACGCCGTCGCGCAGCGCGGCTTCGTCGATCTCGCCCAGGGCCTCGGCGATGTAGCCCTCGTCGTCGGCGCAACCGCCCGCGAACGCGACGACGGCGGCGAACAGGAGCACGCGGGGCACGGCACGAAGCAGCATCGGTCCTCGACACTATAGTGCGGCCGCCGCGACGGCGGCAACGCAGCGGTCGGCCCGAAGCGAGCCGGCGTCCGCCACCGACCCGCGACGCGCCATCGATCGGCCCGATCCCGTGCTTGAGCCGCGGGCTTCCCCGCCGAAGAAAGGGAGCGAACGGCAGGAGGTCACGCCGATGAAGAAGTTCACACTCGCTATCGCCACGCTCGTTACCGTGGCGTGCTCTGAAGACACCACGGATTCCGGCGTCGCGAAGGTCGACGTGAAGGATCCCGCCGCCATGCTCGACCCCGACGGTGATGGCGAAGCCAGCGCCAAGGTCGACGGCGACGTCGCCAGCATGGATCTCGCGTTCGAGGATCCGCTGCCCGAGCTGCCGTTCCGCGTCGACGGCACCGAGGACGCCGCGGTGCTCGACGTGGTCGCCGCGCTCGAGATCGTGGTCAGCAGCCCCGACTCGGGCACCAGCGTCAGCCTCACCAGCGACGGCACCATGGTGCCGCTGCCGCCGACCGGCCCCGGTGAGTGGGGCGTCGAGCTCTCGGACGACCGGCTCACCGCGACGTTTTGGTTCTACAACGAGACCCGCGAGGGCCTGACGCTCAAGCCGGGCAAGGCCTACGACGCGGTCTACTCGCTGGGCGAGAACTGCTGCGTCGCCGAGGTGCCCGCGACCTCGACGAAGTTCAAGCTGCAGTGACCGCCGCGGCCACGGCCTGCAGCCACTGCTGCAGCGCCGTGACGGCCGCGTCGTCGAGCCCGGCGAGCCACTCGAGATGGGTGGCACGACCGGGCTCGATCGTCATCGGCGTCGGGATCGCGGGCTCGAGCTGCAGCGACGGCAGTGCGCCGCCGCGCTCGCGCGCGAACGCGGCCGCCCGCTCGCAGCGCTCGCCGATCGCCGCGCTCAGCGTCTCGATCGCGGCGTGCAACACCAGCTGCGCCTGCGCATCGCTGGCGCGGGCCAGCCGCACCTGGCGATACCAGCAGCGCAGCGCCACCAGCTGCGCGACGTACTCGAGGTTGCGCCGCAGCCGGGGCTCGAGCGCGTCGAGGAAGAAGCGCTTGCGCGGCAGCGCCAGCGGCGGCGTGGGCTGCGACGCGAGCACACCGGCGGCGACGTCCTTGCGCAGCACCTGACCCGCGGCCGCGATCGCGCCGTACTCGACGCGGCGCGGACCGATCATGCCGCCGGCGCCGCCCAGGAAGATGCGCGGCTGCCGTTGCAGCACGCCGGCGACCACGTCGCCCACGAGCGACGGCGTGGCCTTGTCGCCGGCCTGGCCCCACGGCGTGAAGTTGAAGTGGATGAAGCCGCTGCCGACCTCGGAGTGATCCTTGCGCGAGGTGCCGCCGGCCATGAGCACGTCGCAGAAGTTGATCAGCGATCCCAGCGTGACCCACGCGAGCAGGATCGTCTGCTTGAGACCGACCGCGTGCGCGGTCGAGGCGCCCTCCTCGAGCAGCGTGCCGGGTCGCACGTGGGCGTTGGCGCCCAGCCGCGCGCCTTCGAGCAGCACCGCGCCGTGCACGAAGCCGCTGTCGATCGCGCTGCCGGGAGCGAACACCGCGTCGTGCACCGTCGCTGGACCCTCGACCCCGACCTGGGCGCCGGCGCCGAGGTAGGTGCGTGCGCCCTGCAAGCGCGTGCCGGGGTACAGCCGCGCGCCGGGGCGGATGCGCTCGGCGACGACGTCGGCCGCCACCCACGTCTGCCGTGGATCGACGATCTCCACGCCCTGTGCAGCCAGGAGCTCGAGTCTGCGAACGACGCCGTGGGCCATGGGTGGTCTGCCGCCGAGGTTGCCACGATCGCGCGGCAGCGGCCATGCCCCACGCGCGCGCCCACGCTGCGGTTCCCTTTTCGTCCCGGCTCTGGCACAACTGCGATCGCGCGTTGGATCGGTGAACGAAGAACAAACCGTCATCCGGCGGCGTTCGCCGCCGCCGAGCACCGGCGAACGCAATGCGTTCCTGATCGTCTTGTCGGGCCGCAGCGTCGGCAAGATGTTCAAGCTGCCGACCGGCGACGTCACGCTCGGCCGCTCGCTCGACGCCGACATCCGGCTCGAGGACGAGGGCGTGTCGCGGCTGCACCTGCGACTGCATCGCGCCGCCGACGGCAGCGTGTCGCTGCTCGATCTCGACTCGACCAACGGCAGCTACGTCAACAGCGAGCGCGTGCACCGGCAGGAGCTCGCCGACGGCGACCGCATCCAGCTGGGCTCGGTCACGATCCTCAAGTTCAGCTTCCAGGACTCGCTCGAGGAGCAGTTCCAGCAGCAGCTGTACGAGTCGGCCACGCGCGACCCGCTGACCCAGGCCTACAACAAGCGCTACTTCGACGAGCAGCTGGCCAAGGACTTCAGCCACGCGCAGCGGCACGAGCTCGAGCTGGCGCTGCTGATTCTCGACGTCGATCACTTCAAGCGCGTCAACGACGAGCACGGCCACCCCGCGGGGGACCACGTGCTGCAGCGGCTCGCCGCCTGCATCATGGGCTCGCTGCGCACCGAGGACGCGTTTTGTCGCATCGGCGGCGAGGAGTTCGCCGTCATCGCGCGCGACGCCACCATCGTGCATGCGACCCAGCTGGCCGAGCGCATCCGCCGGTTGGTCGAGAGCACCAAGTTCGTCTACGACGGCGCGACCCTGCCGGTGACGATCTCGATCGGCGTCGCGGCCTTCTCCGCCGACCGCCACGCCGACGCGCCGGCGCTGGTCGAGGAGGCCGACCGACTGCTGTACGCGGCCAAGCGCGCCGGTCGCAACCGCGTGGCCATCCCCACCGGCGTGCTCGAACCCGTCGGCGGTGGAGAGCCGACGTGACCCAGGGCTTCACCAACGAGGAGCTGCGCGACGCCGCCGCCGAGGCCGGCATCTCGCCCGCGGAGCTGCGCGACGCGTTGGTGCGCCGCGATCCCGCGGCGCTGGTCCCGGTGGGTCCCGCTCAGCTCGAGACCCGCGTCGCCGCAGCGCCGGCGCGCGCGCTGACGCTGGTGCGCGAGCGCATCGAGCACGACACCGGCCTGCGTGGCCACCACCAGGGCGAGGATCGCTTCGACATCGTCGACGATCGCGACGGCGTCACCTACGACATCCGCGTGCGCACCGACGAGGCCGGCGGCGCGCTGGTGCGGGTCGAGGTCGTCGGCACCAGCGGCGCGCTCGCGCTCGCCGGCGGTGGCCTCGGCGGCGCGGCAGCGTTGATGGTGCTGGTCGGGCTCGTCGCGAGCTCGACGATCCTGTGGCTGGGCGGGCTCGGCGTCGCAGGCATCGCGGTGATGTTCACGCTGCTGCAGCTGGGCCGCATCGGCCGTGCGCGGCGGCGCGCCGAGGGCATCGCCGCGGCCGCGCTCTCGGCCGCCAGCGAAGCGCCGCGTTGACGCCGGTGCGCCGTGCGGCGGCGGCTTGGATCCCGCCCGCGGCGGGCGATACAATCGCGTCATGGTCTGCCCGTGGCGTGCCCTCGCGGCGCTCGTGATCACGTCGGCCGCGTGCGCGACCGCCAGCGATCCCGGCCGCGACAGCGCCGGCGAGATCGGTCAGGGCTCGGCCAGCAGCGACGACGGCACCACTGCCGCCGCCACCCACGGCACCGGCACCGGCAGCGAGGGCATGCAGAACTGCGTGCCCGGGCAGCAGATCGCGTGCGCGTGCCCGGGCGGCAGCGATGGCGCCCAGGCGTGCCTGCCCGACGGCGGCGGCTACGGTCCGTGCGAGTGCCCCGACGACGGCAGCACCGGCGCCGCCGACAGCAGCGGTGGCACCACCGCTGCTGTCACGACCACCGGCGACGGCAGCTCGAGCACCGGCGGCGACGCGTGCGAGACCTGTGTGTTGACCTCGACCATGATGGCGTGCGCGACGGAGTACCAGGAGTGCCTCGCGGACCCCGAGTGCGCCATGGCGCTGCAGTGCCTGGGCGACTGCGGCTACACGCTGACGTGCGCGATGAGCTGCGGCGAGGGCATCGGCATGATCTCGGGCCAGGTCTACGGCGCGCTGGTCAACTGCGCCGCGCTGCAGTGCCCGCGCTGCGCGAACTGAGCAGCGCCGCGAGCCCCTGCAGCACCGCGGTCGTCGCGGCGCGCCAGCGCGTCGCATCGCGCAGCAGGCCGGCGTTGAGCTCGAGCTCGATCCCGGCGTAGCGCGCGGGTGCGAAGCACGTGCGCAGCCACCGGGTCAGCCCGTCCGAGGTGCCGCGGTAGGGATAGTTCGCGCGCACGCGCAGCTGCGGCTGCAGCCCGCGGATCGACGCCCGCCATGCGCCGGCGAGCGTGCGCTCGAGCGCGCGGCCGGGGTCGTACAGCAGGCCCACGTCGGCCTGGCGCACGACGCCGTCGAGCACCGGTGTGAAGGAGTGCACCGCGACGTGCAACACCCGTGGCGAGCGGCGCAGCGCCGCGGCGACCGCGTCGTGCACGCGCGCGCGGTGGGGCGCGTGCCAGCGCGCGAGCACACGCGCACGCGCGGCCGCATCGAGCATCGCGAGCCGCTCGGAGATCACACGGGGGTGACCGGCATGCCGATTGGTGTCGACGACCAGGCGCGTGATCGTCGTCGCGATCACCGGCAGCGCCAGCGCCGCGCCCAGCCGACGCGCGAACACCAGCGCGCCGGCATCGAAGCCGCGGTGGCTGGCCAGCAGCGCACGGGCGCCGGCGAACGCGGGCCGCAGCGATGCCGGCACGCGGTTGCCGGCGTGCTCGCAGCTGATCACCAGCGCCAGCGCGTCACGCCGGGACAAACGCCGCTCCGCGCTCCAGGCACGACGCCAGCTGGCGGTACACCTCGGTGATCGCCGCCGGCGAGGGCGCCTCGCCCAGCGCGTCGGCGATGCGGCGCGCGAGGCAGCCGTGGCGCAGGATCGGTTGCAGCGCCGCCGCCAGCCGGGGGTCCGCGTCGGCCGCGGCATGACGACGCGCGGCCAGCTCGCGCCACAGCTCGCGCGCGCTCAGCCGCGGCGCGGCCACGCCCAGCGCCCGCAGCAGCGGCGCGTGTTCGATCACGGTGGCATCCGCGGTGCGCACGGCCTCGACCAGCAACCGCGCGAGCGGCTCGGTCGCGAGCGCACGCAGCTCGGCCTGCGACACGTGCTGCTCGTGGCACAGCATCGCGACCACCCACGCGACCAGGTCGGTCACCGCCAGATCGGCGCCGGGGTGCTCCTGCAGATCGAGCACGCGGATCTCGATCGCGTCGCGGTCGAAGCGCGCGATGGCGCCGCGCGAGTTGAGCCACTCGTCCTGCAGCTCGCCGTCGGGATCGAACGGCGCGATGTCGCGGTACATCGGCTGCAGGATCTCGCGCTCGTAGTCCGCGCGCGTCCACACCGGCTCGGGCACGACCTGGCCGATGATCGACGGGATGCGGCGCTGGTTGCCGAGGTACACCTGCAGCCGATGGTCGAGCTCGGGCTGGCGCCGGCCGTCGCACACCGGCGAGCTCGCCGCGAGCGCAGGCAGCAACGGCAGCGTCGCGCGGATGGCCGCGTGCAGCCGTCCGAACTCGTCGTCGCCACGAAACGGCAGGTTGAGGTGGGTGCTCTGCAGGTTGACCCAACCGTGGCCCGAGGTGCCGAACACGCGATCGTAGGTGTTGTAGATGGGCTTGCCGTCGTGGGGCCACAGCCGCGCGGTCGCGGGATCCATGCTCGGGTGCATCGCGGTCGGCAGCAGCATCGCGCCGTGGCTCGCCAGGCGATGGTTGACCGCGGCGATGCCGGCCACGAACGCATCGTGGGCCGCGGCGATGCGTGGCACCGGGCCGTTGGTCTTGAGCTCGACCACGTGCAGCGCCAGCTCGTTGGACCAACACAGCGGCCCCTGCTCGACCTCGTTGACCTGCTCGCCCGCGACCTCGCGCAGCAGCGCGTCGCAGCACGACACGATCGCGAGATCGTCGCGCGCGACGATCATGTACTCCATCTCGATGCCGAAGCCCTCGAACAGCGCCAGCGTCACAGCGACCTCCGGCGGGCCTCGAGGCGGTTGCGGAACACCCGCATGATCGCGCGGTACAGCTCGTCCATCAGCAGCTCGTCCTCCACGCCGGCGTCGATCGAGGGGTTGTCGTTGACCTCGATCACGGAGTACTGCGCCTCGCCGTACTCCTTGAGATCGACGCCGTAGAGCCCGTCGCCGATCAGGTTCGCGGCCTTGACCGCCGTGCGCAGCAGCTTGCGCGGGACCTTGTCGAGCGGCACCGCCTCCGAGGGCCCTTCCTCGCTGCCGCTGCCGCCGTCGCGGTGGATGACCTGCCAGTGCGCGCCGGCCATGAAGTACTTGCAGGCGTAGATCGGCTGGCGGTCGAGCACGCCGATGCGCCAGTCGAACGTGGTCGGCGCGAACTCCTGCGCGATGACGAGGTCGGAGCGCCCCAGCAGGCGCTCGAGCTGCGCGCGGAACTCCTCGGGGGTCTCGGCCTTGCTGACGCCCTGCGAGAACGAGCTGTCGGGTTGCTTGAGGATGCACGGCAGGCCCAGCCGCCCCAGGGCCTCGGCCGCGTTGCCGCGGTGCACGACCATGGTCCGCGGCGTGGGCACGTCGTGCTGGTGCAGCAGCTCGGCGAGGAAGACCTTGTTGGTGCAGCGCAGGATCGACTCGGGATCGTCGATCACGATCAGGCCTTCGGCCGCGGCCTTGCGCGAGAAGCGGAAGGTGCGGTGGTTCACGCTGGTGGTCGCGCGGATGAACAGCGCATCGAACTCGGCCAGGCGGGGATAGTCGTGCTTGCCGATGATCTCGACGTCGAAGCCCAGCGACTCGGCCGCGCCGACGAACTTCTGGATCGCGCGCTCGCACGAGGGCGGCTGCGGCTCCTCGGGGTCGGTCAGGATCGCGAGGTCGTACGCGGTGGTCGCAGCACGGGCGATCTTCACGTGGTGGCGGCGGCGGAAGTACTCCTTGGCCACGTCGACGAGGAACTCACGGTGTTCCTCGGGCACGTCGGTCGGCGCGAGCGCTTCGACGCCGTCGAGCGCCCAGCGCTTCTCGCGGGCGTGGAAGGCGAACTCGGCCCGCAGCAGCGGTGCCGGGAAGCGACGGAACAGCGCCTGCGCCAGCTTGCCGTGGCGCGCGGCGATGTTGCGGCCGAAGTAGGCCGTGAGCACGAACCGTTCCGACGACAGCGGCCGCAGGCTGTGCTGGATCAGCTCGTCGATCTCGCCGTCGACCACGCTGGCCATGGTGCGCGACTTCAGATCCTGGATCGTCACCGGCGTGGGGAACGGCCGCTGGCCGCGCGCGGCCGCGACCAGCGAGACGTAGTAGCCCAGCTTCTGGTAGCGGTACGAGCGACAGAGGTTGAAGACCTTGGCGTCGGTGATCTCGACGTACTCGGGCTTGGTCAGGTACTCGCGCGCGAGCACGACCTTGGCGCCGGCGATCTCGATGGGCCAGTCGCCCAGATCGCTGACGACGATGAGGATCGGCATCGCTCAGGTCTCCACCGAGCCTGCCAGCGGCCGCGGCGGCCGCACCAGCAAGAGGTTGGCGTCGTAGGTCAGCACGCCCAGCAGGATCGCCGCGATCACGCGATCGATGTTGATGTGGTAGTAGCGCGCGCCCGCGGGGTTGGTCGCGTAGGGATCCGCGACGTGCACCGTGCCACCGTGTTTGTCGTAGCCCGACAGCACCACGAAGTGTCCGACCGGTTCGCCGCGCACGTCGTCGGGTTCGTTGGTCGCGCCGATCTCGCGGGCCTTGTGGTAGAGGTACGTCGCCGACAAGCCGGTGAGGATGGGCCGTCCGCGCGCGAGGTAGCGACGCAGCAGCTTGCCGGTCAGCTCCTCGAAGCGGATCTGCCCGCCGCGGCGCAGGAACTCGAGATAGGCGTCGGTCGCGGTCCGCAGCTTGGAATCGTTCTTGGCCTCGCGCTGCAGTGTCAGCCGCTCGGCCAGGTCGACGTCGCCCTCGAACCACGTCGGGTCGAACATCTGCAGGTTGTAGGTGAAGATCGTCGCCGCGAAGCCCCGCCGCAGCGCGTGGCAGCCCAGCATGACCGCGAGCGTGCCGCCGTCCTCGAGCATGGGCACCTCGGCCACGACCTGCTCGATCTCGATGGGATCGCCGTAGTAGCGATAGACCGAGTGCAGCGCCGTGGGCCCGCAGGTGATGTCGTCGGGCTGCGGCTGGATCTCGAGCTCGAGGCGTGACCGCGGCGGCGTCGTGGTCGAGCTGCCCATCAGCTTGGATTGTAGGGGAATCCGCGGCCCGGCCACCACCGTCGCGGCCGTCGCCGCGCGAGCGGGCCGCGGTGCGAGCCCGCCGCGGTGCGAGCCCACCGCGGCACGGAGCCCGACGCGGTGCGATGGGCCCACGGTGCTACGCTGGTTCGCGACGATGGCAGAGCAACCCACGGCGCACGAGCCCGCCGCCACCACCGACGCGGCGTTCCTGCGCGCGTTGCCCAAGGTCGAGCTGCACCTGCACATCGAGGGCACGCTCGAGCCCGAGCTGATGTTCGCGCTGGCGCAGCGCAACGGCGTGACGCTGCCGTGGCCGGACATCGCGGCGTTGCGGCAGGCCTACGCGTTCGTCGACCTGCAGTCGTTCCTCGACGTCTACTACCAGGGCGCGGCGGTGCTGCGGCACGCGCGCGACTTCTACGATCTCGCGTGGGCGTACTGCGAGCGCGCGGCGGCAGATGGCATCGCGCACACCGAGATCTTCGTCGATCCGCAGACCCACACCGCGCGCGGTGTCTCGCTCGACGTCGTGATCGACGGGCTCGAGGGCGCGCTGGCCGACGCGCGCTCGCGCTGGGGCATCACCAGCGCGATCATCCCGTGTTTCCTGCGCCACCTCTCGCCCGAGCAGGCCGCGCAGTGCTACGCGGACTGTCGCCGTTTCGGCGATCGCTTCGTCGGCTTCGGGCTCGACTCGTCCGAGCGCGATCACCCGCCGGGCGCCTTCGCGGAGGTCTTCGCGCAGCTGCGCGCGGATGGCTACCGCGCCGTCGCCCACGCCGGCGAGGAGGGTCCTGCGGCCTACGTCCGCGAGGCGCTCGAGCAGCTCCACGTCGATCGCATCGATCACGGCGTGCGCTGCCTCGAGGACGCGGCGCTGGTGCGCGAGCTGGCCGCGCGCGCGGTGCCGCTGACGGTGTGCCCGCTGTCGAACGTGCGGCTGGGCGTGGTCGATCGCATGAGCGCACACCCACTGCAACGCATGCTCGACGCGGGCTTGCACGTCACCATCAACTCCGACGATCCCGCGTACTTCGGCGGCTACCTCGGCGACAACTACGCTGCGGTGCGCGAGGCGTTCGCGCTCGACCGCGACAGCCTGTCTCGCCTGGCTGCGAATGCGATCGCGGCGAGCTTCGCCGACGGCGCGCGCAAGGCCGAATTGACGCGTGCGCTGACCAGCGTCACCGGCTAGCGTTCGCGCTCAAGCGCGCGGCGGCGGCCGTCGATGATCCGGACGTGTCGGCCCGAGCCCTGGAGCGCCCGCGACGCGACGTCGATCCCGGCCTGGTCCATCACATCGAGGCGCCGGCGACGCGTCCGGCGGTCGCCGGCGGCGAGGCCCGATTGCGGGAGCTCGCGACCGCGCTCGCGCAGGCGGTGGAGGATCCGAACTTCCGTCTGCCGCTGCTGCCCGACACCGCCGCCGAGGCGCTGCAGCTCGCCAACGATCCCCAGACGCCGATGAACCGGCTCGAGCGCGTGGTCGCGCGCGACGCAGCCCTGGCCGCGCGCATGTTCGCGGTGGCGACCTCGCCCGCCTACGCGGGCAGCGGCCTGCGCTCGCTCACCGCCGCGTTGCAGCGGCTGGGCGCGGGCACGATCCGCGACATCTTGTATCAAGCCGTGATGGAGTGCCACGTGTTCCGCGGCAACGATCGCGCGATGCGAAACGAGCGCGAGCACGCCATCGCGGTCGGTGCGATCGCGCGGGCGCTGTGCGGCGAGATCGGCTTCGATCCGCAGTACGCGTTTCTGAGCGGGCTGATGCACGACCTCGGCCGCACCGCGCTGCTGACCCTGCGCGATCGGCCGCCGGTCGACGGCGTCGGCGACGACGAGCTCGAGCCGCTCGCGGTCATGGTCCACGCCGGCCTCGGGGCGCGCCTGGCCGCGCGCTGGAAGCTGCCCGCGCTGGTGTGCGAGGGCGTGCGCCGACACCATCGCTACCGCGGCTTCGAAGCCGACGGCGGCGGCTACTCGCAGCTGGGTCACGTGCTCGCGCTCGCCGACACCATGGCGCGGCGGCTGGGCGCGGGCCGGCGCGCGATCGCGGCGGTCGAGGACCACGATCGGATCGCCTTCGAGCTGGGCGTCGATCCGGCGCGCGCGCTCGAGCTCGCGACCGCGGCCGCCCGCGGCTAGTCCTGGCGATCCCGCGCTTGCGATCCCCGCCCTGCCCGGCTTGCCCCACTCGGGCAACGCTGGGCGGCTCCAGTTGGGAAGTCGCGCCGGCGCGGACGCGCGCGCCACCGCCCGCGCCGCGCCGATGCGACGCAAGCGTCCGGACACGGGCCTGGAATCCGCGCTCGGGCGGGCTTGGCCCGAGTCCTGAAAAGACCCTCCCCCGTGAGCCCGTCGCAACGCCGCATCTGTGCCCTGTTCGCGTTGGTGTCTGCCTGTGCCCGCGCCGGTGACGGCCGCGTCGCGGACGCGCCGAGCCCGTCCCAGGCGCCGCAACCGACCTCGGCCGCACCGCGCTCGCCGACCGCGGCGGCGGCGGTCGCGGTCGCGAGCGAGGACGACGACGTCGCGATCGAGCTGTTCGAGCCCGATCGCTCCACCGAGATCGTCTCGCTGCCGACGTTCACCGACGTGTTCGCCGAGCCGCGACTCGATGCCGCGCGGCTGGGCGTGCTCGCGATCGGCGAGCGCGTGCGGGTGCACGAGGCGATCTCGACGCAGGACTGCGAGACCGGCTGGCGCCCGCTGGTGCCGCAGGGCTTCCTCTGCGCCGAGGTCGAGCCCACGCACAAGCCCGCGAGCGACACCATCTTGCCGCGGCTGCCCCGTGGCTCGCTGGTGCCGGGCACCTACGCCAAGCTCAGCAGCGAGCGCTCGCGCATCTACGCCTCGCTCGAGGACGCGCTCGCCGGTCGCGGCGGCGTGCTGCCCGACGCGTCGCTGACGGTGCGGCGCATCGGCAGCGCCAGCCACGGCGGTCGCGAGTTCTGGCGCACGCGCCACGGCTACGTCGCGGCCAACGAGCTGCGCAAGCTCGACACCTCGCGCTTCCGTGGCGCGGCCGTCGGCGACGCGCTGGCGCAGCCGCGGGCATGGGCGCGCTTCCGCGGCAACGACGGCACGATCCCGCTGCGGGCGGCGCCCCACGCCCAGGCCGAGCTCGCCGCGCGCATGCCCGCGCGCCACAGCGGGACCGTGCTCGCCACCAGCGACGACGGTCGCTTCGTCGAGCTCGCGCTGGCGGGCGGCGAGCGTGGCTGGGCCTCGCGCGACGACGTGCGCATCGCCGAGCGCGTGGCCCCGCCCGCGGGCATCGCCGACGACGAGCGCTGGCTCGACATCGACGTCTCGCAGCAGGTGCTGGTCGCGTACGTCGGTGCGCGGCCGGTGTACGCCACCTTGGTCTCGACCGGCCGTCGCGGTCACGACACGCCCGAGGGCAGCTTCCGCATCGAGCGCAAGGTCGCCGAGCGCACCATGAGCAGCCGCCCGGGCGACGACGATCCCTACGCGGTCGATCGCGTGCCGTGGACCGCGTACTTCGTGGGCAGCTACGCGCTGCACGCTGCCTACTGGCACGGCAGCTTCGGCGAGCGCAAGAGCCACGGCTGCGTGAACCTGGCGCCCGCAGACGCGCGTCACCTGTACGCGTGGACCGGTCCGGGCGTGCACCCCGGCTATGCCGAGGTGCTCGCGGCGCCGCAGCAGCCCGGCTCGCTGGTGCGGATCCGCGACGGTGCGCCCGCGAGCGACGAGGGTGAGCCGGTCGTGCTCGCGCTCGCCGAGATCGACGCGCCCTGAGCCTCGCGCGGCGCTACGCCTGCGCGATGCGGAACACGTGCCCGCTGGGCGCGGCGAAGTAGGTGTGGGCCTTGTCGTGGTAGGCGACGCGCTGCAGGCCCATGCGATCGAGCGTCGCGATCGCGACCGCCGGATCGGGCACGCCGAACTCGAGCCACGTGCCCGCGTCGCGCTGCTGCGCTGCGGTCAGCGCCTGCGACTCGGGCACCAGCTCGACGCCGATGCTGCCGCCGCCGTCGAGCTCGTAGACGTCCAGGTGGGGTGCGACGGCGCGCACGGTCGCGCCGAACGCCTCGCAGAACATCGTCTGCAGCGCTTCGCGGCGGGTGGAGGGGGCGATCATCTTGATGGTGGGTCGCAGCGTGGCCATGCCCTGAGCATGACCGCCCACGTGTGGCCGACGGTGGGGCGATCGTCCGAGAAGCCCGCGCGATCGTCCAGCGGCCTGGGCGGACGGGCGGGACCGGTTATGCTGGCAGAAACCGCCATGCAGCAGCCAGCCCACGTCGACGACGATTTCGAGCGGATCCTGTCGGACATCCTGCAGTCGGTGCGGCTGTGCTCGGCGCTGCTGTCCCGCGCCTGCCTGCGCCCACCGTACGGCGTGCACACCCGCGGCGCGCCGCGGCCGATCTTCCACGGCGTGGTCCACGGCACGCTGTGCTTCCGCCGCGACGGCGACGACGGCGAGGCGCTCCAGCTGGGCCCCGGCGACGTGGTGGTCTTGACCCGCGGCGACGGGCACACCCTCTCGGACGCGCCCGATCGCGTCGCGGTGCCGATCGGCACGCTCGCGCGCAGCCGCACGCGCTCGCACGTCGAGCAGGTCGAGACCGCCGGCACCGGCGACGCCGCGCACGTTCTGTGCGGCACCTTCAGCTTCGCGCACAAGGCCGGCGAGGCGATGCTGGCCCTGTTGCCGCGCGTGATGGTCGTGCGCTCGGACCAGGGCACGCTGGTGCCGTGGCTCAGCGAGACCCTCGCGATGCTGGATCGCGAGCTCGACCGCGAGACGCCCGGCGGCGACGCGATGGTCACGCGGCTGGTCGATCTGCTGGTCGCGCACCTGCTGCGACGCTGCGTGCTCTCGGCGCCGGGCCAAGGTGGCGGATGGCTGTCGGCGCTGCGCGACCCCAAGATCGGGCGCGCGCTCGCGGCGATCCATCGCAACCCGCACCACGACTGGACCGCGAGCTCGCTCGCGGGCGTGGTCGGGATGTCGCGCTCGGCCTTCTTCGCGCGCTTCACCGATCTCGTGGGCGAGCCGCCGGCGCAGTACCTGACGCGGTGGCGCATGCAGGTGGCGGCGGATCTGCTCGAGGACGACGGGCTCAGCCTCGGCCAGCTCGCCGAGCGCGTGGGGTACGGCTCGGAGGACGCGTTCAGCAAGGTGTTCAAGCGCCACATGGGCTGCTCGCCGGCGCAGTACCGCCGCCAGCTGCGGGCCGAGGCGGCGCGCATGTAGGTCGGGGCACGGTCGGTTGGCTCACATCGTGGCGCCAGATCGCGGCGACCCGCGGTGCGTTGCTGCCCGACCGAGGCGCCCATGAAACCGCTGAGCACCGCCGCGTTGCTGCTGTCGCTGTCCACCGCGCTCGTCGCTGGCGCGCTCGCGCCGGGCCCGATCGCCCACGCCCGCAGCGTGCCGGGCCACTGGCGTCCGCCCGTCACGTCGCAGGTCCACGTGACCATCGAGAGTGCCGACGGGCTCGCCCTGCCCTCGGCCGCCCACCGCGGCGCGACCTTCGTCGCGGGCGAGCGCGGCGATCGCTACGTCATCCGCGTGGTCAACGACGGGCCCGACCGGCTCGAGGTCGTGGTCGCGGTCGACGGCCGCGACGTGATCACCGGCCGCGTCGGCGACTTCCGTCGCGATCGCGGCTACGTGGTCGAGCCCTTCGGCGAGGTCGTGATCGACGGCTTCCGCCGCTCGCTCGACGAGGTCGCGAGCTTCCGCTTCGGCGGCGTGCGCGACAGCTACACCGCGCGCCGCGGCACGCCGCAGCACGCAGGCGTCATCGGGGTCGCGGTGTTCCGCGAGCGCGAGCGCCCCCATGGCTGGGCCGCGCCCGCGCGCAAGGCCGCGCCGTCGACGTCGGCGCCGGGCGCCGATGCCGGCGGCTCGGGCCGCGCCCGCAGCAAGGACGAACACGCCAGCCGCCAGGAGCTGGGCACCGAGTTCGGCGAGGATCGCTTCTCGCCGGTGGTCGAGGTGCCGTTCGTGCGCCGCGATCACGACCGCCCCGATCAACGCGTGCGCGTGTTCTACGACTCGGCCGCGGCGCTGCGGCGCCGCGGCGTGGCGATCGACGCCTGGCGCGACGACGATCGCTTCACCCCCGATCCCGAGCCATGGCCGGCGGCGCGCGACGACGGTCGCTTCACGCCGCCCCCGCCCGGGCCGCGTCGGTGGCAGTGATCGGCCCGCTGCTGGCGCTGCGGCTGCTGGCCGACCCCGCGGTGCCGCTGCCGGCCGACCCGCTGCCGGCGTTGCCGCTCGGCGAGCGCGTGCGCGTCGACGCGCTGGCCGATGCGCTCGCAGCCATCGCCGACGCCCGCGACGACGACGACGACGTGCGCGCGCAGTGGCGGGACCTGGTCGCGAGCCACGGCGCGCTCGACGACGACGACGGCCGCCGCGAGTTCGTGCGCGTGCGGCTGCTGTTCGAGTCGCTGCGCGACGGCGGCCTGTGGCAGTTGCGCTGGGCCATCACCAACCGCGAGCCCCGCAGCGACGCGATCTGGTCGCAGTGGTCGAGCTGGCGCGGCGACGCGCCCGGGCCCGACGACGCGACCGCGACCGCCGAGTGCGACGAGCTGTCGGCGCTCTTCGCCCACCTCGCGCGGCGCCTGGGTGTCGCGCACGTCGGGTTGTTCTGGCCGGTGTGGAACCACGTCGTCGCGGTGTGGACCGTGCCCGGCACCGAGGGTCCGGTGCGCGTGGTCGTGCCGACCTCGCAGATCTTCCTGCCGGACGACGCGGGCCTGGGCACGCTCGGCTTCGATCCGTCGACGCAAGCGCGGATCTACGACTACCGCCGCCGCGACGTCGCCGACGGCGCGAGCCTGCCGCGCGCGCTCGCAGAGCACTTCGTCTACCTCAGCTGGCGCTACGGCACCGCCTCGCCGCGGTGGCTGCAGCAGCGCCGCAACGCCACCTCGGCGCGGCTGGGCGGCTCGTGATCCGCGGGCGCGCGGTGGTACGCTCGCCCGCGATGTTCCGCCCCGTGCCGCTCGCCTTCGCCCTGCTCGCGCTCGCCTGCCGCCGTGACGACGCGCCCACCCAGACGCCCGAGCCGACGCCGCAGGCCGAAGCCAGCGAGCCGACCAAGCGCGACCACAGCGGCGAGAGCAGCCACCACAAGCCGCCGGTGGAGCAGGTGCTCACGATCGACGGCACGCTGAAGGACGCCGACATCGAGGGCGCGATCAACCAGAGCATCGAGGCCGTGCGCGCCTGCTACGACGAGGCGCTGCACCACCCCAACGACGAGACGCTCGACGGCGCCATCGTCGTGAGCTTCACGGTGACGGCCGCGGGCAAGGTCGAGGGCGCGAAGCTCGAGCTCAGCGAGTTCGGCCACGCCCCGACCGAGCAGTGTCTGACCAAGCTCGTGGGCACGCTGAGCTTCCCCAAGCAGGCCAAGCCCTCGACGGTGCGCTACCCGTTCTATCTCAACAAGTACTGACGACCGCGCGCGGCGTCGATCAGCGCACCAGCGAGGCGTCGATGTCGTCGAGCCGGGCGCAGCCGCACAGCGCCATCGCGACGTCGAGCTCGCGCTCGAGCAGCGCGAAGACCTTGGCGACGCCGCGCTGGCCGCCCAGCGCGAGGCCCCACAGCACCGGTCGCCCCAGCAGCACCGCGTCGGCGCCGCGCGCCAGCGCCTTGATCACGTCGGTGCCACGCCGGATGCCGCCGTCGAGCAGCACCGCCGCGCGCTCGGCCACCGCCTCGGCGATCTCGGGCAACGCGTCGATGGTCGCGATCGCACCGTCGAGCTGGCGTCCGCCGTGGGTCGACACGACCACGCCCGCGACGCCCTCGGCCACCGCTCGCGCGGCGTCGTCGGCCCGCAGCACGCCCTTGAGCACGATCGGCAGCTCGGTCTGCGCGCGCAGCCACGCGAGGTCGCGCCACGACAGCGACGGATCGACCAGCGACGCGAAGTAGGTGCCCAGCGCCTCGGCCGGGCTCTCGCCGTCGGCGCGCACGTTGGGCGCGCGGAAGCCCGGCGGCAGCGACACGCCGTGGGCCCGGTCGCGCTCGCGCAGGCCCAGCATCGGCGCATCGACGGTCACGACCAGCGCGCGCGCGCCGGCCTGCTGCACGCGCGCGAGCAGCTCCGCGGTCGCGCCGCGGTCGCGATAGACGTACAGCTGAAACCACAGCGCGCCGCCGGCCGCGGCTGCGACGGCCTCGACCGGGGTGGTCGACAGCGTCGAGAGCACCATGATCGATCCGGCCTCGCGCGCGGCGGCGGCGGTGGCCAGCTCGGCGCGGCGGTGCACCAGCGCGTGCATCGCGGTCGGTGCGACCAAGAATGGATTCGCCAGCGGCATGCCCAGCACTGTGGTCGCGCGGTCGCGGCGTGCGACGTCGACCAGCACGCGGGGCCGCAGCGCGAGGCGATCGTAGCTGGCGCGGGCGTCGGCGACCGTCCGCTCGTCACACGCGCCGCCGGCGATGTATGCGAACACCTCCGGCGGCAGCACGCGGCGCGCGAGCGGTTCGAGCTGGAGCAGGTTGCCGACGGCATCGAGGTCTGCGATGCCGCCGTGCAACGACTCGTCGCGATCGCGATCGTGGGCCATGCGCGGGCGTAGCTTGGCGCGCCCGCACGGGCGCGCGCAACCCGTGCTGCCGGTCGGGCCTCACACACCGTGCATGGCCCCAGCCCGCTCGCCCCTTCGCGCTTGGCGACGCGTCGCGGACCCTGCTAGCGTCTGTCGAAGGTGGTGGTGGCGCACGCCGTGATGGGCTGGGCGGCAAGCGGCGTGATCGGCCGCGCGATCGCGACGATGGTGGCACTCGCGGGCCCGCCCAAGCTGCCGCCGATGCCGGGGCAGAACACCGGCCCCGCGGCCGAGGGCGACGCGATTGCGACCACGCCGGCCAAGCCTGCACCGAGCAAGCCTGCGCCGAGCAAGCCTGCGACGAGCCAGCCTGCACCGAGCAAGCCCACGTCGAAGCTGCCCGCGACGACGAGCGCGGCCTCGCCGACGGCGACCGCCGAGCCCACCGTCGCGCCGGCGCCCGGCCCCGGCGGCGCGGCACCGCCGAGCTTGCCCGACGCGCCCGGCGATGCGGCCACGCCGGGCGCGGACAGTGCCGGCGAGCGCGTCGAGCCACCGCAGCCGGAGCTGTCGGGCCCGCCGCCGCGACCGCTGCGCGACGGACCCGGCGCAGCGCCGGCGATGTCGTCCGACGAGCGCGCGCGCGGCCGTCTTCCCGGTGGCGACGACGACGACGACGACGGACGCGCTCGCATGCCGCCGCCGTTGCGTCCGCCGTTTCGCGGCGTGGGCCTGTTCGCCGCCGCGGGCGTGACCTTCGGCGTGGCGCTGGCCGAGCAGATCGTCGGCCACCTGATCGTCAAGAAGCGCTGCATCGAGCCGGTCGCGGCGCAGGCGACGATGGGCGATCCCTTCGACAGCCAGACCGACGCCGAGCAGGTCGGCGACGCGGTGCTGCGCTGCGCGCCGACGATCTTGCCGGTGGTCGCGCTGCGCGTGAACTCGGATCTCGCGCTGGCGACCACCATCGCGCTGGCGACCGCGGGCGCGGTGTTGCGGGGCGAACGCGACGCCTTCGATCACGCGATGGGCTCGGGTGCGCACGTGCGGGTGCCCCGGCGCGTGCAGCAGCTGCGCTGGGCCGGCATCGGCGTGCTCGCGGCCGGGGCCGCGGTGTGGGTGTCGCTGAGCCCGGCCTCGTGGGCCGTGCTGGCGAAGTGTGACAGCGCCCGCTGTGCCAGCCGTGCCCGTGCGATGTCGTTCTCGACGCGCGACGTCGGTGCGGCGCTGGTCGCGGCCGGTGCGGGCATGGTCGGCTACGCGGAGTCGTATCGCCGCAATCACGGCCGTTACGCCCGCGAGCGCGCGATCCTGTGGGCACCGAGCTTCGGTCGCGGCTGGGTCGGCTTGTCGTTCTCGTCGCGCTTCTGATACCGTGGGCGACGATGCATCCTTGTCATGCGTGTCATCGTCATGTCCGTCGCGACGCCGCGGCGTGTCCGTTCTGCGGCGCGACCCTGCGCGACGACGCCGCGCCGACCCCCGTCGCGGTGCGCATGCTGCTGGGACTCGCGACGCTGCTGGGACAGGCCAGCTGCGGTGGCGACGACACGGCCGACAGCGCCGGCTCGATGACGACGGTGACCGACACCGCCTCGGGCACGGGCAGCACGTCGATCGGCACGATGACCACCGACGACTCGGTCTCGATGGGCGTCGCCGCCTACGGCGATCCGAGCAGCGTCGACTCGACCGCCACCACGACCGACAGCGACACCGACAGCACCACCGGCAGCGACTCGGGCACCTCCGCGGCCGACTCGGGCAGCTCCGGCAGCTCGGGCGGCTCGGGCTCGAGCGGCACCGACAGCGGCTCGTCGACCGCGGCGACGGCGGCTTCGGACACTGCGGACTACGGCGCGCCGGGCGGCTGAGCCGCGAGCGCGGCGAGCTCGTCCGCCGTCAGCGTGCGCCCCGGTCCCAGCAGATCCACCAGTCGCGAGGTCCGCGGTTCGTCGATCTGCACCGGGCCGCTCGCGGCGCGCACCGCCGGGTCCTTCGATTCGCGCACGATTCGGAACAGGCCATTGTCGAAGGGCAAACCCGGCGCAGCCTGGACCAGCTCGACACGTTCGCGCAGGCCCATGCGGTCCATCTCGAGCGCGCGGTGGTGGCAAAACGGATTGTTGCCCGGGCGGCCGAGCAGCGGCTCGGTCGCGGCCGTGCAGCCCGACATGCAGGTCGGGCCGTAGTAGCACTCGGCGCAATAGCCCCACAGATCCGCGGTGCTGCGATCGCGGACGTAGGTGATCTCGGGCGCGGCCTCCCACAGCGCGCGCAGGCCGTGCTCGCGCCACAGCCCGCCGATGTTGGTCGGGCCGCCGACGCTGGGGCAGCTCTTGATCGCGCCGTTGCTCTCGATGCCCATCACCGACAGCCCGGCGTTGCAGCCGGAGAAGTGGCCCTCGCCGCGCTGGTGGCGACGCAGCTTGTGCTCGAACGGACCGAAGTAGCCGAGGTTGTTGCCGGGCCAGATCACCACGCCGAGCTCGCGGCAGCGATCCTCGACGCGGTCGAGCGTCTCGAACAGCTCCACGAACTGGTACGGCTGCACCAGCAGCTCCGGGTGATCGGCGGCGGCACCGTGCGGCATGGTGATCTGCAGCTGCCACGCCTTGACACCCTCGGCCGCGAGCAGCTCGAGCAGCGGCAGCAGCTCCGTGCGCGTGCGCTGGTTGATCTGGGTGTTGCACGCGATGCGTGAGCCCGCGTCGCGCAGGTGTCGCAGCGCCGTGAACGCGCGATCCCAGCTCTGCGGCCGGTTGCGCACGTGGTCGTGGCTCTCGCGCAGGCCGTCGATCGACACCGACACGCTCTGGATGCCGGCCTCGACCATGGCCTCGGCGCGCTCGCGCGACATGTTGTAGCCGCCGGTGGTCATCGTCGCAGTCATGCCGTGCTCGCGGATGCGACGGATCACCAAGATGAAGTCGTTGCGCAGGTAGGCCTCGCCGCCGATGAGCACGACCTCGCCCACGCCCATCTGCGCCATCTCGTCGACCAGCGCCAGCGCTTCTTCGGTGTCGAGCTCGTCCTCGCGCGGCAGCCCGGCCCGCGGGCCGCAGTGCAGACACTTCTGATCGCACGCGAGCGTGAACTCCCACACCGCCAGTGCCGGCGTCGGCACCGTGCCCGATTGCGGCGCGCGGACCAGGTGCCGCCGCCCGCGCCCGGGCGGCAGTTGCCCGGACACCGGCAGCCGTCGTCGTACGTCTTGCAGCCCCATCGGCGTCCGAGCGTAGCGCGAAACCCCGGCGCCAGCTGCGGCTGCGACCACGACGGCTGCGACGGTGTGCCGGCCGCTTCCAGGGTGGCCGCGACACTGTTACGCTGCGAGCATGATTCCGTGTTTGGGTTGCCATCGTCACGTTCGCGCCGACGCCATCGCGTGCCCCTTCTGCGGCGCCGCGCTGCGAGACACGCCCGCGCCCGCGCCGCTGCTCGCAGGCCTGCTGCTGGGCCTGACGATGATCAGCTGCGGCGGTGACGACGGGGACACCAACGCGAGCAGCGCGAGCGCGAGCGCCAGCCAGACCTCCAACGGCACCGGCGACACCTCGACCACGGACAACAGCTCCGCGTCGGTCGCCGACTACGGCAGCGCCAGCTTCGAGGACAGCGGTCTCACCAACGTCACCGACACGACCACCGGCGGCACCACCGGTGGCGAGAGCAGCTCCTCGGGCAGCGACTCGAGCGGCACCGACAGCGGCTCGACCACCGCGGCGAGCAGCGCCTCGGACACTGCAGACTACGGCGCGCCAGGCAGCACCGGCCCCTGACGCGCGTGCACGTGCGGCGGCTCAGCGCGGACAGCCGCGCAGCCGCCACCAGTGGAACGCGGCCATCACCAGCGCGTGGTCGATGACGCCGCGCGCCAGCAGCCCGTCGATGTCGTCGAGCGCAACCAGCTCGATCACGGTCTCCTCGGTCGCGTCGTTGGCGATCTCGCCGACCTTCTCGCAGCCGGTCGCGAGCATCGAGTGGATGCGGTTGCGGAACAGCGCGGGGTTGGGCATCACCGAGCCCAGCGCGATCACGCGGCCGGCGCGATAGCCGGTCTCCTCGAGCAGCTCGCGCGCGGCCGCGGCGGTGGGCTCCTCGCCGTCGTCGATCAGCCCACCGGGGATCTCGAGCGTCTCGCGACCGGCACCGTGGCGGAACTGCCGGATCATCACGACCTCGCCCGTGGTCGTGATCGGGATGATGTTGGCCCAGTCGACCGAGTCGATGCGGTAGAAGACGTGGGTCTCGCCCGTGTCCGCGCGCTGGTCGTGCAGCTCGGAGACATCGAACACGCGGTAGCTCGCGAGCACGCGCTCGGACAGGGTGCGCCACTTCGCCAGGCTGCTCATCGTGGCGACACGGTGCCCCGATCGCGGCCCATCGGCAAGCGCGGCGCGAAGCTGGTAGGCTTGCCCGCGATGCGCAGGCGCTCTCGTTCGCCTCTCGTCGTGCTGTCGCTGGCGTTCGCCTGCGACAAGCCCACGACCACCCCCGACGCCGCGGCCAGCTCCGACGGCGGCACGACGCCCCCCACCGCACCGAGCAAGGTCGAGCCGAGCAAGGTCGAGCCGAGCAAGGTCGAGCCGAGCAAGCCCGAGCCGGTCGCGACCAAGGAGGTCTGGCTCGACCCGCTGCCGCAGGAGGTCCACCTGGGCCGCATCCGCCAGCTGACCTTCGGCGGCGAGAACGCCGAGGCCTACCTCAGCGGCGACGAGCGCAAGCTGGTGTTCCAGTCGACCCGCGACGGCGGTGGTTGCGACCAGATCTACACCATGGGCATCGACGGCTCCGACGTCCGGCGCATCAGCTCGGGCAAGGGCCGCACGACCTGCTCGTACTTCCTGCCCGGCGATCAGCGGGTGCTGTACGCCTCGACCCACGCGGCCGCCGACGATTGCCTGCCACCGCCCGATCGCAGCCACGGCTACGTGTGGAAGCTGTACTCGGAGTTCGACATCTACACCGCGGCGATCGACGGCAGCGACGTCAAGCCGCTGGTCGCGGGCCCCGGCTACGACGCCGAGGCGACCGTGAGCCCGCTGGGTGACCGCATCGTGTTCACCTCGACGCGCGACGGCGACCCCGAGCTGTACGTGATGAACGTCGACGGCAGCAAGCCCAAGCGGCTGACCCGCACCAAGGGCTACGACGGCGGCGCATTCTTCTCGCCCGACGGCAAGCACATCGTCTATCGCGCCAACCATCCCAGCGGCAAGGAAGAGCTGGCCAAGTACGACGCGATCATCAAGGAAGGCCTGGTGCGGCCGACCCGCCTGGAGCTGTTCGTGATGGACGCCGACGGCAAGCACAACAAGCAGATCACGCGCAACGGCAAGGCCAACTTCGCGCCGTTCTTCCACCCCGACGGCAAGCGCATCATCTTTGCCAGCAACCAAGCCGACGAGCAGGGTCGCAACTTCGATCTGTACCTGGTGGACATCGCCGGCAAGCACGTCGAGCAGGTCACGCACAACCCTGACTTCGACGGCTTCCCGATGTTCACGCGCGACGGCAAGCAGCTGATCTTCGCCAGCAACCGCCACTCGGCGCAGCACGGCGACACCAACGTCTTCGTCGCGGAGTGGAAGGACGGCTGACGGTGGCGCTCGAGCTGCAGCCCGGTGACGTCTACGGCTCGTTCGAGATCGTGAAGGTCATCGGCAGCGGCGGCTTCGGCCACGTCTACGAGGTCAAGGCGCCGGGCTACGATCGGCCGCTGGCGCTCAAGGTCTCGATCGACCCGGTGCGGGCGGTCGACACCGCCCAGCGCACGCTGCGGGAGGTCACGGTGCTGCGCACGCTGACCAGCCCGCACGTGGTCCGCATCTTCGACTGCGGCCTGCGCTCCGACGGCCACGTCTACGTGTTGATGGAGCTGCTGCAGGGCAAGCCGCTCGACGAGTTCCACGACTTCGACACGCCGATGGATCCGGCCTGGGCCGCGCACCTGGTCTACCAGGCGTGCCTGGGGCTGTGCGAGGCCCACGATCACGGCATCGTGCACCGCGATCTCAAGCCCGCGAACATCTTCGTCGACCCCGACGGCCACACCCGCATCCTCGACTTCGGGCTCGCGCGCTCGTTCGATCAGCGCGGCGTGGTCGGGCAGAACGCGACCGTCGGCCACATGCTCGTGGGCACCCCGCACTACGCCCAGCCCGAGCAGCTCGACACCTACGCGCTCACGCCCGCGGCCGACGTCTACAGCCTCGCGGTCATCCTCTACGAGCTGCTCAGCGGCCGCGTGCCGTTCGTGCCCGACGATCCCGTCAGCGTCGTGCGCGAGCGGTGGTTCTCGAACCCGGTGATGTGGCTGCGCGCGCACGCGAGCGAGCCGGTGGTGCCGCTGCGCCGCTACGTGCCCGCGACGCAGGTGTCCGACGCGCTCGCGGCCGCGGTCGAGGGCGCGCTGTCGAAGACCCCGACCGCGCGCCCCGCCGATGCCCGCGCATTCGCCCACGCGCTGCGCTCGGCGTGGCCGGCCTGAGCACGCGACTCAGGGGGCACCGGTGACGATGATGCGCACGATCACGGCGCTTATCGTCTCGAGGTCGGCCACGTTCCCGCGCGCGCGCACGTTGACGAACGCGCCGGCCCCGTCGACGCGTAGGCTGTCGACCACTGTCTTCGGCACGCCGAGGTTGGTCACCATCGGCTTGAAGCCGTCGAGCAAGCGCCCGATCTCGGCGGCAGCGCTGCGCGCGAGCTCGGGTCCGGGATACTGCATCGACACGTCCATCGCGACGCCACCGTGCAGCTCCAGCGTCGCGACCATGTCGTCGGCGCGCGTGCCCGCGATCGACAGCGAGGACGCGCTGGCCGATCGCACCGCCAACCACGCCGCACGGCCCTCGCCGGTGCGCGCGAGGCTGAGCGTGAGCGGCCCCTCGAGCAGCGAGCGCCCGCGGCCGGCGATGCGCTCGCGCGTGGGCTCGACCCAGGCCGGTGACGCGATCACGAGCGTGCAGCGGTCCACGATGATGCCGCGGGTCCCGCCCTCGAGCGCGAGCTCCGTGGTGCCTTCGTGCGGCGCGAGCGTGAAGCCGGGCTCCGCCTTCGCGCTCGCGAGCTGGGCGCGCACACACTCGAGCTTGTCCGGGTCGCCGATGCCGTCGGCCTGCAGCACCGACAGCGAGTGCGCGCTGCCGTCGCTGCGTGCGGTGGTGACGGCGCGCCAGCTGCCCAGCCCCAGCCCACAGTGCTCGGCCGCCGCGAACACGTCCCGCAACGCGTCGGACTTCGCGAAGGCGCCCACGACCGCGGCGACGCTCGGCTCCTGCAGCAACGCCACCACATCGACGTGCGAGACCGTGTCGGCCTCGGCGGGGGCGAAGCGCAGCGCGGCCACGCCCCCGCGCGCGCATGGGATGTCGCCGGTGGCGTGACGCGCCGGTGACGGAGCCTCGCGCGCAGGCGTCTGCGCGTCCGCGGCGACCGCGGGCGACGCCGGTGCCACGGGCCCGATGGGTTGCGCGGCCGCGCCTCGGCAGCCGAACGCGAGCAAGCAGGCAGCAAC
This sequence comes from Nannocystaceae bacterium, assembly GCA_019694555.1. Classification (GTDB taxonomy): domain Bacteria; phylum Myxococcota_A; class Polyangia; order Nannocystales; family Nannocystaceae; genus Xiheibacterium. The sequence continues at coordinate 36,266 of JAIBBS010000007.1, forward strand.
GCCGCGACGCATTCGTGATCGGTTGTAGCACGCGCGACGCGAGCGCCGCTATCGCGGACCGCGGCTCACGTTGCCGCGCCGGGCCCTGCTGCACCCGTGCGGGCCGGCACCGCGCAGCCCTGGTCACAGCGGCCGGTGAGCGCGAGCCGCCGCTCGGCGAAGCGATCGTAGGCCCACGACAACACCGACGCGATGCCCGGCAGCCGCGTGAGCGCGACCAACCAGCCCAGGCCGACCGCCTGGTACAGCCGGCGGAACACCTCGATGCCATCGATCACGCGACCATCGGGCAGCGTCGCGTGGATGCGGGCCATCAAGCGCTCGTACTGCAGGCCGTACGCGCCGGCGTCGAACTGCGGCGCAGCGATGTCGACGAAGTCGATCGCGCCGCGGCGATCGAGCCGCCGCAGCATCGCGACCTCGCGCGCACACAGGGGACACGCACCGTCGTGGAACAGTCGCACCGACCAGCTCGACTCGACCATGGCACCGCGGAGCTTGACGGCGATCGCGAGCCCTGCAAGCGGGCGGCACACGCGTCGGTCCCCGCGGCTACCAAGCAATGGGGAAGGGCCCCGAGTCGTGGATGAGACGCGACGCGTCTCATCCCCAACTCAGTACTCGTAGCCGCGCACGCCGACCTTGACCTCGACCAGCGCCCCGAACGCGGTCAGCGGCTGGCTGCGGCTGCGCCGCACGTGCACGTCGAGGTAGGGCGACAGGCCGATGCGCACGTTGGTCTTCTGCAGGTCGAGGCCCTCGGTGCCGGTGGGATACCAGTACAGCCATGCCTCGGCGCGGAAGGTCTGCCCGGCCGCGAAGGGATTCCAGCGCCCGGGGTTGCCGACCGCGGCCCAGCGCAGCGCGGGGCCGAAGCCCAGCTGCTGCAGCACTCGCTTGCCACGCTGCAGCGTGAACAACACCGGCAGCGTCGCGCTCAGCACCGGGCGCACCGCCGGTCCGGTGATCGTCACGTCGGTGGTGAACGCGGGCCCCTCGTCCTTGGCCGGCATCAGGATGCCGACCGGGTTCGCGCCCGACCAGTTGCGATCGTAGCGCAGCAGCAGCTGCGGCGCGACGCGGTGGCGCCGCGGTTGGTGCAGATACACCAGCAGTCGCAGCATCCCCTTGAACGAGTGCCGCGTCGACTTGCGCTCCGCCGCGCCGGCTTGCGGATACCAGTGGAACGTCTGCACGCCCCAGTCGGCGTCGAGTCCCAGCTGGTACAGCTTGGCCGGGCCGGTCTGCGCGGTCGCATCGCGGATCCAGTCGCCGACCACGCCCACGCGCCAACCCGAGGTGAAGCCGCCGAGCGCATCGACGGCCGCACGCGCGCCGCCGCTGGGCGACTCGAGCGTGAGCGGCACGCGCACCGCCAGGCCCAGGCGTCCGCCGTCGCACGCGTCCTTGCCGTCCTTGCAGCGCGGCTCGAACACGAGGTCGCCACCGAGCGAGACCATCGACGAGCGACCGCCCGCCGACACGTCGACGTTGGGTGCGCCGCGGGTGTTGCGGTCGCCGCCGGTGTTGGGCGTGACGTCGCGGCTGGGCTCGCGCTCCGGCGTCGGCTCGGGCTCGGGCGTGGGCTCGGGCGTCGGCTCGGGCTCGGGCTCGGGCGTGGGCTCCGGCGGCGGATCCGGCTCGGGCGTCGGCTCCGGCGTCGGCTCGGGCTCGGGCGTCGGCCGCGGATCGGAGGGATTGCGCGAGGGCAGCTCCGGCGCCGCGGTGGCACGGCCGGGCACCGCCGCGAACGCGGCGGCCAGCAGCAGCGCGCACGCGCGGCTCGACGCGGCGATCATATGCGCATCTCCACCTCGCCGTAGCCGTGATCGGTCCACAGATCGAGGCGTTGATCGTCGGCGACACCGGGCAGATCGATCGTCAGGCGGTACTTGGCGCGGCCGACCGCGAACACGCGCACGCGCAGGTTGACCTCGTCGTCGACGTCGCCGGTCCAGCTGGCCGGACCGATGCCGTCGGCGATGATCCGCTTCTTGCAGTCGACGAACGCGTAAAAGCGTTCGACCGTGCCGGAGAGTGCCTCGAGGCGCAGGGTCAGACGTCGGGTCATCGGCCGGCGGCAGTCTGCCGGGGCCGCACCGCCGCACCAAGTTTCGCGCAGGTTCGCGCGTCCTGATGGCCACTGCCGCCGCGGCCGGGCTCGGCGACCGCGTCAGCCACCGTCGATCGGACGCGCATCGAGCTCGGCCACGGTGCTCGCGCGCAGCGAGGCATCGATGTCCATCGCTTCGAGCGCGTCGCGCAGCGCCGCCTTGCCGCGGTGCAGGCGACTCTTGACCGTGCCCAGCGCGATGCCCAGCGCCGACGCGATGTCGGCGAGGCTGCGGTCTTGCCAGAAGAACAGCTCGAGCACCTCGCGGTACTCCGGCGCCAGCGGTGCCAGCGCGTCGAGGAACAGCCGCTGCTGATCGAGCCGCGCGAGCACGCCGGTGGGCGAGGTGCGGATGTCCGGCAGCGGCGCCTGCGACGGTGAGATCTCGTGACCGCGCGGTCGCTTGCGCTCGAGGTGCTTGAGCAGCTGCTTGCGCGCGATGCCCAGCAGGTACGCGCGCAGGCTCGCGTCGTCGCGCAGCCGGTCGCGGAACTCGACGCAGGCCTCGAAGGTCCGCTGCGTCAGGTCTTCGACGTCGGCGCCGCGGACGTGGCGATCGAAGTAGCGGAACACCACCGCGAAGTGGCGACGCAGCAGCACGTTGGCGGCGCTGGTGTCTCCGGCACGCCAGCGCTGCAACAGCTCGACGTCGCTGGGCTCACCCACCCCGCGACGGTAGCACGAGCGTCACGGCACCAGGCCGCCGACGTGCACGCCACCGTTGCCGTCGATCTCGACCTTGGTGCGACCGTCGTCGACCTCGAGCTTGCTGCCCTTGCGCTTCACGTGCGCGTTGCCGGCGTCGACGTCGACGTCGCTGCCGCGCTCGTGCACCTGCACGTGGCCGCGGCGTCCGGCGTCGACGTCCACGTCGCCGCGCGTCGGTGTCGGCGTCGGCGTCGGGACGCCGCCGTCGACGTCGACCGAGCCCGGCCGCACGTGGACCGCCTTGCCGCCGGCCTGCACGTCGACGCGACCGTCGCCGACCTCGGCGCGGGTGCCGTCGACCTCGGCGCGCACGCTCGAGCCCTCGGGCCCGACCGCCGCCTGCACGCCATCGACACGCGCGCGCACACCATGCGTGCCCGCCTTCGCGTCGACGCCGCGGCTGGTCGCCGACACGCCGTCGGGTCCGATCTCCGCGCGCACGCCCTGGGCGTCGAGCGACACGCCCGCGGGTGCGACGTCGCCCTGCGCGGGCGCGGCCTGCTGCGCGCGATCGCAGCCGAACACGGACAGGGTGAGCAGGGCGATGGCGAGGCTTCGATGCAACATGGTGGGCTCCTGGGAAACGCGCGATGTCGCGTTCGAACCCGGGTCCGACGAGCACCACCGAAGGTTCCCGACCGCGGTGGGAACCCGAGGCGCTCCACGTCGGACCCCGTGCACCGGTGGCGCAACGCGGCGATATGCTGGAGCCGGCCGTGACCGCGACCGTCGACAGCCACGAGCGCGACGAGCCGCTGGACCTGCGCGAGCGCATCGCGCTGGCCGCGATCGAACGCCGGCTGCTGGGCAACACCGTCGATCCGCCCCTGGTCGCGGGGCGCTACGAGCTCCACGCCGAGATCGGTGCCGGCGGCATGGGCGTGGTCCGCCGCGCGTGGGATCGCGAGCTGCAGCGCGTGGTCGCGCTGAAGTTCCTGCGCGTGGGCCCGCGCCCCGACGCCGCCTTCGCGCGGCGGCTGGTGCAGGAGGCCCAGGCGCTGGCGCAGCTGGCCCACCCCAACGTCGTCGCGGTCTACGACGTGGGCCCGGCCGAGGACGCCTACTACGTCGCGATGGAGTACATCCGCGGTGCCGACGTACCGCAGTGGCTCGCACGCGAGCGTCGGGCTTGGCACGAGATCGTCGCGGTGTTCGTGCAGGCGGCCCACGGCCTGGCCGCGGCGCACGACGCAGGGCTGGTGCACCGCGACGTGAAGCCTTCGAACCTGGTGCTCGGCGAGGACGGACGCGTGCGCGTGGTCGACTTCGGCCTCGCGCTCGCGCGGCGCACGACGCCGGCGGCGGCGCGCGACGACGATGCGTCGCCGCCGTGGCCCGGCGCGATCACGCCGCCGGGCAGCGTGCTGGGCACGCCGGGATACACCGCGCCCGAGCAGCTCGCCGGCCGCGCGGCCGATGCCGCGTCGGATCAGTTCGCGTGGTGCGTCTCGCTGTTCGAGGCGCTGTGGCAGCGGCGCCCGTTCGAGCCCACGGCGTTGCATCGCGCTGCGACCGGCGCCGCGCTGCCGCGGCCGCCGACGCCGCCGCTGCACGATCCGGTGCCGCGGTGGCTGATGCCGATCCTGCGCCGCGGACTGCAGGCCGATCCCGCGCAGCGCTGGCCGTCGATGCGCGCGCTCGCGACCGCGATCGAGCGGCGGCTCGCCCGACGCGGTCGCGCGCCGTACCTGCTGGGTGCGCTCGCGCTGGCGACGGCCGCGGGTGCACTCGCGCTGCCGCGGGCGAGCGCGGCCCCGCTGTGCGACGCCGAGCTCGCGACGCCGTGGCCGCGCGACGGCGGCACCGCGCTGGCGCTCGCGTTCTCTCGCTCCGACGCGCCCTTCGCCGCGACCGCGGCCGATCACGCGATCGCACGGCTCGATCGCTGGGCCCAGCGCTGGGACGAGGCCCGCGCGACCGTGTGCACGGCGCAGCGCCCGAGCGCGCCCGCGACGCTGCGCTGCCTCGAGCACAGCGCCGCCGAGGCGCGCGCGACCGCGGCGCTGTTGGCCGAGGCCACGCCCGATGTGATCGCGCACGCGACCGACGCGGTCGCCTCGCTCGACGATCCGACCGCGTGCCTGCGCGCGACCGAGCCGCCGGCCTCGAACCCGCTCGACGCGCCCTCGCCCGCGCGGCGCAATCTCGAGGATGCGATCGCCCAGGCCGCCGCCAACAACCGCGCCGGCCGCTCGGCCGCGGCCGCGGACGCGCTGGCCGCGATCGTCGCGACGCTGCAGACCGACGAACGCGCGATCGATCTGCGCGCACGCGCGCGGCTGCAGCTGGGCCACGCGCTGCACGACCTCTCGCGCGAGGAGGCCGCCCACGACGCGCTCGCGGACGCGTACTTCGAGGCGCTGCGGGTCGACGATCCCCGCACCGCGACCGAGGCGCTGACCATGCTCGTGCTGGTCGACGGCGAGCGGCTGGGCCGCAGCGACGACGCGGCGCGCTGGGCCCGGCACGCCCACGCGCTCATCGCCGCCGCACGGCTGGGTCCGCGCGCCGAGGGCCGGCTGCTGCACGTCGAGGCCGCGGCCCACGTCGTGCGCGGGCGCCACCAGGCCGCGATCGATGCCGCCGTCGCGGCGCTCGAGCAGTTCGAGGCCGCCGCCGACGCCGAGCCGCTCGACGAAGCCTGGACGCTGCACACGCTCGCCAACGCGCGCCACGAGGCCGGCGAGTTCGCGGCCGCGCTCGCCGATCACGAGCGCGCGCGCACGATGGTCACCGCGGTGTTGGGCGAGGGCCACCCCGAGGCGTTGCTGATCGACAGCGGCATCGCCGGCGATCGACTCGCGCTCGGTCGCGCCGACGAGGCGCTGGCGGGTTACCAGGCCGTGCTCGCGCGACTGCAGCGCGACGGCGACGCGGCCACCATCGCGCGCGCGCACAACAACCTCGCGGTGACGTACGAAGCGCTCGCGCGGCCCGACGACGCCGACGCGCACTACCGCAGCGCGCTCGCGGGCTACGAGGCCGCCGGCGCGACCGCGTGGCCGGCCACCGCGGCGACGCTGTACAACCTCGGCCACCTGCACTACCGCCGCGGCCTGGTGCCGCAGGCGGTGGGCGAGTTCCGCCGCTGCCTGGAGCTGCGTCGCGCGCTGCTCGAGCCCGACAACCCCGCGATCGCGGCGACCACCACCGCGCTCGCGGTCGCGCTCGAGGACAGCGGCGACTTCGACGCCGCGCTGCCGCAGCACCTCGCGGCGCTCGAGAGCCGCGAGCGCGTCGACCCCGACGCACTCGCGGTCGGACACGCGCTGTTCAACCTCGGCCTGCACCACGACAAGCGCGGGCAGTCGGCCGCGGCGATACAGTGGCTGACGCGCGCGCTCGAGCACGCGCGCGCACACCACCACGACGCGTTCGCGGCCGAGGTCAGCGCGGAGCTGACCCGCGTGCGCACCGCGGCGCCGCGCTGAGCCGCGGCTCACTGCGTGCTGTACGAGTTGCCCGAGGCGTCGCGGAAGCTGTAGTACGAGTCGCCGGTCGCGGGATCGTAGAAGCCGCCGCCGCTGCCCTGCGCACCGCTGTGCCCGAAGTAGCTGGCCTGGCGGCCGGCGGCAGCGCCGAAGAGGTTGACCACCGCGACGCCGCCCTCGGGGCCCGCGCGGCCGTCGGCCTCGAGGAAGTAGCGACCCGGCGCGACCGCACCGGCGACGCGCTGCACCATCGCGAGCTCGACGCCGGTGATCTCGCGACCGTTGATCAGCACGCCGGTGTTGCCGCGCGACACCGCGGGATCCATGGCGCCCAGCGCGAGCCCGGGCACGATCTGGCCGCGCGCGCCGTCACCGACCAGGCCCCACAGGCCCGAGCGCGCGTCGTACCAGTAGTCGCCCGCGGGCACGGCCGACGGATCGGCGCCCATCGCCACGAGCTCGGCGGGTGCGAGCGCGCGGCCGTTGACGCGCACGCCCGCGGGCGCCGGCGTGGACGCGCCCAGCGGACCCGGTACCGCGCCGGCCGTCGGTGTCGACGCGGCGGTCGGCGGCGCGAACAGCTGCGCACACCCGGTGCACGCGGTGACGAGAGCGAGCGGCAGGCCCCAGAGCAGCACGGAGGAGACGTTCATGCCCGCTCGCAGTGCGCGGCGCGAGCCAGGCGAAAAGCCCAGGGTTGTCGCGGTCGCCCCACCGACGCGCGCCGCAGCGCCGTGACGCGCCCGCGAGAGCGTCACAGCGCGCGTCACAGTGCGCGTCACGGCTCGCGGCGGATGCCGTAGCCGTCCATCCAGCGGTAGACCTGACGGCGGTCGCGGCCGAAGTGGCGTGCGACCGCGATCACGACCCACTGGTGCTGCTCGAGCGCGGCCAGCAGCGCCTCGCGGCTGGGGATCCCGCGCTGGGTCGGCAGCGGTGGCAGCTGCGCCTCGTCCTCGGTCTCCGCCACGGTCGAGCCGGCATCGTCGCCCTCGCGCAGCCACGCCGGCAGCTGCGCCGGACCGACGGCGCCACCGTCGTAGCCGGGCGCGAGCGCGTGCACCAACCGATCGAGCTCGCGCAGGTTGCCCAGCCACGGCGCGCGCAGCAGCAGCTCGGCCGCATCCGCGCGCAGGTCGAACGGCACCACCGCGCGCTCGCGTCGCTCGCTCCACAGCTGCGCGAGCAGATCGATCCACGCCAACAGATCACCCCGACGCTCGCGCAGCGGCGGCACGCGCAGCTCGTGCAGCGCGAGCCGTGCGTGCAGATCGCGACGGAAGCCGCCGCGCTCGACCTCGGCCTGCAGCTCGCGGTTGGTGGCGGCGACGATGCGCACGTCGACCGCGACCGGCTTCGCGGCGCCGACGGCGTGGACCTGCCCGGTCTGGATCACGCGCAGCAGCTTGGGCTGCAGCTCCGGCAACAGCTCGCCGATCTCGTCGAGGAACAACGTGCCGCCGTCGGCCTCGCGGAACAGCCCGCGGTGGGATCCGCTCGCGCCCGTGAACGCGCCCTTGTCGTGGCCGAACAGCTGGCTCTCGACCACCGTGGGCGCCAGCTCGGCGCAGTTGAACGCCACCAGCGGCCCGCGCCGCTGCGACAGCCGGTGCAGCTCGTGCGCGACCAGCTCCTTGCCGGTGCCGGTCTCGCCGATGACCAACACCGGCGCGGGATCGACTGCGACCGCGGCGAGTCGCCGCCGCAGTGCGACCACCGCGGGCGCGTCGCCGGGCACGGCGTCGCGCGCGACCACGGCGTCGTCACCGGGCTCGACGCGCGGCTCGTACTCGACCACCGCGAGCACGTCGCCCAGGCGCACGACCGCGCCGTCGTGCAGCGGCACCGCGCGGGCCTCGAGCCGCACGCCGTCGACCCAGCTGCCGTTGTGGCTGCCGAGATCGCGCGCGGTCAGAACGCCCGCGACGCGCTCGAGCTGCAGGTGCGCGCGCGAGACCGTGCGGTGCGCCACCGAGGCCAGCCCCGCGGCCGCGGGCGCACGACCGACCACGGTCGGCTCCGTCAACGCGACCGTGGTCGCGACCTCGCGCGGCGCGACGATGCGCAGCCGCCATGCGCCCTCGCTGCTGACCACGCCCGCGCGTGCGCCCGAGACCGTCTCTGCGAACAGGTCGTCGCCGGCTGCCACGGCCGCGTCAGCCCGCCATCGTGACCAACGGCTCGGCCACGCGGAAGCTGCAGCCGGTCTTGCTGCGCAGCTCGTCGAGCGTCACGCCCGGCGCGATCTCGTCGAGCCGCAGACCCTCGGCGGTGACGGTGAAGTAGCCCAGCTCGGTGACGATCTCGTGGACCACGCGCTTGCCGGTCAGCGGCAGCGTGCACGCCGGCAGGATCTTGGGCGCGCCGTCTTTGCTGGTGTGCTCCATCGTCACGATGACGCGGCGCGCACCCGCGACCAGGTCCATCGCGCCGCCCATGCCCTTGACCTTCTTGCCCGGGATCATCCAGTTGGCGAGATCGCCGTGCTCGCTGACCTCCATGGCCCCGAGCACGCACAGATCGAGGTGGCCGCCGCGGATCATCGCGAAGCTCTCGTGGCTGCCGAAGTACGACGCGCCCGGCAGCGCGGTCACGGTCTGCTTGCCGGCGTTGATGAGATCGGGATCGACCTCGTCCTCGGTCGGGAACGGGCCCATGCCGAGCATGCCGTTCTCGCTGTGGAGCACGACGTCGATGCCAGGTGGGATGTAGTTCGCCACCAGCGTGGGCATGCCGATGCCGAGGTTGACGTAGTCGCCGTCGCGCAGCTCGCGGGCGACGCGGGCACAGATCTGTTCGCGTGACAGTGGCATGGTGGACCTCAGGTGCCCGCGGGCCGGGTGGTGCGGAACTCGATGGGCTTGCGGTAGTCGTGGCCGAGCACGATGCGGTCCACGTAGATGCCGGGCGTGTGGATGCTGTCGGGATCGAGCTCACCCGCCGGCACCAGCTCCTCGACCTCGGCGATGGTGATCGCACCGGCGGTCGCGACGGCTTGGTTGAAGTTGTTGGCGGTGCGGCGGTACACGAGGTTGCCGTGGGTGTCGCCGCGCCAGGCCTTGACGATGGCGAACTCGGCGCGCAGCGGCTTCTCGAGCACGAACCAGCGGCCGTCGATCTCGCGCACCTCCTTGCCCTCGGCGACCGGCGTGCCGTAGCCGGTGGGCGTGTAGAAGCCACCGATGCCCGCGCCGCCGGCACGGATGCGCTCCGCCAGCGTGCCCTGCGGCACCAGCTCGACCTCGAGCTTGCCCGCGAGGTACAGCTGCTCGAAGCTGCGGTTCTCGCCGACGTACGACGACGTCATCTTGCGCACCTGCCCGGCGTCGAGCAGCACGCCCAGACCCACGCCGTCGATGCCGCAGTTGTTCGAGATGATCGAGAGGTTCTTGACGCCCTTGCGGTGGATCGCAGCGATCAGGTTCTCGGGGTTGCCGCAGAGCCCGAAGCCGCCGGCCATCAGCGTGATGCCGTCCTTCATGTCGGCCACGGCCGCGTCGGCCGAGGGATAGGTCTTGTCCATGACGCGGACGAGTTTCGCGCCCGCGCGCGTCGGCGACAAGCCTCGCGGCCACGCAGCTCGGGGCCGGCGCGGCCGGGCCGACCGCGGGCCGCACGGCCTGCGAGCGATGGGGCGAGGCCCGACGGCGGGCTGCGGGCTCAGCTCCGCGGCGTGCGTGCGGTCATGCCGTGGGCCGCGGCGGCGCGCAGCGCTGCGATGGCCTCGGCCGGGCCCAGGCGCTTGTGGTGGAACACGCCGCTGCCGGACACGAAGTTGTCGGCGCCCTCGCGCGCGAGAAACTCGGCGTTCTCGTCGGTCACACCGCCGTCGATCTGCACGTGTGCGGTGCTGCCGGTCGCCGACAGCCGCTCGCGCAGCGCCGCGAGCTTGGGCACGACCGCGGGGATGAACGCCTGACCGCCGAAGCCGGGGTTGACCGACATGATCAGCACGAGGTCGCACAGCGGCAGCACGTGCAGGACCGACTCGATCGGCGTGTGCGGATTGAGGCTCACGCCGGCGCGCACGCGGCCGCCGTCCCAGTGGCGCAGCGCGTGGATCTGCTCGAGGTTGCGGTGCAGGTGGCGGCAGGCCTCGACGTGCACCGTGATCACGTCGGCACCGGCGGCCGCGAAGCGCTCGACGTAGCGCTCGGGCTCCTCGATCATCAGGTGGCAGTCGAGCGGCTTGCGCGTGTACGGGCGCACCGCCTCGACCACCAGCGGGCCGATGGTCAGGTTGGGCACGAAGCGCCCGTCCATGACGTCGACGTGGATCCAGTCCGCGCCGGCGGCATCGATGTCGCGCACGGCCTCACCCAGGCGCGCGAAGTCGGCGCTGAGGATCGACGGCGCGATGATCGGCTGCAGGGGGATCGCCACGGCCGGGTGATACCACGGCGGCGCGCTCACGCGTCGACGAGACGATCGGGCGAGACCCACTCGTCCCACGACTCGTCCCAGCCTTGGTAGCGCACCAGGTGCATGCCGCTGCGCCCGGCCAGCACCACGCCGTCGTAGGTCTTGCCGCCGTGACGCACGGTCACCGCTACGCCCGGCGCCAGCTCACGCGGCTGCCACGGCGTGACCTCGTGCTCGAACGCCGTGATCTCGCCCTCGTCGTCGATCCATCGCAGCACCAGCCGCGACGCGCCGTCGTCGCCCGGGCGCACGTCGACGATCTCGCAGCGCGCCCAGTCACCGGTGGCGTTGCGCGCCTGCACGAACTCGCCCTCGCGTCGATGCACGCGGCGTCGCGTCGGGCCCAGCTCGAACGTCGACGGGAAGCCGTTGGCGACCGCGAACGAGCACACCTGGCCGTCGCACACGCACAGCCGCGCCTCGGCGTAGCGCGCGAGCTCGTCGAGGCGCAGCACGCCGTCGCCGTCGAGGTCCACCGGCACGCGGCCCTGCAGCGCGTCGATCCAGCAGTTGGTGAAGGTCCACGCGCCGGTCGAGGTCACCGTCGACAGCGACGAGCCCAGCGCGGCGTAGGCGACCCGACCCGCGCGCAGCGGAGCCTCGAGCGCGAGCGAGCCGGAGTAGCAGCAGTCCGCGGTCAGGATCGCCTGGCGGCCGGCGAAGCCGCGCTCGATCGCTGCGAACATCTGCGACACCGGCAGCCGGCCGTCGCGCACCGAGAACGCGCCACCGCCGTGCTTCTCGTCGCGCGCGCCGTGGCCCGCGTAGTAGATCAGGAGCAGCTCGTCGGGCCGCGAGCGCGCCAGCGTGTCCTGCAGCGCCTGCTCGATGCCCGCGATCGTGCCCGCGGCGTCGGTCAAGAACGTGAGGTTGTCGGCCGGGACCCCGCGCGCGCGCAGGGTCTCCATCAGCACCGCGTCGCGTCGGCCCTCGAGCGGCCAGCAGATCCGATCGGCGTACTGCAGGATCCCGACCGCGAGCACGCGCGTGCGCGTGGGCTCCCAACGGGTCGCCAGCTCGACGGCACTCACCCGCCGCCCCCGGCGACGAAGTCGAGCGACAGCTCCACGGTCGCAGTGCCGCCGCCGGTGAAGCGCCAGCTGGCGACCACGCCGCGGGCGCACGACGCGATCGAGTCCATGCCCGAGAGCTCGAGGTCCTTCACGCGACCATCGTCGCCGATCGTGAAGGCCAGCGACAACGTGCCGGTCGCGGGCGGGTCGTCGCGCTCGGCGCAGGCCGCCAGCGCCTCGCGGCGCGCGAGCACGGTGCGGCGCGCTGGCGTCATGTCGCGCGTGCCCGAGCTCGACAGCGACGCGATCTCGACCGCGACGCCCGCGGGTGGTGGCGCAGGCTCGTCCGCGGGCGGCGGCGGCGGCTCGTCCAGGCGGCCGAGCGCCGCCGCGCCGGATCCATCACCGTCGACGATCCCGCCGATGATGCCGCTGCCGGTACCACCACCGCCCGAGCCCAGGGCGACCCCGCCCGAACTACCGAAGGTCGAACCGATGCGGGTCTCGCCGAGCACGTCGAACGCCGCAAGCTCCTGCGCACTCAGCTCCGCGAGCACCGAGCCGCCCGAAGGGCTCAGCCCGCCGATCATCGCGAGGGCGCCGAACGGATCGGGCACGTGGGTGATCGCGGCCGCGGCCACGCACAGCTCGACGGGCTCGAAGCGGCCGCCGGAATCCTCGCGCTCGAAGCAGCGCCGCGCCTTGTGACGCCGCGGCGCGCGGGTCAGCTCGATCGCATCGGCGAGCACGCCGGCTTCGGTGCCGTCGCGCCAGCTCGCCGCCGTGCCGGCAGCGACGGTCCAGCGCTCGCCACCGACCACGCCGAAGGCCAAGGCGGATCGCGGTGGCGGCGGATCCATCGGTGCCATGATCGCCTCGGGCGCGACGCGGCCACGCACCGTCGCGCATGCGCCGACCAGCTCGACGAGTCGATCGGCGCCGCCCTCGGCCTCGGACAGCACCGTGGCCCCGCGCGCATGGCCGTCGTGGAAGGCGGCGACGTCGACGCTGTGTTCGCCGTAGCGCACCGCGCTGCCGGGGCCGACCACGCGCGCACCGGGCTCGGGCGCGCGCGCGACCGCGGGTGTGTAGGCGTTGCCGACATCGCGGGCATCGAGCGGCGCACGCATGCGCACGCCGCCCGCCGCGAGCTCACCGTCATCGCCGCGGGCGAGCACCGCGAGGCCGGGCCGCAGCCGCACCCACGTGCCGTCGGCGAAGCGGGTCTCGCTCTCGCGCGCGAGCACGTCGGCGAGCTGCGGCACGGTCGTGCGCACGGTGACGTCGAGATCGCCCAGCCAGCCCAGGCCGTCGTCGCAGCGCCCCTGCGGCGCGGCCGGTCGCAGCAGCAGCTGCTCGCCGTCGTGACCCACGACCGCGAACGCGAACGCGTGGCTGTTCGCCGTGGTCGCGTCGCGCAGCTGCAGCTTCGGCGCGTCCGCGCCGGCCGCGAGCGCGAGCACGGCCCCCGCCGGCACCAGCACGTGCTTGCCGACGAACGCCTCGGGCGCCACCAGCCGCTCGACCGCGGCGCGCTCGATCACCGGCGGCGGTGCGTCGATCGTCGGCGCCGGCGCCTCGGCGAGCGGCGCCGGTGCTCGAGGCGACTGCTCCGCGGGTGCGGACGCGGGCGGACCGCCACAGCCGAGCACCACCATCGCAGCACCTGTGACCCGGACCCAGCTCGCACGCAGCACGGCCTCATGGTGACGCAGCGCGATGGCCCAGGTCGCGTCGGCGATCGCAGCGGTTTCTCACGACCCCGCGACCGCTGGAGCCGGAGCACCGCGATCCTGCACGCACGCGACGTAGAAGCCCTCCGTGCCGTCGTCCTCGGGCGTCCAGGTGCGCTCGTGCAGCAGCGACAGGCCGCCCTGGGCGAGCAGCGCCGCGACGTGACGTGCGCCCTCCTCGGGCTCGGGCGAGCACACCGCGACGACCATGCGGCCACCGGCGCGCAACCTCGCGCGCAGCCGCGCGATCAGCTGCGACTGCACCGCCGCCGCGGCCGCGAGATCCTCGAAGCGGCGCAGCCAGCGGATCTCGGGGTGCCGCGCGAGGTTGCCCAGCCCGGTGCAGGGCACGTCGAGCAACACCGCGTCGAAGCGGCCCAGCGCGTCGAGCTCGCTCGCGTCGCCGGCGAGATCGGTGGTGAGCACGTGCAGTGCCAGGCTCGCGACGTCGAGGCGGCCGCGCTCGCGCAGGCGCGCGTGCTCGACCAGCTTGGTCGCGTCGCGATCGGCCGCGACCAGCGTGCCGCGGCGCGTCATCAGCTCGGCCAGCTGCAGCGTCTTGACGCCCATGCCCGCGCACGCATCGAGCACCTGCTCGCCCGGCTGCGGCGCGAGCACGCGCGCGGGCTGCTGCGCGGCGAGGCCCTGCACCGAGATGAGGCCCTCGTCGTGCAGCGCACCGTAGAACAGGTCGCCGCCGCCGTGGACCCGCAGCGCCTGCGGTTGCTCGGGCACGAGCTCGATGCGCGCGCCGGGTCGCTCTGCCTGCAACCGCGTCCGCGCGGTCTGGGCATCGATGCGGCCCAGATCCACGCGCACGTCGACGCTGGGCACGCGCGCCAGCGCCTGCGCCCGCGCCAGCGCGCGCTCGGCTCCGAGCTGCTTGAGCCACCGCCCCGCGAGCCAGCGCGGGATGCTCCAGCGCCGCTCGAGCACGTCCAGCGGCGCGGCGGCGGCCAGCACCTCGTCGCGCGCGGTCGCCTCGTGGGCCAACCGCTCGAGCACCGCGTGCGCGAGCTTGCCCAGACGTCCGCTCGGATCCCAACCCGACGCCGCCGCGATCGCGTGGTCGATGGCGTTGGCGGGCTCGCGCCCGAGCTCGAGCAGCTCGAACGCGCCCACGCGCAGCAACATCCGTGGCACCGCACCGAGCTTGGCGCCGTCGCGCGCGCACGCGTCGATGTGCACGTCGAGCCGGCTGCGGTGACGCAACACGCCATACACCAGCGCGGTCACGATGCCGCGCTCGCCCGCCTCGAGCTCGAGGTTGCGCTCGAGTCCCTCGGCCAGCACGCGATTGCTGAAGCCGCGGCCCTGCTCGACCTGACGCAGCAGCGACACCGCCAGCGCCTGCGGCACCGCGGCACGTCGGCGTGTGGCAGGGGCCTTGGCCATGTCGCAGCGCTTGTAGAGGATTTGCCGCGCCACGACAACGCGCGCACGGGAACCCGCGGCGGGCCCTGCTCACGCTCGCCACAGGCTGCTACTGTGGTCGCGATGGCCCGCGCCCGATCGCCGCTGGGGCTCGTGCCCGTCGCCGCCGCCGCGCTCGCGTGCGACCCCGACGGCGCGGCGCCACCGCCGTGGCACGCCAGCGCACGCGCGCTCCTCGAGCAGGTCGAGGCCGACGAGTTTCGCCGCTGGCCAAGCGAGGTGATCGAGGGCCACGCCAGCCACGGCGCGTTCTCGGCGGTGTTCGTCAACGCGGTGTTCGACGCCGCGCGCACCGATCCGCGCCCGCGCGTGCACTGGCCCACCGGCTCGGTGCTCGTGTGCGAGGGCCGCGATCAGGCCGACGGCGAGGCGCGCACGCTGCAGATCATGCGGCGCGAGGCCGGCAGCGCCGGCGGCGGTTGGATCTGGGCGCAGTACGACGGCGACGGCGAGCCGCTGGACTACGGCACCGCGACCACCTGCCTGCACTGTCACGCGGCCGGCGACGACTACGTCCGCAGCGTGTCGTTCGCGGGCGAGTGAAGCCGCGCCCGCGCGAGCCACAGCGCCGCCGCGGCGAGCACCGCGATCGCGGCCGCGGTCGCGAACGCCAGCGGCGGGCCCGCGGCGGCCCAGCACGCGCCCGCGAGCGCGCCCGCGACGATCGCCGCGAGCCCGGTGGTCAGGTGCAGCAGCCCGAACGCAGTGCCGCGCAGGTGCGCCGGCGCCAGCGCGGCGATCCACGCCGACAGCAGCCCCTGCGACGCGGCCATGTGCGCGCCGTACAGCAGCAGGCCCACGCCGCACAGCGCGACCGAGTCCGCGATCGCGAGCACCAGCTGCGCCGCCAGCAGCAGCGCGATGCCCAGCAGCAGCAGCCGCGCGCGCGGCCACCGATCCGCCAACCGCCCCGCGGGATACGCGGCCGCGGAGTAGATCACGTTCATCGCCACCAGCACCAGCGGCGAGTACGGCACGCCGAGCCCGCGCTCGACCGTGGCCAGCACCAACAGCCCTTCGGTCGCGCGCGCGATGGTCACCAGCGCCGCGACCAGCAAGAGCGCGAGCACGCCGCGATCGAGCTCGCGCAGCTGCTGCCAGCGCAGCGGACCCTTGCCCGCCGACGCGCTGCGCTGCTCGGGCTCGCGCACCGCGAAACCCAGCAACGCCACCGCTGCGACCGCGGGCACGACCGCGAACGCGAACGCGAGTCGGTAGCCGTCGGCGGCCGCGAGCATCCACGCCATCGCACACAGCGGCCCGAGCACCGCGCCGATGGTGTCGAGCGACTGGCGCAGGCCGTAGGCGGCACCGCGCACCGCCGGCGGCGTGACGTCGGCGATGAGCGCGTCCCGGGGCGCGCCGCGGATGCCCTTGCCGATGCGATCGACCGCGCGCGCGATGGCGATCGGGACGATGCCCGCCGCGAGTGCGAACGCCGGCTTGCTCGCCGCCGACAGGCCGTAGCCGATCACCGCCAGGCGCTTGCGCCGGCCGCTGCGATCGCTCCACGCGCCCGAGACGATCTTGAGCCCCGAGGCGATCGCCTCGGCCACGCCGTCGAGCACGCCGATGGTGACCATCGACGCGCCCAGCTCGAGCGCGAGGAACGTCGGCAGCAGCGCGTGGATCGTCTCCGACGACAGATCCATCAGCAGACTGACCAGGCCCAGGGCCCACACCGAACGCGGCAGCGTCCGCCAGCCGGTCACCGCTCGATCTTCTTGTTGTCGATCTCGACGCCGAGCAGATCCGCGATGCGCCCCCAGCGGTACAGCGGCACCAGCCCGCGCTCGGCGACCGCGAGGCGACCCTGCGCGTCGATCACGAACACCGCCGACTCGTCCTCGGCGACCCCGAAGGCCTTGCGGCCCTCCGGCGAGGCGTCGACCCGCAGCCAGGTGGGAAACTCGAGGTCGACCGTCGCGCCGACCAGCACGCCGCGCGCGTGCTCGAGCTTGGCCCGCATCGCGCTCGAGACGTTGCGGATCGCCGGATCGCGCATGTTGGCCGACGCCTGCTCGTCCTCGCCCTCGAAGCCGTCCTCGATGCCCGGGACCTGGTTGCGCGCGACCGCATGGCCCAGAAACGCCACCACGCAGGCGGTGCCGCGACCGCAGTCGCTGTCGGCGAGCCCTCCGATCGAGAACGCCGGCGGCGTGCCCACGGGATCGGGCTCGCGCGCGCCGAGCATCTCGCGGATGCGCTCGAGATCGGCGCCCTCGGCCCCGCCGCTGCGGCGCTCGAGCACGGTGCCGTCGGGCCCGAGCACGACGAAGCCATGGTGGCCCTTGCTCAGGCCGAAGGTCTTGATGAACGTGCCCTCGAAGTCGACGTGCAGCGGGAAGCGCAGCTCGCCCGCGAACTGGGTCATCGCCTCGGAGACCTTGCTGCGGAACATCGCGAAGCCCTCGGCGTCACCGATCCAGTAGCCGCGTGTGGTCGGCGGGTAGACCCAGCGGTTGAGCGCGCGGTTGAGCGGCTGCCCCTCCTTGGAGTCGCCGCTCTGCGGCCCCATGATCACGAAGAACGAGGTGGTGCCACCGAGCTCGCGCAGACGCAGCCAACCCTCGTCGGCCACCGGCGCCAGCTCGATGGCCAGCGGATCGCCTTGCACGGGCGGCAGCTCGTCGGGGATGTCCTCGACCCGCAGCAGCCACGCGCCCACGCCCAGCACCACGACGACGAGGCCGGCGACGACGAGCAACAGCTTGCGGATGCGGCCCCGGGCCACGCGACAGGGAGTATACGCAAGCCGCGGGGTTTGCCATCACGGACGCGACAACGTCGCCATCGTCACGGTGCGCTCGCGCAGGCACGCGACCGCGACCGCGGCCTGGGCGTTGCCCGCGTCCGAGCGCGGCACCGCGACCGCGTCGCAGTGCGCGCCCGCGAGCGGCTCGGCCACGCCGACGCCGGCGGTGGTGGTCACCACGACGATCTCGGCCGCGCCGCGCGGCACCAGCAGCACCGCCGCACCGTCGACCAGCGCCAGCGCCGGTGCGCCGCTCGCGGGTGCGTCGTCGGGCAGCGGCACGACCGCGGCGCCGACCGGCGTGGCACCCGAGTCGTCGATGGTCAGCGCCTGCACCGAGCGGCCGTCGCGGCCCAGGCCGAACGCGGTGCGTGAGCCCAGCGCGCCGACCAGCTGCAGGATCGGCGGCTGGATCTCGGCCCACACCGGATCGTCGCTGGCAGCGTGGGACGCCCGCGCGTCGACCAGCTCGCGCTCGCGATCGCGATCGAACAGCGCGAGCGTGTGGTTGTCGCGGCGCAGCGCGAACACGTCGCGGCCGACGGCATCGGCGAGCGGGTCGAGCACCGCCGCCAACGCGTCGTGATCCAGCGTCGGCAGCGGCAACCGCGAGGGGTCGCCCGCGGGGCCGGCGGGGCCCAGTCGCTCGCGCACGATCACGCGATCGCCCGGCCGCGGCGTCTCGACGTCGCGCGGCGCGAGGGCCTGCGCGAAGACCTCGTCGCCCAGCAGCAGCGGCGTCGACAGCTCGGCCCACTCGTAGGGTCCCAGCCACTGCGACGACAGCTGCAGCGCGAGCGCGGCTGCGGGCTGCGTCGGCTCGTCCCACGCCATGCGGGCGAGCCACAGTGCGGTGGCCGGATCGCCGCGCAACCACGCGATCGTGAGCTGCGCCGCGCCGCCTTCGATCGCGACTGCGTCGGGCGCGGCCGCGGTGAGCTCGGGCAGCGCGACCGTGCGCGCGCGTGCGGGATCCCAGCCCGTCCCCGCGGCCGGCAGCACCGTCGCCTGCACCGGTGCGACCGCGCGATCGATCAGCGCCAGGGCACCGCGCTCCCCGCTGCCGCCGACGACGAGCGCATCGGCGGCGCCGATCGTCTCGCCGAGCGCCCACTGCAGCGTCGGGATCTGCACCGGATCGACGAACACGTCGACGACCTCGGAGTCCTCCTTGGACACGACGTCGGGCGTGGTCAGCTGCAGCGTGTGGTGGCTGGGCACCAGGCCGCCGCGCAGGTACAGCCGCAGGCGACCGTCGGCCAGCTCGCCCGCCGGTCCCGAGGGTGCCAGCGTGCCGAGGCTGCGACCGTCGAGCAGCAGGCGCGTGACACCGGGCGTCGCGAAGACGTCGAGGTCCACGTCGAGGGTGCGATCGACCTCGAGGTGCAGCTCGCCGCCGGCGGGCTCAAGGAAGTCGGGCGCGGGTCGATCGATGGGCCCGGTCGAGCTCGAGTCCTCGCCCTGCGCGGACGGGGCCGCGCCGTGACACGCGATCGCGAGCACGGCGGCCGCGCCGGTCGCTGCAGCGCTTCGGTCCACGCAGGGCGAGCTTTGCCCACGGTGCGCAGGCCCGCAAGCCCGGGCGTCACACGCTCGACAGCAGCCACAGCACGACGGCGCTCGCGCCGTGCATCGTGCCCAGGACCCCGCCGGCGAGGCGCAGCCGCGTGGCGGAGGCACCGAGCACGATCACCACACAGATCGCGGTGCCGATCGCAAAGGTCTGCAGCGCGTGATCGAGGCTGGCAGCCGAGGCCTGGCCCAGCGCGCCGGGATCGTGCGCCGGGCCCAGCAGCGCGACCGCGGCGCTCGACCAGATCCACAGCGCGGCCCAGAACCCGACCCGCACCGCGATCGCGAACAGCACGCGGCGCCGCGCCACCAGCATCGCGCCACCGCGACGCAGCGCGCGGCCCATCGCCCGCAGCGTGACCTGCAGCGCCTGCTGCGCGGCGGCAGCGGCGGGACGGGACGAAGTCGCAGGCACGACGCCCGCTTGTGTAGGCGTGGTGCCGCGCGGCGGTCAAGTTTTCGGCCCCATGCGATACTGCCGAGGTCCACATGGCGCTGCTGCACGCTCTGCCCGCCACGTTGCTGCTGTCCCTGCTGGGCGCGCCGTCGTCGGCCACGCCCTCGGGGTGGAAGCCCGCCGCCGCGCCGCCGCCCTCGGCGTGGGCCCGCGCCGGCGCGCGCCCGTGGGCGGTGTGCGAGGAGCTCGGTCGACAGGCGATCGCGCTGGGCAACGGCGGTGCGCCGCGCGGCGAGACCGGGCTCGACGACAACAGCGTGTGGCTCGAACGCGTGCGGCGCTGCCCCACGGTGCCGGGCCTGCTGGTGCTCGCGGCGCGACTCGAGCTGGTCTCGGCCGGCGACGTCGGCTTCGTGCACGAGCCCGGCACCAGCGTCGACGCCGTGGTCGCGGATCATCGCGAGCGCGTCGAACGTGCAGCACAGTGGGCCGAGGCCGCGCTGCAGGAGAGCGCGCGCCGTCGCGAGCCACCGCCGCGCGAGACCCGGTTCGTGCACGCGTACGCGCTGCTGGCCCTGGGCCGCACCGCGCAGGCCCGCGCCGCGCTCGACCGCGCGATCGCGGCGGCCGAGATCGAGCGCTGGCGCAGCGATCGCATGGGTGCCGTGATCGCGCTGCTCGACGGCGATCTCGACGGCGCGATGGCGCTGGCGCAGCGCGCCACCATCGACGCGCCGATGGACGACCGCACCATCACGCGCTACATCCGCGCGATGGTGCTCGACCGCGCCGGCGCGAGCGCGGCCGCGCGCGGCGAGCTGCTGGACCTGCGCAACGAGGCCGGCTCGATCATCGCCCGGCGCGCGACCGAGAGCCTGTTGCCGGTGCACGAGCGGCTGTACCTGCGCGCGCTCGATCACCAGGTCGCCGAGGACGGCGGCACCGCGCTGCGACTGTGGGATGCGTACCTGTCGCGCTCCGAGCCGGCCGAGCCCGAGCGCGTGCTCGCGCGGCGGCACCGCGCCGAGCTCGTGCGCAAGCCGGCGCCGGTGCGTTGACGTGCCAGCGCGGCGCCGGCCGCTGTGGCACCATCGCCGCCGATGACCGTCGTCGTGCGCACCGTCGAAGCGCTGCGATCGTGGCGCGCCGCCCTGCCCACCGATGAACGCGTGGCGTTCGTCCCGACCATGGGCTTTCTGCACGAGGGCCACCTGTCGCTGCTGCGCGAGGCCCGGCGCCGCGGCGGCCACGTGGTGCTGTCGATCTTCGTCAACCCCACGCAGTTCGGCCCCGGCGAGGACTACGACCGCTACCCCCGCGACGAGGACGGTGATCTGGCCAAGGCCCGCGACTGCGGCGTGGCGCTGGCGTTCTGCCCGCACGCGCCCGAGGAGCTCTACCCCAGCCGCGACACCTGGGTGAACGTCGAGCAGCTCGATCGCCACCTGTGCGGGCGCTCGCGCCCGGGCCACTTCCGCGGCGTGTGCACGGTCGTGTGCAAGCTGCTCGCGCTGGTCCGCCCGGACGTCACGCTGCTGGGCGAGAAGGACTTCCAGCAGCTGGCGATCGTGCGACGCATGCACGAGGATCTGTTCCTGCCCGGCGAGATCGTCGGCATGCCGATCGTGCGCGAGGCCGACGGCCTGGCGCTGTCGAGCCGCAACGCCTACCTCGACGGCACCACGCGCGCGCAGGCGCTGGCGATCCCGCGGTTGCTCGATCGCATCGCCGCGGCCTTCGCCGCCGGTGAGCGCGACGTCGCGACGCTGTGCGCCGGCGCAGCCGAGGCGCTCGCGCCCGGCCGGCTCGACTACCTCGAGATCGTCGACGAGCGCTCGCTGACGCCGCTGACCCGCATCGACGGGCCCGCCCGCGCCGCGATCGCGGCGTTCTTCGGCCGCGTGCGCCTGATCGACAACCGAATGCTGGTGCCGTGAGCGAGCTCGCCGCGGGCATGGCCGCGACGCTGGCGTGCTCGCTGCTGTGGGCGGTGCTCGACGTGCTGCGCAAGCAGCTGGTCGCGCGGGTCGAGCTGGGCCCGCTGGTGGTGTGGTTGGCGCTGTCGCAGGCGCCGCTGTTGGCCCCGTGGGCCGCGACCGCGGATCCGAGCGCGATCACCGAGGGCTACGGCGGCTGGGCGCTCGCGAGCGTGGCGGTCAACGTGCTCGCCAACGTGCTGTACCTGTTCGCGGTCGGCAGCGGTCAGTTCAGCATCGCGATCCCGCTGCTGGCGTTCGTGCCGGTGTGGACCGCGGTGCTGGCGGTGCCGCTGCTGGGCCAGCTGCCGACGCCGCTGCAGGGCCTGGGCATCGCGATGGTCGTCGCCGGCGCGGTCGCGCTGACCGGCGGTGGCCGTCGCGGCCTGGTCGCGTTGGTGCGCGAGCCCGCCAGCGTGGCGATGCTGGGCGTGGCGTTCGCGTGGTCGCTGACCATCGTGCTCGACAAGCGCGCGACCACCCACGCACCGGTGGCGATCCACGCGCTGGTGCTCAGCCTGGGCATCGCCGCCGGCGGCACCGCGTGGCGCCTGGTGCAGACGCGCGGCCGCGTCGGCGAGGTCGCGCGCGGCATCGGTCGCGCGCTGGCGGCCGCGCCCGGTCGCATCGCGGCCGCCGGTGCGGTCGCGGCCGCCGCGATGGCGCTGCAGCTGCTCGCGATCCAGTCGGTGCCGGTGTCCGTGCTCGAGTCGGTCAAGCGCACGCTGGGCATGGGCGCGGCGCTGGTGTTCGGTCGCGTGTTGTTCGGCGAGCGCATCGATCGCGCGCGCGTGATCGCGATCGCGGTCATGGCCGCCGGCGCGGTGCTGGTGCTGCAGCAGCTGTGACGCTCAGCCGGCGCCTTCGATCACGACGCGCCGCTCGCCCAGGAACTGGCCCCACGCGGTCTCGACCGCGCAGCTCCACTCGCCGCGCGGATCCTCGCCGAAGTTGCGCTTGACCGAGTAGGTGCGAAAGCCCTGCTCGCGGCCGCCGCGGATCTCGAGCTCGATGCGATCGACCACGTGCCCGTCCTTGCGCCACACGTGCAGCAGGCGCTCGCGCACGCCCAGCGGCGCGAAGATGGCGGTCGCGCACACCAGCTTGGCCGGCGCCCGCGCGAGCGCGTCGGTGGGATCGAGCACGTCGTAGCCGCCGCGCCGCGTGCCGATCTCGGCGCTGACCAGGTGCATCGGCACCGCCGGCACCAGCCGCGCGCCGCCGCCGAGCAGCGCCAGCGGCAGCACCAGCGCGGCCGCGATCGCGGCGGCGATCGAGCCCGCCAGCTTGCGACCGTGGACGCGGTCGGCGAAGACCATCACCGGCAACGCCAGCGCGCCGGCCCCCGATGCCGCCCACAGCGCGCCGGTGTTGGACAGGCCCAGGCCCGGCAGCACCGCGGCCATGACCACGAAGGTCGCGAACGCCGGCAGCAACAGACCGCCGCGCGTGCGCATGAGCAGGCGCTCGGTCAGCGGATCCCACAAGGAGGCCAGCGCAGCCGCGCACAGCACCGCGAGGAAGACCGTGTGCCCGAGCGTGCCGGCCCACGACTTGAAGTAGAACGGCAGCGCGAAGTACAGCTGCAGGTGGATGCTCGACTGCATCAGCATCAGCGTCGAGAACCTCGCGCCGCGCACGATGCGACCCACGACCTCGGGCGCCGCCGGTGTCGCCGCGGCCTGACGGGCCTCGTGCACGCGCTCGAGCCAGATCACGAGCATGAGCACCAGCCACGACGCCAGCGCGACCGCGGCCACGATCGCACCGCGCTTGGGCCCGCGGTCCATCATCAACGCGCCGACGATGCCGACCGCCAGCGACGCCCACGGCAGCACGCGCTGCGTCAGGTGCACGACGCGCTGGGCGGTCAGGCGGGCCATCGCGAGCGTCCGGGACGATAGCGCGGTCATCCGTGTCGCGGCACGGCGGGCCGCGCGGGCTCCGACGTGCGACGAGCCGCCGCGATTCCGTGGCCCACGCCACGCGCGGCCGCGGCAGTTCGTGGTATGGCAGCGCGGTGGATGACGCGCACGCCGACGGCGAGCCCGAGGCGTGGTGGGTCGCCGACGACGGCGCGATGACGCGGCTGGTCGAGCGCCTCGCCGGCGCCAGCGTCACCGCGCTCGACACCGAGAGCAACGGCATGTACGCGTGGCGCGAGCGCGTGTGCCTGCTGCAGATCTCGCTGCCGGGACTCGACGCGGTCGTCGACGTGCTCGCGGTGTCGCCCGCGCCGCTGCAGGCGTGGCTCGCCGATCCGCGATGCCTGAAGATCCTGCACGCGGCCGACAACGACATCGTCACGCTGCGCCGCGACTTCGGCCTGGGCCTGTGCCACGTGTTCGACACCATGCTGGCCGCGCGCGCGCTCGCGTGGCCGCAGCGCGGGCTCGCCGACCTGTTGTCGAGCCGCCTGGGCGTGCGCAGCGACAAGCGCTGGCAACGCTTCGACTGGTCGCGCCGGCCACTGCCGGCCGAGGCCCTCGGCTACGCGCGCACGGACACGCGGCACCTGCCGGCGCTGCGCGAGCAGCAGCTGCAGGAGCTCGCGCAGCTCGACCTCGACGGCCGCGATCGCCAGGCGTGGCTCGAGCACGCGTGCGAGCGCGCGACCCGGCTGCAGCCGCGACCGCGCAGCTTCGATCCCGACGGCTGGGCCCGCATCGACGGTGCGGCCAAGCTCGACGACGCGGGCCGCAGCG
The DNA here is from genome assembly GCA_019694555.1 of Nannocystaceae bacterium. Classification (GTDB taxonomy): domain Bacteria; phylum Myxococcota_A; class Polyangia; order Nannocystales; family Nannocystaceae; genus Xiheibacterium. Next base: position 60,525 of record JAIBBS010000007.1, read on the forward strand.
TGCTCGCGGCGCTGTGGTGCCTGCGCGAGCGCTTCGCCGAGCAGCTCGACCGCGCGCCCTACCGCGTCGCCGGCGACGCCGTGCTGCTGGCCATCGCGCAGCGTCAGCCGGCGGACGCGCGTGCGCTCGCGGCCATCCCCGGCGTCGGCGGTCCGCTCGCGCACGGGCTCGCGGCGCAGGTGTGCGATGCGATCGCGCGCGCGAAGACGGAGTCGCCACCGCCACCGCCGCCCCGTCCACCGCGCACGCCCGCGCCGGTGCGCGCGCGCTTCGAGGCGCTGCGATCGTGGCGCCGCACGTTCGCGACCGCGCTGCAGCTCGAGCCCGACCTGGTGCTCGCCAAGGACGCGCTGATCGCCGTGGCCGAGGCCGCGCCGGCCGACGCGGACGCGCTCGCGGCCTGCGGTGCACTCGACGCCTGGGAGCTCGCGCGGCTGGGCGAGGGCATGCTCGCCGCGCTCGCCGACGCGTCGTGAGCGTCTCTCAGCCCGGTGCTTCCGCGCCCGCGACCACCAGATCGAGGTCGAGCTCGAGCGGCGCCGAACCGTAGGGCCGCAGCCGCGCGTGCAGGTGCGCGGGCAGGCCATCGAGGATCGACGGGTCGATGTCCTCGGGCAACAGCACCGCGACGTAGACGAACTCGTAGCTGCCGTCGGGCAGGATCTCGAAGGTGATGGGGTAGTTGGCCAGGTACTTGAAGTGCCCGCCGACGCCGTCGTCGTGGCCCTCGATGTCGATGGTCAGATCGAACAACGGCGCCAGCTCGCTCTCGTAGTCGTCGGGCGGATCGGGCAGCACGAACTCGCCGCCGCGCAGCGGCAACGGGAACATCGCCGCGCCCTGCCCGCCCCAGACCACCTGCAGCGTGTCGCCGTCGTGCAGCGGGTTGAACTCGGTCGCGCCCCAGCCGAGCTCGAACCAGCCCACCACCGGTGCGCCGGTGCTGTCGCCGCCCTCCGAGCTCGCCGCGCTGGTCTCGGCATCCGAGGCCGTGCCCTGCTCGTCGATCGAGCGCGCACCACCGCAGCCCGCGAGCAGACCGAGCGCCACGCCGAGCCACCCCGCCCCGCGGAGCCCACGCACCACCGCCACCGCGACCACGCCTCCATCGTGACCGCTGCGGCCGCGGCAGGCAAGCGCGGCCCGGTGCCTGCGCAGCGGCTGCGCGCAGCCCCGACCCGCCTGCGCCCTCGCGGGCCGCCGCGGCCGGCGCCCGGCGTTGCACCGCGCGGCACGGTTCGTTGCAGCCCGCGACCTTGGAACCGGCGCGCCGCGATCCTACGCTGCGCCCGACCAAGGAGTCCTCGATGAGTCACGACATCTCCGCCCTCGATCGCGAGCTCAACCAGATGATCCTCTCCGGCAAGGCGCTCGACGCGTTCGAGAAGTTCTACGCCGACGACTGCACCATGCAGGAGAACCTCGATGCGCCGCGCGTGGGCAAGAACGCCTGCCGCGAGTACGAGATCGGCTTCTTCTCCAACATCGCCGAGTTCAAGCGCGGCGAGCTGCTCGCAGCCGCGGTCGAAGGCGATCGCTCGTACAGCGAGTGGGTGTTCGCGTGCACCTTCAAGGACGGCAGCGCGATGGAGAACACGCAGGTCTCCGCGCGGCGCTGGAAGGACGGCAAGGTCGTGTGGGAGCGCTTCTACTACCGGCCCAACCTCACCCCGCCGAAGTGAGGGCCTTGTTGGCGAGCTCGTACACGTCGCGCGACAGCCCCGCTCGCCCGACGATGCGCCCGAGCTCGCCGCGCATGGCCTCGCCGCGCGCGGTGTCGAAGCGTCGCCACTGCACCAGCGCCGCCACCAGGCGCGCGGCCAGCTGCGGGTTGAGCGGATCGATCTCGAGGATCGCGTCGGCGAGCAGGCGGTAGCCGCCGCCGTCGGCGTCGTGGAAGCGCACCTGGTTGCGCACCGAGAAGCTGCCCAGCAAGGCGCGCACGCGGTTGGGGTTGCGCAGGTTGAACTCGGGATCGCTCGACAGCGCGCGCACGCGCGCGAGCGTGTCGGGACGCGACGAGGTCGCCTGCACCGCGAACCACTTGTCGAGCACCAGCGGATCGTGGCCGAAGCGGCGACGGAACTCGGCCAGCGGCGCCTCGGGCACGTCGCCCTCGACGTCGACCAGGCAGCCCAGCGCGGCCATGATGTCGGTCATGTTGTCGGCCTCGCGGCACTGCGCCAGCGCCAGCGCGATGCCCTCGGGCTCGCCGCTGACGACCAGGTAGCGCAGCGCGGCGTTGCGGGCCCGTCGCTCCGCGATGTCGCGCTGCTCCACGCGGTAGGGCCCGCGCGGCCGCAGCTGCTCGTACATCGCGCGCAGCCCCGACAGGTGCGCGCGTGCGATGGCGCCCAGCGCCAGCTCGCGCGCGACGTGCAGCCCGTCGACGTCGACGACCTCGGCGTGCTGCGCCAGCACCCGCTCGTCGGGCAACGTCAGCATCGCCGCGCGCAGCGAGCCGTCGAGCGTGGCGTCGGCGACGATCGGCGCGAACGCGGCCACCAGGCGCGGATCGAGCTGCAGCGGCCGCCCGGCCGCACGCTCGCGCACCAGCGCCGCGAGCGAGGCCTCGGCCAGGGTCTGGGCCGCGTCCCAGCGCGAGAACGCGTCGGGGTCGTGGGCCATCAGGAACGCGAGCTCGTCGATCGTGCGCTCGAAGCGGAGCTTGACCGGCGCGCTGAAGCCCCGCAGCAGCGACAGCACCGGCGGCTCGTCGAGGTCGCCGAAGACCCACTGCGCCTGGGCCTCGCGCAGCTCGAGCAGCGCGGTGGTCTCGCGCACGCGCGCGTCGCCCGAAACCAGCCGCAGCGGTCGATCGCGGCCGTCGGATCCGATCAGGCCCACCGCGACCGGGATGTGCATCGGCGTCCACGTCGCGGCATCGGCGTTGACCGGCGCGCGCTGGCGCAGCGACACGGTCTGCGTCCGCGCCTGACGATCGAAGCGCGCTTCGACCTCGACGATCGGCGTGCCCGCGCGCTCGTACCACAGCCCGAACTGGCCCAGATCGGCCGCGTTGGCGTCGGCCAGGGCGGCGCGGAAATCGTCGCACGTGACCGCCTGACCGTCGTGGCGCTGGAAGTACAGATCCATGCCGCGACGGAAGCCGTCGGCGCCGAGCAGGGTGTGCATCATCCGCACGACCTCGGCGCCCTTGTTGTACACCGTGACGGTGTAGAAGTTGTTCATCTCGATGTACGACTCGGGTCGGATCGGATGCGCCGTGGGTGACTGATCCTCGGCGAACTGCGCCGTGCGCAGCGCGATGACGTCGTGGATGCGCTTGACCGCCGCCGAGGTCACGTCGGCGGTGAACTGCTGATCGCGGAAGACCGTGAGGCCCTCCTTGAGCGTGAGCTGGAACCAGTCGCGGCAGGTCACGCGGTTGCCGGTCCAGTTGTGGAAGTACTCGTGCGCGATGACGGCCTCGATGTCTTCGTAGTCGTCGTCGGTCGCGATCTCGGGCCGCGCCAGCACGAACTTGGCGTTGAAGATGTTGAGGCCCTTGTTCTCCATCGCGGCCATGTTGAAGTCGCTGACCGCGACGATCATGTAGAGATCGAGGTCGTACTCCAGGCCGAAGGTGGTCTCGTCCCACGCCATCGCGCGCTGCAGCGAGCGCACCGCGTGGTCGCACGCGTCGACGTTGTCGGGCTCGACCCAGACCTCGAGCCGGACCTCGCGACCCGAGCGGGTCGTGAAGCTGCCGTGCTTGCAGCGCAGATCGGCGGCGACCAACGCGAAGAGGTAGCAGGGCTTGGGGAACGGATCCTGCCAGCGCGCGAGGTGACGACCGTCGGGCAACGTGCGCGTCTCGACGCGGTTGCCGTTGGACAGCAGCACCGGGTAGCGCGTCGCGTCCGCGACGATGGTGGTGCTGTAGCGCGCCATCACGTCGGGTCGATCGAGGAAGTAGGTGATGCGGCGGAAGCCCTCGGCCTCGCACTGCGTGCAGAACGAGCTGCCCGAGCGGTACAGACCCGACAGCTCGGTGTTGTTCTGCGGCTCGATCTCCACCACCGTGCGCAACACGAAGGTGTCGTCGTCGGTGGGGATCGTCAGCGACGAGGCATCGCGCTCGTACTGCTCGGGCGCCAACGCGACGTCGTCCTTGGCGAGCTCGACCAGCGTCAGGCCCTCGCCGTCGAGCCGCAGCGCCGCCGCGCGCGGTACCGCAGGGTTGCGCCGCACCGCCAGCGTCGCGGTCACCCGCGTGCGCTCCTCGCCGAGCTCGAAGTGCAGGTCGACCTGGTCGATCCAGAAGTCGGGCGGCCGGTAGTCCCGGCGGTGGATCGGCTCGGGCCGCGGATCCTTCATATGGGGCGAGGATAGACCCGCGTTCGCTCACGGATGATCTCTCACGAGCGGTAAGCTGGTATGACCAGTTGACCATCGCATGACCTGATGGCATAAGCATCTCGATGGCCCTGCAGCGCATCGCCAAGCGGACCCTGTCGGACGAGGTCTTCGAGCAGCTCTCGGCGGAAATCGTCCAGGGCCGCATGCAGCCCGGGGTCGCCCTGCCGGCCGAGCGGGAGCTCTGCGAGACCCTCGGCGTCAACCGCGGCGCCCTGCGCGAGGCCCTGCGGCGGCTGGCCCAGGCGGGCCTGGTCTCGATCGCCCAGGGCGGCGCCACCAAGGTCCTCGACTACCGGCGCAACGCCGGGCTCGACCTGCTCAGCCAGGTGCTCTTCCGCGACGGCGGCACCATCGACCTCGAGGTCGCGCGCAGCGTGATGGAGATCCGCGCCGCGCTCGCGCCGGACATCGCACGACTGTGCGCCCGCCGGGCCGACGAGGCGACCACGCGCGAGCTCGGCGAGGTCGTCGCGGCCATGGCCGCTCGCACCGACGACCTCGATGCGCTGCAGCAGCTGTCGCTCGACTTCTGGGATCTGCTCGTGCGCGGCTCGGACAACATCGCGTACGAGCTCGCGTTCAACACCCTGCGCGTCACCTACGACACGGTCCGCACCGCGCTCGTGCACGTGATGGCGGACGAGCTGCAGGATCTCGCGAGCTATCGCGCCATCGCCGAGGCCGTCGCACGCAAGGACGACGTCTCGGCCAAGCACGTCGCGTCGGCGCTGGTCGAACACGGCACGCACCGCATGTTCGAGCTCATCGCCGCGCTGGGGAAGTCGGGCACCGCGGCGCCCGACGCAGGAGGGACTCCGTCGTGAACACCATCGTCTCGTTCTTCGGCACGCACGGCCGCGCGACGCTCGATCCGCGCGCGCCCAACCTGAGCATGCGCGACGCGATCGCGTACTTCGTGCGCCGTCCGTCCGCGATCACGCTCGCGGTGCTGCTGGCCGCCGCGGTGACGGTGCGCGCGTGGCTGGGCGACTTCCAGGTGTGGGACGCGCTCGTGGCCGTGACGCTCGTGGTCGCGCACCCGATGACCGAGTGGCTCATCCACGTCGAGATCCTCCACTTCCGGCCGCAGCGCTGGTTCGGCCGCACGGTCGATCTGCCGGTCGCGCGCGACCACCGGGCCCATCACGCCGATCCGCACGAGCCGCGGTGGTGGTTCATCCCGATGGGCAGCCTGGCGCGCGCCTTCGTCGCGTTGGTGACGCTGGCGTGGCTGTTGATGCCCACGGTGCCGCTGGCGACCACGGTCGTCGCGACCATGCTGGGGCTGGGCCTGGTCTACGAGTGGACCCACTACATCTGTCACTCGAGCTGGCGGCCGCGCTCGAACTTCTACCGCACGCTGTGGAAGCTCCACCGCCTGCACCACTTCAAGAACGAGAACTACTGGATGGGCGTGACCGGCCATGTCGGTGACCGCCTGCTGGGCACCATGCCCGACCCGCGCACGGTCGAGACCTCGGCGACCTGCCGCAACCTCGACGAACGCTGATCCGCGTCCGGCAGGGCTGCTAGTCTCGCCCGCGATGCCGTCCGCGTGGTCCGACGCCGATGCCCAAGCCGCAATCGATCGCTGGGCCCACCTGCCCCACTGCAACGAGGCGCTGGCGCTGCGCGTGTACAGCTCGCGCCTCATCGGCGCCGATCCGACGCTGGTGCTGCACGGCGGTGGCAACACCTCGGTGAAGACCGAGCTGCCCGACGACACCGGCGCGATGGTGCCGGTGCTGTGCGTCAAGGGCAGCGGCTGGGACCTCGCCGAGCTCGAGCCGCCGGGCCTGCCGGCCGTGCGCCTCGAGACCCTCGCGGCGCTGCGCGGACTGCCGTCGCTGTCGGATGAAGACATGGTCAACGCCGCGCGCACGCGGCTGCTGCAGGCCAGCGCGCCCAACCCCTCGGTCGAGGTGCTGCTGCACGCGTTCCTGCCGGCGACGTACATCGATCACTCGCACGCCGATCGCATCCTCGCGCTGGTCGATCAGGCCGACGCCGAGGCCCGCTGCCGCGCGATCTTCGGCGAGCACCTCGCGATCGTGCCCTACGTGATGCCGGGCTTCGCGCTGGCCAAGCTCGCGGCCGAGGTCGCCGAGCGCAACCCGCAGGCGTGGGGCCTGCTGCTGCTGCAGCACGGCCTGTTCACCTGGGGCTCGACCGCGCGACAGTCGTACGAGCGTCACGTCGCGGTGATCGAGCGTGCCGAGTCGGTGCTCGCGCCGCTGCGGCGGCCGCAGCTCGAGCTCGGTGCGCCGCGACACGACTGGGTCGGGCTGGCGCCGACGCTGCGTGGGCGGCTCGGCGCGGGCGAGCGCCGCTACGTGCTGACGCTGCGCAGCAGCGCCGCGATCCGCCGCTTCGTCGACGATCCCGCGCTGGCGCAGCGCGCGTGCGGACCGGCCACGCCCGATCACGTGCTGCGGACCAAGCCGTGGCCGCTGGTGCTGCCGCTGCCCGACGCGCCGCAGGATCACGCGGCGGCGATCGATGCCGCGTTGGCGCGCTACCGCGAGGACTACCGCGCGTACTTCGAGCGGCAGTGCGCGGCCAAGCAGGTCACACGACGCGCGCTCGATCCCGATCCGCGCATCGTGCTCGTGCCGGGCCTGGGCCTGGTCGCCGCGGGCAGCGACGCCCGCGCGGCCGCGATCGCGGCCGACGTCTACGAGCACACCATCGACGTGATCGACGACGCCGACGCCGTCGGCCGCTTCCACGCGCTGCCCGAGGGCGACCTCTTCGACATGGAGTACTGGTCGCTCGAACAGGCCAAGCTGAGCGTGGGCGCCAGCGGAGGCACGCGACCGCTCGCGGGTCGCGTGGTCGTCGTGACCGGCGCGGCCTCGGGCATCGGCGCCGCGGTGGCGCGACGCTTCGCCGCCGCCGGTGCGGCGCTGTGGCTGGTCGATCGCGACGCCGACGCGCTCGCGCGCACCGCCGCGGCCTGCAAGGCGCCCTGCGCGGTGCTCGACGTCACCGATCGCGCCGCGGTCCACCGCACCGTGGCCGAGGCGGTCGCGCGCTTCGGCGGCGTCGACGGCCTGGTCAGCAACGCCGGCACCGCACCGCAGGCACCGATGGACGCGTGCCCACCGGAGCTGTTGCAGCAGAGCCTCGCGGTGAACCTGCTCGCGCACCAGTGGTTCGCCGAGGCGATGATGCGGGCGCTGCGGGCCCAGGGCACCGGCGGTTTCCTGCTGTTCAACGCCTCGAAGTCGGCGTTCAACCCCGGCCCCGGCTTCGGTCCCTATGCCATCGCCAAGGCCGCGTTGGTCGCGTTGATGAAGCAGTACGCGATCGAGGGCGGAGCGCTGGGCGTGCGCGCCAACGCCGTCAACGCCGACCGCGTGCGCACGGCGCTGCTCGACCCCGTGGCGCTGGCCGAGCGCGCGCGCGCGCGTGGGCTCGATCCCGACGCGTACTTCCGCGCGAACCTGCTGGGCCAGGAGGTCACGGTCGACGACGTCGCCGCGGCGATGCTGGCGCTGGCCCTGGCCGAGCGCACCACCGGTGCGGTGCTACCGGTCGACGGCGGCAACATTGCGGCGGCTCCGCGCTGACGCGGGCGGGCACGCCCCGCGGACGCGGCCGGCGTGCCCGCGGACGCGGCGGTTGTGTGCGAAGATCCGGCGATGCCTTCCTTGCGCCGGACCCTGTCGTGCGGTTCGTTCCTGTGTGTCGCGCTCGCGCTGCCGTCCATCGCTGCGGCCGGGTCGAGCGATGCGCGTCTGTTCGGGCGCGAGCAGCTGCCGCGCACACCGCTGTCCGACGAGGAGATCGCCGAGCGCCGCGCGGCGTTGCACGAGCACCTCGAGCTCGAGGCGCTCGAGCTCGACGGCGACGTGGTCCGGCGCCGCGACGGCCTGGGCCCCACCGGCCTGCGCGCGCGCACCGGCGTGGCCCACGGCACCGGCACGTGGGAGGACCCGCCGCACTACGCGACCATCTTCCTGAACTTCTTCGGCGGCACGCTGTCCTCGGGCACCAACGCGGCCGAGATGGAGGCCGGCTGCGTCGGTGCGGTCGACGTCGACTACCCGATGTTCGGCGGCACGCAGTCGACCGCGCTGTCGATGATCCAGGTGTTCCAGAACGCGATGTCGCCGTACGCCGTGCGCATCGCGTACGAGGAGGCCCCGCCGGCGCACCTGCCCTACTCGATGGTGATGATGGGTGGCGATCCGTCCGACATCGGCATGGACCCCGGCACCCTGGGCGTGTCGTGCAGCTCGGACTGCGGCGACACCTGGTGGCGCGACACCACCTTCGCGTTCACCGAGGCCTCCGGCAGCGCGCTGACCATCGGCAACACCGCGCTGCAGGAGGCCGCGCATGCGTTCGGCCTCGATCACATCGATGGCAGCGAGCACATCATGTATCCGTTCGGCACCAGCGGCGAGAAGGTCTGGGCCACGACCTGCACGCCGTACAACGACGCGACCGGCGGCATCAGCTGCACCTACGTGCACGACGTGTTCTGCGGCGCGGACTCGGGCATGCAGAACGACGACGCCGAGCTGTTGGCGTTCTTCGGTCCCAACGCCCCCGACATGGAACCGCCGTCGGTGACGATCGTCGAGCCCGCCGATGGGCTCGAGGTGCCGGCGGGCTCGGACGTGCCGGTCGCGACCGAGGTGACCGATGATCACGACGGTGCGGGCTGGCGCCTGCGCGTCATCCCCGACGGCGGCGAGGAACAGATCGTCAACGCCTACCAGTTCGAGACCAGCTGGAACCTGACCGGGCTGCCCAACGGCGCGTACACCATCCGCGTCGAGGCCATCGACCACGATCGCAACGAGGGCTCCGACGAGGTCACGATCTACGTCGGCACCGAGGCGCCCGCGACCACCGGCGCGGACTCGGGCGACTCCGGCGGCTCCGGCGGGGGCTCGGGCGGCGGCTCCGGCGGATCGGGTGGCGGCAGCGAGGCCGGCGGCAGCGACGGCACCTCAGGCCCCGGTCAGACGCCGGTCGATCCCGGCTGCGCGTGCACGGGCGGTGCCGTGCCGGCCCGCGCGATGCTGCCGCTGTGGTTGTTGCTGCCGGCGGTCGCGCGGCGGCGCCGGCTCACGGCTCGGCCCGGCTGACGTCGCGCGCGGGCACGGCCGCGGCGAACGCCGGGGCAGGCGCGGTCGCGGGCGCGTCGCCGCGACCGAAGCGATGCGGCCGAGCTGCCAGCGCGGCGAGCTCGCGCGCGTTGGGCTTGGGGTTCGCGCGGCAGCGGCCGAGCGTCTTGGTCTGCTGCAGCATCACCGGCGCGCTGCGACGCGCGCCCTCGCAGCGGTGGTGGTCGAAGCCCAGCAGGTGGCCGACCTCGTGGTTGACCACGTAGGTGCGGTACTCGGCGAGGCGGCCGCGGTAGGTCGCCGCGCCGTGCAACCACCGTCGCGCGTTCACGACCGCGCGACCGTGGCGGCCGCACGAGAACGTGCCGCCGGTGTGCAGCGGCGCGCACAACCGGTCGGTGGTGGCCGGACGCGCGAGCACGACCGTGATGTCGGCGTCCTCGGTCACCACGGCGAACTCGTAGCCCGCCGCGGCCCAACCGTCGGGGTCGCTCAAGGTGTCCTCGACCACGGTGGCGAAGGCCTCGGCGTGCTCGGCGTGCTCGGCCTCGACCAGCACGCGCACGCGCACGACCTCGGGCGCGTGCACGCGCGGCGGCGCGTCGACCACCACGAACTGGGCACCCTCGAGCCGCACGGTCTGCACCTGCGGGGCCGGCTGCGGGTTCGCTCCAGCGACCAACAGCGCGAGCCAGTACGACAGGCCGACTCCGAGCAGCGGCAACATCGATCTTCTGCGGTCCCGACGTCCGGTGTGCCAGGACCATTTCGGGGACGCACGTTTTCGGCGCGCATGCGGGCGCCCGCCGGCGCGACGCGGCCGCGAGCGCGGATGACGTCGCGACAGCGCCACCGCGCGGCGCCGCGCCAGTTCGTCAGCGCGCGCCGGGGGCCGCCACGGCCAGCCGCGCGAAACCCCGCCTCACCACGCTGGCCCGTGGCTTGCGATGGGCCGCGACCCATGGACGTCACCACAGCCATCGTCGAACTGCTCCTGCCGGCCCTGCTCACCACCGGGCCCACGCGCGCGCCCACGCATGCGGTCGCGCGCACCGAGGCCACGCCCACGCTCGAGATCGAGCTGGTCGAGCGCATCGGCAAGGCCCGCACGCGCACGCGCCTGTCGCTGCCCGACGAGGGCGAGCTCGCGGCGTGGGTCGCCGAGGGCGACGAGCGCCGCTTCTGCGAGGTCTCGAGCCACTCGCCCGACCCCGGCGTGGTCTCGATCACGCTGCAGTGTCGCCGCGGCCGCTCGGGCCCCGACGACATCACGATCAAGGCGCGGCCGCGCCTGCGCCCCGGCAAGACCACGCGCATCGCCAGCATCGAGCGCCCCGACGGCCGGCAGCTGGACGTGGAGGTGACGTTGCGTTGATGCTGGGCCCAGGTGGCGAGCCCGCGACGCAGCCGGAGCACGACCCCGCTGCGGCGGGTCCACGATCGCATCGCCACGCGCGACGACGGCGGGCTGCGGCTCGCGGTCGTCGCCGACACCCACGGCGCGCCCCACCGCGCGCTGGACCAGCGGCTCGCGGCGCTGCGCCCCGACGCGATCCTGCACGCGGGCGACATCGGCGACGTCGCCGTGCTCGCGGCGCTGCAGCGTCACGCGCCGCTGTTCGCGGTGCGCGGCAACATCGACGCGCGCGAGCAACCCGACGTGCGCGTGCTCGAGCTGGTCGACGGCGACCGCGTGCGCCTGCGCATCGCGCTGTTGCACATCGCGCTGGCGGGCGTGCGACTGCGCGCCGACGCGGCGCGCATCGCCGTCGGCGAGTCCGCCGATCTGGTGATCTGCGGCCACTCGCACATCCCGCTGGTGGCGCGCGATCGCGGCGTGGCGATCTTCAACCCGGGCTCGTGCGGCCCGCGGCGCTTCCAGCTGCCGATCCTGTTCGGCACGCTCGAGCTGACGCGCGATGCGGTGCGCGTGCGCCACGTCGACTGCGAGAGCGGGCAGCCGTGGGCGCCGCCCGCCTCGTAGTCGCCGCGGCGCCTCACAGCGCGTCGAGCACCGACGACATCTCCAGCAGATCGGCGTCGCCGGGCAACGCCGCCTGGGCCGTCACGATCGCGGCGCGCGCCTGCGCCACCGCGGCGGCCTGCGCGGCCTCGTCGGTCGCGGCTTTGTACGCCTTGAGCCCCTCGGCGTAGGCGAACACCGCGGCGCCCTTGCGCAGCTGCGTCGCGTCGGCGGCGAGCAGCTCGCCGAAGCTGGTCTCGACCCTGACCTCCTGCACCGTCCCCGCGATCGGGTGCTCGAAGCGCGCGGTCACGACGATCGGCGCGTCGTCGGTGGCGAGTGCGGGCGCGCAGGTCGAGATCTGCTGGTGGAACACCATCGCGTCGTTGGGCGCGAGGTGCTGCGGCTCGACCTCCGAGGGATTGCTGCTGTACTCCTCGCCGCTGAACTTCACGATCTCGAAGCCCGGCGGCAGGTCCAGCTCCACCTGCACGTCGCGGACCGCGACCGACAGGCTCGACAGGAAGCGCTCGCCGAAGATCCGCTGGGCCTCGGCCTCGCTGGCGATGAAGATCGACGCGCCCTTGCCTGCATCGGTGACCTGGTCCATCAGGCGATCGTTGTAGTCGCCGGCCTCGCCCACGCCCACGCCGACCATGTAGATGCCGTCGCCGCCCGACAGCTCCGCCTGCGCAGCGATGAGATCGACATCGGTGACACCGACGTTGGCGCCGCCGTCGCTGATCAGCACCAGGCGGTTGATGCGGTCGGGATCGTAGACCTGACCGGCGAGATCGTAGCCGGCCTGCAGGCCGCCGCTGAGGTCGGTTCCACCCGACGCCGACAGCGAGTCGATGGCCTCGAGCAGCATGGGATCGTCGGGTCCATCGACGGTGTGGCCGCCCAGCAGGATCGCGTTCTCGGTGTTCCACGTCACCAGCGAGATCTGATCGCCCGCGCGGAGGTTGTGCGCGATGGTGCGGCAGCTGGCCTTGAGCATGTCCATCGCCAGGCCCTCCATCGAGCCCGAGGTGTCGAGCACCAGCGCCAGGTTCATCGGCGGGCGCTGCTCGGGCGTGATGGCTTCGCTGCTGATGCCGATCTGCAGCACGTACTGCCCCTCGGGCATGCCCTCGTCGTGCACGAGCGACGGCGTGACCACCACGCTGGCGGGCTCGGCCGCGGGGTAGTCGAAGCTGTAGTAGTTGAAGAACTCCCACGTGCGGATCGGTGCCGCGGACACCGAGGCCCACTGCGACAGCGCGGCCTCGCGGGCCTGCACCGGCGACGACATCGAGTTGGAATCGTCGGGCGACAAGAACAGCTCGACCGGCGTGGTCTCGTCGCAGCTCGGCGCGCCCGTGGTCGAGGAGCTGCTGCCCTCGGCGCCGGTGTCGTCGGGCTGCACGTCGCCGGTGTCCTCGGCGCCGGCCGAGGCGCTGCCGGTGTCACCGCCCTCGCCGCTCAGCCCGGTCTCGAGCCCACCGCCGGTGCTGCCACCGACGCCGCTGTCGAGCGAGCCACCCTCGCTGCCGCCATCGGTGCCGGCACTCGCCTGCCCGGCATCGTCGCCGGGACTCGAACAGCCCGCAGCACCGACGATCGAACACAACAGCAACGCATGAAGGAACCCACCGCGACGATCCATCGACATCCGACTACCCACCTGCCCGCGCATACCTCGTCGCGGGACCCGATCGGCCTCGCAAGCACGGTGCCAAGCGTTCGTGCCGGTGATCTCGGTGCGGCGCGGATGTGTGCCCGCGGCAATCGTGTCGCGGTCGCGACGCGGGCGCCCGGGCCGACGCAACGCGAACGCCGGCTCAGGCGGCCAGCGCGGTCTTCTCGGTCATCGACGCCGACCAGAACCGCTGCAGCATCCGCCGCAGCTCCTCGAGCCGGCCGGCCTCGACCGCCGGACGCAGCCGCCGCGAGAACTGCAGCGCGACGCGGTTGGCGGTGCGGTAGCGCTCCTGCAGCGCAGCGTCGGCGATGAGCTCGAACGAGTAGAACAGTCGATGCACGAGCCGCTCGAACTGCGCGCGCGCGTCGGCCCAGCGGTGCAGCAGGCACACCGCGAGCTTGTCGACCTCGGCCTGGGTCTCGAGCTCGAGGCCCGAGACCGGTCGCTCGCGGCGCGCGGCCTCGGCGATGTACAGCACGTGGCTCAGGCCCTCGAGCACCGGCAACGTGTGGCCCAGCGCGTGATCCGACAGCGCGACGTCGACCGGTGCGGCCTCGAGCTGTGCGAGCGTGCGATCGTCGATCGCCAGGCCCAGCTCGAGCACACCGTCGTCGGCCTCGCGCACCAGCACGCGCTCGCGGACGTCGCTGCCGTCGTCGGGCAGCGGCAACAGCAGCGCGTGCGGATCGAGACCCGACTCGCTGCCGTACAGCGCCTCGAGCCCGGCGAACAGGCGCGAGAGGTTGCTGGGCGTCATTGCACGACGTCCGTGCCGTCTTTGTCGAGCAGCACGCCCGCGCGCACCAGCAGCTTGGCGTCGCGGGGATCGCCGTGGCTGCGCCAGCGCTCGTACAGGCCCATGAGATCGGACGACTCCGCGGAGCCGAGCTCGACGACGTCGCCGATGACCTCTGCGACCTGTTCGAACATGTCCGCCAGCGTGCCGAGCACCGACAGCGCGCCGGGAGCCGCGACCTCGCGATAGGCCGACTCGCCGATGCCGTGCACGTACCGCACGTTCACCGGCGTGCGATGCAGGCTGCGCGGCACCACGCCGCTGATGTACAGCGCCCGATCGCCCACGGTGCGCAGCGCGACCGCGCGGGCCGAGCCGGACTGACTCTTGGCCGCGAGGTACTCGAGCGCGAGCGGCTTGCTCGTGCGCCCGGCCGCCGCGGTCTTGCGCGCGTAGGCGGCCAGCAGGTGCACGACGTAGGCCTCGACCTCCGTCGGCAGGGCCTTGCCCGTGCGTCCCTGCACGTGCTCGATCTCTTCGAAGAAGAAGGACTCCAGGGTGTGGTGATGGACCGCGACCGCAGATGACATCCTCGGACTCCGGTGTGTTGGCCTACGCCTCCAACTTCCCATGGTGGAGGAGAAGCCTCGGCACCACAAGATTGTGAGACACCCCACGGCCGACGCCAGCCCCAGCGTCAGCTTCTGCGCGCGGTGGGGGTTGACCGCCCTGGCGGCAAGACTATGCTCCGCCCCGCCTAGCAGTCGCCCCGGGCGACTGCTAACTCGCGGGATTTCCGGCCGTTTTCGCCGGAGTTCCGCGTCGGCCGCGTCTTGTCTCCGCGGCGCCACGAAGGGTCGTGGCGACGCTGCCCGACCGCGCACGCGCGCGAGGGCGGGCCCTGCCAAGGGCCAGCTTGCATCGACTCGGCGGGACCCACGGACCGCCCCTCACCTCAGGAGCACACCATGAAGATCCGTCCCCTTCACGACCGGCTGGTCGTCAAGCGCGTCGCCGAGGAGACCAAGACCTCCGGCGGCCTGTTCATCCCCGACACCGCCAAGGAGAAGCCCGCGCGTGGGCTCGTCGTCGCCGTCGGCGAGGGCAAGCGTGACGACGCCGGCAAGCGCATCGCGCTCGACGTCAAGGCCGGCGACGAGGTCCTGTTCGGCAAGTACGCCGGCACCGAGCTCAAGCTCGACGGCGAAGAGCACATCGTGCTGCGCGAGGACGAGATCCTCGCGGTGATCGAGAAGTAACCCCCTCGCGCAGAAGCATCACAGGAGATTCCAGTCATGGCAGCCAAGGAAGTTCGTTTCGATGAGATCGCCCGCAGCTCGATCCTGCGTGGCGTCAACGTGTTGGCCGACGCGGTCAAGGTCACCCTCGGGCCACGCGGCCGCAACGTGGTGATCGAGAAGTCGTGGGGCTCGCCCACGGTCACCAAGGACGGCGTCACCGTCGCCAAGGAGATCGAGCTCGAGGACAAGTTCGAGAACATGGGCGCGCAGATGGTCAAGGAGGTCGCCAGCAAGACCTCGGACATCGCGGGTGACGGCACCACCACCGCCACCGTGCTCGCGCAGGCGCTGTTCCGCGAGGGCATCAAGATGGTCACCGCGGGTCACGACCCGATGGAGATCAAGCGCGGCATCGATGCCGCCGTCGTCGCCGCCGTCGAGGCCATCAAGAAGCTCTCGAAGGCGACCAAGGGCGAGTCGGAGATCGCGCAGGTCGGCACCATCTCGGCCAACGGCGACGAGGAGATCGGCAAGCTGATCGCCGAGGCGATGAGCAAGGTCGGCAAGGAAGGCGTGATCACCGTCGAGGAGAACAAGTCCAGCACGACCGAGCTCGAGGTCGTCGAGGGCATGCAGTTCGACCGCGGCTACCTCTCGCCGTACTTCATCACCGACCAGGAGCGGATGGAGGTCCACCTCAACGACGCGTACGTGCTGCTGCACGAGAAGAAGATCTCGTCGATGAAGGACCTGCTGCCGATCCTCGAGCAGGTGGCCAAGCAGGGCCGTAGCCTGCTGATCCTCGCCGAGGACATCGACGGCGAGGCGCTGGCGACGCTGGTGGTCAACAAGCTGCGCGGCACCCTGCACGTCGCTGCGGTCAAGGCCCCCGGCTTCGGCGACCGCCGCAAGGAGATGCTCAAGGACATCGCCATCCTGACCGGTGGCAAGGCCCTGACCGAGGATCTCGGCGAGAAGCTCGAGAACATCTCGGTGAAGGATCTCGGCACCGCCAAGCAGATCACCATCGACAAGGACAACTGCACCATCGTCGACGGTGGCGGCAAGAAGGCCGACATCCAGGGCCGCGTGAAGCAGATCCGCGCGCAGATCGAGGAGACCTCGAGCGACTACGACCGCGAGAAGCTGCAGGAGCGCCTGGCCAAGCTCGTCGGTGGCGTGGCCGTGATCAAGGTCGGCGCTGCGAGCGAGGTCGAGATGAAGGAGAAGAAGGCCCGCGTCGAGGACGCGCTGCACGCCACGCGCGCTGCGGTCGAAGAGGGCATCGTCCCCGGTGGCGGCGTCGCGCTCATCCGCGCCCAGAAGGCGCTGGAGAAGTTCGAGGCCGGCTCGGCCGAGCAGCAGTTCGGCGTGACCATCGTGCGTCGTTCGCTCGAGGAGCCCCTGCGCCAGATCGTCGCCAACGCCGGCGGCGAGCCGAGCGTGGTGGTGAACGAGGTGAAGAACGGCAAGGGCGGCTTCGGCTTCAACGCCCGCACCGGCAAGTACGTCGACCTCATCGAGGACGGCGTCATCGACCCGACCAAGGTCGTCCGCACCGCGCTCGAGCACGCGTCCAGCGTCGCCGGCATGATGCTCACCACCGAGGCGATGATCGCGGAGAAGCCCAAGAAGGAAGCTCCCGCGGCGCCCGGCCCCGGTGGCGGCGGCATGGGCGGCATGGACATGTAGTCCGGCCGCGCGACCGCGGGTGCGTGCACCCGCGGACGCCAGCAGAGCCCCGGTCCGCGCGCGCGGCCCGGGGCTTTTTCGTGTCCGCGATCCGATCGGGCTCAACCGCACGCCAGCGCGAAGCCGTCGCACTCCATCGTGCACAGCCCGAACTGGCAGCTCGCGAGCGCGTCGTAGGGCGCGACGCCGGCGGGGTTCATGCCGCAGCATCCCGCGATGCAGGCAGCGTCGTCCTGATCGAGGCAGCTGCCCACGCACGAGCCGAGATCGACGCACGCCGAGTTGGCTGCACAGCCCGCGAACTCCATGTCGCACGCGCCGCTGCGCGTGGCCATCGCGAGGCATGCGTGGCACGCCGGGCCGTCGCCGCCCGGGCCCGCGGTGTCCGCCGCCGAGTCGCTCGCGCTCGTGCCCGAGCTCGCGGTCCCGCTCGCGCTGTCGCTGACGCTCGCGCTCACGCTGCCGGAGCTCGTCGCATCGCCGCCCGACGCGGTGCCCACGTCTTCGCTGGCGCTGCCGGTGCCCGCGCCACCGCCGTGGCTGCCGCTGCCGTCGCTTCCGCCATCCGCAGCGCGGCAGATCTCGTCGACGCACGCGAGCCCCTGCAGGCACAGCCCGTCGCTGCAGGTGCACAGCGCGCTGCCGGGATCGCAACCGTCGGCGATGCAGACCTCGGCTCCGGCGGCGCAGACCAGCCCCGCTTCGCATGCGCCGCCGGCTCCGCAGGCACAGCCCAACGCCGCGGTGCACGCGTCGCCCTCGCTGCCACCGCCGGGCTCGACGAAGCACGCGGCGAGCAGCGGCAGCAGCAGCCATGGCGCGCGGGCTCGGTTCTGCACTCGCCCCAACCCTACGCCCCAGGGCGCTGGCGGAGCCGCCAGGGCCGCGCGCGTCGGGTTTGTGCGAGTGTCCAACGAGGCCCCCGGAGCCTCGGAAATTCGGCAATCCGAAGGGTCCAAGCCCGAGTCCCCATGGTTGGCATGTCCCGTCGTCTGCGCCCCCTGCCGGTCACCCCGTTGCTCGTTGCCCTGACCGCGTGCGGCGATGGTGGCGACGCGCGCACCGACGACGCCAGCCAGGGCAGCGTGTCGCTGACCCAAGGCGGCAGCGACAGCGGCAGCGGCAGCGACAGCGGCACCGGCACCGGCTCGTCGAGCAGCGCCGCCGACAGCAGCGGGGGCGGCTGCGCCGCCGATTGCGAGGGCGTGTGCATCGACGGGCTCTGCTGCGCGCTCGAGTCGGCGTGCGGCGAGGTCTGCTGCGCCGCGGGCGACGTGTGCTCGTTCCAACAGTGCGTCACGCCGGGCGTCGAGTGTGTCGACGCGAGCGAGTGCGACGAGGGCCAGTACTGCGAGTACTCGCTGGGCGAGCCCGGCATGGGCGGCGGCATGGGCATGTGTCAGGGCGGTGAGTCGCTCGCGACCGGCAAGTGTCTGCCCGAGCCGCCGCTGTGCCCCGACGGCGTCGAACCACCCGCCGACGCCGACGACATCGACTGCCTGCCGGCGTGCGAGGTCATCCCCGAGGGTGGCTTCGAGCCGACGGTGAAGTACCACTGGCAGGGCGGCGACTCGATGATGGCGCCGATGGTCATCCAGCTCGACGACGACAACTGCGATCAGATCGTCGACGAGCGCGACATCCCCGAGATCGTGTTCGCGACCTTCGACGGGGGCCAGTACACCGTCAACGGTACGCTGCGCGCCATCTCGATCGTCGGCGGCGCGGTGACGGAAACCTGGGCCGTCAACCCGCAGTCGCCGCAGCTCAACCCCGGCCTGTCGATCGCCACCGGCGACATCGACGGCAGCCCCGGCAACGAGATCGTCGGCTGCAGCGTCGACGGCCGTGCGATGGCGTTCGACCACGACGGCACGCTGCTGTGGGTCGCGAGCACCGCGACCGGCTGCTTCATGCCCTCGATCGCCGACTTCGACCAGGACGGCTTCCCCGAGGTGTTGACCGAGGCCTCGATCTACGACGGCGTCACCGGTGTGCAGGAGGCCACCTTCGCGTGGCAACAGACCACCTCGGCCGCAGACATGGACGGCGACGGTGCGCTCGAGGTGGTGGGCCCGCGCTACATCTTCGAGGCCGACGGCACCATGCTCGCGGACAGCGGCGTGGCCGGCTACCAGCACGCGGTCGCCGATCTCGATCTCGACGGCGAGCCCGAGGTCGCCGCCATCAACCGCCCGGCCCACGCGCTGTACGTGTGGCGCTACGTGCCCGGCAGCGGCGTCGAGACCATCCGCGCCGGCATCGACATCAACGACGGCCTGCCGCCGTGCGCCGGTGGCGACGGCGGCGGCCCGCCGACCATCGCGGACTTCAACGGCGACGGCGTGCCCGACGTCGGCGTGGCCGCGGGCGTGGGCTACACCGTGTTCGACGGGCAGAAGATCATGGACCCGACCGTGATGGTGCCGACCGACACCATCTTGTGGCTGACGCCCGCGGTCGACTGCAGCTCGCGCGCGACCGGCAGCTCGGTGTTCGACTTCGACGGCGACGGCAAGGCCGAGGTCGTCTACGGCGACGAGCAGTACCTGCGCATCTACGACGGCACCACCGGCACGGTGCTGTTCGAGACCTGCAACACCACCGGCACGCTGTGGGAGTACCCCATCATCACCGACGTCGACAGCGACGGCCACGCCGACATCATCGCGGTGTCCAACAGCTACTCGTCGATCATCTGTCCCGCGGACTCGTCCAAGCAGCAGGGTGTGCGCGTGTTCGGCGACGTCGAGGGCCGCTGGGTCCGCACGCGTCGCGTGTGGAACCAGCACCACTACCACGTGACCAACATCGACGAGGACGGCACGATCCCGGCGGTGGAGCAGCGCAACTGGGTCGTCGACGGGCTCAACAACTTCCGCCAGAACGTGCAGCCCGAGGGCGAATTCGCGGCGCCGGATCTCGTGGTCTCGGTGCTCGCGCGCTGCGAGCCCAACGCGTACGCCCTGGTCGCGCGCGTGCGCAACATCGGCCAGGCCGCGGTGCCCGCGGGGGTCGCGGTCGGCTTCTACGACGGCGACCCCGGCGCGGGTGGCACGCTGCTGGGCAGCGGCGTCACCAACAAGACGCTGTACCCCGCCGAGGCCGAGGACGTGGTGCTGCCGCTCGATCCGCCGCCGCAGGCGCTGGTGGACGGCTCGCAAGAGGCGTGGGTCGTGGTCGACGACGGCATGCCCGCGCACGCGTGGAAGGAGTGCCGCACGGACAACGACGTGGGCCACGCGCCGGTGCCGTGCCAGATCGCGGGTTGACCCGCTGGCACATCGCCGTCCGGTGCTCCATCATCGCCCGCGATGCGACGCGTCGCCGCCCTCGCGGTCCTCGCCACGGTGCCGCTGCCGGCGTGCCTGCCCAGCGGTGCCGGCTGCGATCGTCCCGCGGCGCTGTGCGTGAGCGAGTCCAGCGGCGAGGGCAGCACCGGAACCGGCAGCACCGCGACCACGGCCGGCAGCGCGACCACCACCGCGACGACCGCGGCCGACAGCAGCACCACCGAGGTGCTCGACTGTCACGGCGCCCAGCTGCGCGTGATGAGCTTCAACGTGAAGTCGGTCGGGCTCGAGGGCAGCGACGAGTGGGACGCGCTGGGCTCGATCCTCGCGCGCATCGCCCCCGACATCGTCTGCATCGAAGAGTTCGGCGACGGTGAGACCGCGTCGCTGCGCGCGCTGACCATGGCGCTGGGCTGGGCCGAGCCGATCCAGGCCGAGCCCTCGCCGGCCATCGGCGGCGACCTGCGCAACGCGTGCATGAGCCCGCACACCATGTCGCGCATCGACTCGTACGGCAGCGAGCTGTCGGGCGACCCCGACGCCAACGACGTCGGGCGCGACTTCCTCGCCGTGCGCGTGATCGTCGACGACTGCGCCGTCGACGTCATCGCCGTGCACGCGAAGTCGGGCCAGGAACAGGTGGACTTCTTCCGCCGCCAGGTCGAGATGGTGCGCCTGGGTCAGGCGGTGGCCGACGTGCGCGCGCGCCACGGCGGCACACCGCTGGTGGTCATGGGCGACTTCAACGAGAACACCGACGATCCGGGGCTGGGCACGGTGTTCGACGCCGCGCCGGTCGAGCTGCCGCCGTCGTACCAGCTGGGCAACGACATCGCGCTGCCGCTGACCTACGATCCCTTCACCACCGTCGCGGCCGCGGGGCTGCAACGCCTCGAGGTCACGCACGAGGACTCCGATCGCATCGGCACCTGGGGCGTCACCGCTGCCAGCGACGGCGTGCGGATCGACTATCTGTGGCTCGACGGGCCCACGGTGCACGGCGCGGTGGTGTTCGACGCCTGCCGCGACGACGGCGTCGACGAGCCGCCCGCGGGTCAGTTCCTGACGCTGCAGGGCGATCCGATCCCGTGCATCGCGTCGGCGGCGGCCTCGGACCACCTGCCGGTGGTCGCCGATCTCGCGATCGCGCCCTGACCCGCGTCGCGTGTCGGTGCGCGCGTGCCCGCGGCGCCGGCCCCCGCCGCAG
>JAIBBS010000145.1 GCA_019694555.1 Nannocystaceae bacterium
AGGCCGTGGGGCCGCGGCACGAACGCGGCCGCCGCGAGCACCCGCGGCTCAGCCGAACGCGGAGACGAGCACGCACTGACCGTCGGCGTGGTAGCTCGTGCAGACGTAGTTGTCGTCCATCACGATCTCCTCGATGTCGGTGTTCGGATCGATCGTGCTGCTGATCTCGTCGCCACCGTCGGTGCAGTACGACGCATCGCCGGAGTACTTCACCTGACCGTCGGGGCATGTACCCTGCTCGAAGTCGTCTGCGTCCGCGACGCTGGCGGGCACGACCTTCGGCGCAGCGGCGGTGCCACTGGCGACGAGCGGACAGCGGGATTGCAAGCCGGCCTCGATGCCGTCGCCGAGGTTCTGGCACACCGACACCAGCGTCGTCGCCGTGACCGTGAAGACGGTACCGCCGATGGTGACGCCGGCGATCGCGGCGGCCGGCGCAGCGGCGCCCACGGACGCACCGGCCAGGAACACGCCCACCGCCACGCCCGACGCCACGCCGCCGCCTGCCGCCGCGACCATCGCCCCCATCTTGCACAGCCCGGCTGCAAACTCGCCCTGCGCGGTGCCGCGGGCCTTGCACGTGTCGGTCGCGGTGGCCCCGCTGGACGCGGAGGCCAGCAGCGACTTGCCGTCGGAGTCGGTGATGCGATAGCCGCCGGCGGTCTCGGCCCGGTGCGACCAGTCGGCGATGCCGAACTTCGACGAACCGCCCTTGCCCAGGCCGACGGACGGGCGCGAGAATGCGACCAGCGTGTTCTGCATGTTGGCCGAGTCGATCCACGTCGAGTAGGACGTGATGCCGGCGAGCGGGTAGTCCTTGCGGTACTGGGTACCGACCTTCCGCGGTTCGCCGGGCCCGGCGCGGTCGGGTAGCACGAAGACGTACTGCAGCAGCGTGTCGTCGACGCGCTCGACGACGATCACGCCGTGATCGCGCTGGACGTTGTCGCGGTCGGAGCCGTAGACGCCGAGGTACTCGGCGCCCTTGGTGCGGAACCGGCTGAAGAACATCGGATCGCGGCAGCTCTTGTCGAAGTACACATGGCCGCGTTCGCACTTTGCCAGCGACGCGTCCGTAGGGTTGCTGATCGGCTTGGGCGTCAGCGCGAGCGCGCTGGCGAACGCCGTCGCGGCCACCGGTGCGCTCGCGTCCATGGTGTGCGACGCATCGGCGACGGCCACGACGGGTTGGAACGCGACCGGGATGGACAACAGCATGGCCGCGGCGGCGGCGCGAAGGGCGAGGGGCGAACGGGTGACCATGGCGGGGTAGCTCCTGCGGGCCGTGCATCTGCGCGGGCCAGCATCGAGCCCATGGCCGACGAGCCCGCGCGCGATGACGCGGCGCGAGCACGCGGGCGGCGGGCGCGTGATCGCGGCGTCGCGAGCCTCTGCTACGCTGGCGCAGCCGCGCTCGCCCGCGCGCCGCCTTCATGTCGGATGCACTCGACGCCCTCGTGGCCCGGCTCGCGCCGTCGCAGCGCGCTGCGGTGGATGCCGCTGCGATCGAGGCCACGCTGCGCGCGGGTTTCGAGGCCGGGCAAGCGGCGTGGCCGACGGTCGCGCTCTCGGCCGTCGAGTTCGCCGCGCACGTCGGCGGTTGTCTCGCGGCGCGGCCGGAGCTGGGGCTCGACGGGTTCGCTCAGCTGGGCGCCGCGGAGCTGTACCTCGCCGCCGCGTGCACGCTGCGACGACCGTCCGCGATCGCGTGCTTCCGCGCGAGGTTCCTGGCCGAGATCGAGGCGCCGCTGCGCCGCGTGGGCCTGCGCGGCGCCGACGTCGACGAGCTCGCGCACGAGGTGCTCGAGCTGATCTTGGTCGGCGACGGCGATGGCCCCGTGATCGCGAGCTACTCCGGGCGCGGCTCGCTGCGCGGGTGGGTTCGCTCGGTCACGATCCGCACGGCATCGAAGCGCCACCGCAGCGCGGAGCAGGAGTCGGCGCGCCGCGATCGGCTCGGCGAGGTGATGGCGCAGCCCGAGGTCGACGTCGAGCTGGGCCACCTCAAGGCCACCTACGCCGCGGATCTCGAGGCCGCGCTGGCGACCGCACTGGCCGCGCTCGATCCGCGCGAGCGCAACCTGCTGCGGCACTACTTCGTCGACGGCCTGACCGTCGACGAGATCGGCCGGCTGCAGGGGGTGCACCGCTCGACCGCGGCGCGCTGGGTCGTGCGCGCGCGCGAGCAGCTGCGCGAGGCCGTGATCGTGCTGGTCCACCAGCGTCTGGGCCTCTCGCCGAGCGAGGTCGAGTCGTTGGGTCGGTTCGTGCGCAGCCAGCTCGACCTCAGCCTCGGCGCGGCCGTGGCGGTCGACCCGGATCAGTAGGGGTACACCGGCGCGTACCAGCGCGAGGTCGCCGCGCTGCCGGGTTGGTCGTCGTCGGTGAAGCCCTGCACCGCGAGGCCGCCGTCCGCGGTCGCGAAGATCGCGTCGATCGCCGCCGGCTCGCCGTTGGGATGGACCACCGCGGTGCTGCACGTGAGCGCGCCGTCGGCATCGAGGTAGCCCAGCCACGCCGCGGCGTTGCCGTTGTCGTCGACCAGCGCGCCGGCGACGACGAAGCGATCGTCCAACGGCTGGACCGCCGTGAGCTGCACGCGATACTCGTCGATCGCGTCGGTCGGGTCGACCTGCCACGCGATCTCGCCCTCGGCGTCGAGCCGCGCGAGCCAGGTGAAGAAGCCCGGCGTGTTGCCGACGGTGCCGAAGTCGTTGTGTTGCTCGCGCACGATCGTGACCACGCCGCCGTCGGTGAGTGGCCACGGTCGCCGCGCGCCGCCATACTGCGCGCTCGTGTCGAACGACCGGCGCCACCGCAGCGTGCCGTCGGGTGCCAGCGCCGCGATCTCGTTGTCGATGGCGTCGGCGTCCAGCCGCGCCGCACCGGCGGCGAACAGCGTGCCGTCGGACCCCAGCGCGAGGTCCAGCACGAAGCGCGAGTCGTAGGCATCGCGTCCGTCGTCGAGCAGATCGGCGGTCCACTGCACCGCGGTCCCGACGGCATCGCGATGCTCGACCCGTGCGAACTTGCCCAGCTCGGGCGTGGTCACGCTCGACGCGACGTACAGCGCATCGGGCGTGGCGAAGACGGCGTCGCCGGAGCTCTCGGCCCCGTCGCCGACATCGAAGGACTCGAGCTCGCTGCCGTCGGCGACCGCATTGCGGGTGTAGCGTGCGGTCCAGCCGTCGTCGTCGGTGATCCAGCCCAGCCACACCGAGTCGGCGTCGGCCGCGGTCATCGTGAGCACGCGCCAGGTCGAGGTCGACTCCGATTGCACCCACAACTCGGTTCCGTCGGGCGCCACGCGATGCAGCCCCGCGCCCGAGGTGACCAGCAGATCGCCGCTGCCGTCGGTGAGCGCGACCGGGACCGTGGTCGAAGTGGTCCAGCTCTGCGCGGTCAGCAGCAGGTCGATCGGCGTGCCGAAGCTGCACGTGCGGGCACAGTCCTCGCACCCGGGCTCGCCGTCGCACTGCTCGCCGCCTTCGACCACGCCGTTGCCGCAGACCGGCGGCGCCTCGCCCGTGCTCGACTCCGACGAGGCGTCGGCGGAGCTCGCGGTGGTGCCTTCGCCCGTGGTCGTCGCCGAGGTCCCTGCGTCGTCGGTCTGCGCCGCGCTGCCGCTGCTGCTGCCGCTCGATCCCGCGTCGCCGTCGTCCGCGAGCTTCGCGGGCGCGCAGCCCAGCAGCAGCGGGACCAGCACAGCCACGGCTCCGCGACCCGCAGTGTCACGCTCGCAGACGCGCAAGGACTCCACCCGACTCCACCTGTCCCATGCCATCGATCCCCAGGTACCGGCGCCGTCGATTCCGTCGCACGCGATCGCGGCAAGACGGCACGGTGGGCCGCCGCGCCAACGCACGCGCCCGAGCCTGCGACGGCGCGGCGTCGGCGGTACGTGCTCGGCAGCGCGCTAGTATGGGTGCACCGCGGCGATCCAGCGTGAGGTGGAGACGTTGTCCAGGGCGGCATCGTCGGTGAAGCCCTGGACCAGCAGCCCACCGCTGGCGTCGGGCACGATCGCATCGATCGTCGCGGCGTCGCCGCTGGGGTGCTGCATCGTCCACTCGCACGCGAGCGCGCCCGCAGCGTCGAGGTATCCCAGCCACGCGACCGCGTCGCCGTGGTCGTCGACGAGCGCGCCGCCGAGCACGAAGCGATCCCCCCACGGCTGCAGGCCCGCCACCTGCACGCGGCCGTCGCGGCGCCCCTCGCTCGGATCGACCTGCCACACGATGTTGCCGTCGCCGTCGAGCCGCACGATGTGCGTGAAGTACCCCGGCGTGTTGCCGACGGTCCCGAACGCGGTGTACTGCTGCCGCGCGATCGCGACCACGCCGCCGTCGTCGAGGGCGTGGATCCGACGCGCGCCGCCGTACTTGGCGCTGAAGTCGAGCGGACGGGTCCACGCGAGCGACCCCTGGGCCGTGATGTGCACGATCTCGTTTTGCAGCAGTCCGTAGTCGGGCCGCACCGAGCCCGCCGCGAACAGCGACCCATCGGGCGCCTCGGACAGGTCCAGCATCATCCGCGCGCGATAGGCGTCCGGGGTGTCGTCGTCGTGGAGCTCGAGCGTCCACTGCACGGCGCCGCCGATGCCATTGCGTCGCTGCAGCCGGGCGAACATCTCGGTGTCCGTCTGCACCGAGGTCGAGACGTACAACGCACCTGCGCCGGTGCCGTGCACAGCCTCGCCCCACGCGTCGTTGCCGTCGGTGATCTCGAACGACTCGATCAGCGTCCCGTCCTCGACGGCGTGCCGGGTGTAGTGCGCGTCCCAGGTCTCGTTGCCGACGATCCAACCGACCCAGACCGAGCGCGAGCCCGCTGCGCCCTGCGACAACACGCGCCACGTCGCCGGCGGCTCGTCGTAGTCCCACACCGGCTGGCCCTGCGGCGAGACGCGGTGTACGCCCGCGGCGGAGGCGACCACGAGATCGCCGCTGCCGTCGGTCAACGCAATCGGCACCGAGGTCGTGTTCGACCATGTGAGCCCCGGGATCTCGAGCTCGATGGGCGCGGCGAAGCTGCAGGTGCGCTGGCAGTCCTCGCAGCCCGGCCCGCCGTCGCATGCCTCGCCGGGATCGACGACCCCGTCGCCGCACGACGGCGGTGCCTCGCCGCTGCTGGACTCGGAGGAATCCGCGACGCTGGTCTGCGTGCGGCCCGTGGCGCCGCCGTCCGCGTCCGCGCCCGACCCCGAGGCGGTGCTCGTCGAGTCCTCCGATCCGTCGAGCGCGCCGGCATCCGCACTGCCGCCGTCCGCGTTCCCGCTGGGCGCACTGCCACAACCTCCAACTGCCACCGTTGCCGCGAGCAATCCCGCACGCGCGCAGGACACCCGCACGACCCATCCACCACCCAACGCGATCGCCATCGCGAACCAGGTGGCGACACTTCGCGGTTGGTCGCGCACGCTTGGGACCGAATTCGGCGCATGCCGGCCGCGCGAACTCACGCGGGCGACGCTGCGACGAAGCGGCCGTCGCGGTACGGCGGCGATCGTCCCACGTCGCCTCGACGCCGTGACGACACCGCGATAGCGTCGCGGTGGTGGCGGATGGGGCGTTGGACCGGTGTCTCGACGACGACGAGGTCGCCGCGTTCGTCGACGGCGCCGTCGATGGTGCGCTGCGGCAGCGCATCGAAGCGCACATCGATCGCTGCCCCGCCTGTCGCATGCACGTGGTCGCGATGCTGCAGCTCGAGGGCAGCGCGGCCCGGCCGGCGACGCCCGGTCCGCTCGCGCTGGCGAGCGCGGGGCCGGGCTCGCACGTCGGTCGCTACGCGCTGGTGCGGCGCCTGGGCGCCGGCGCGATGGGCGTGGTGTGGCTCGCGACCGATCCGCGGCTGCAACGACCCGTCGCACTGAAGCTGTCGCGCCACGCCATCGTGGACACCGACGCGATCGTGCGCGAGGGCAGGGCGCTGGCGCGGCTGTCGGACCCGCGGATCGTCGAGATCTACGACGTCGGGCACGACGTCGCGGGCGCCTACCTCGCGATGCGCTACGTCGACGGCCTGCCGCTCGATCGCTGGGCGGCCCAGCGGCGGCCCGACTGGCGCGAGATCGTGCGCGTGTGCCTCGACGCGGGCCACGGGCTCGCGGCGGCGCACCGCGCCG
This sequence comes from Nannocystaceae bacterium, assembly GCA_019694555.1. Taxonomy (GTDB): domain Bacteria; phylum Myxococcota_A; class Polyangia; order Nannocystales; family Nannocystaceae; genus Xiheibacterium. The sequence continues at coordinate 6,128 of JAIBBS010000145.1, forward strand.
GCGTGCTGCACCGCGACGTCAAGCCCAGCAACATCATGGTCAGCGCCGCCGGCGAGGCCTTCGTCGCCGACTTCGGGCTCTCGCGGCTGCGCGAGGCCACCGCGCCATCGCCCGCGTCTGCCGGTTGGCAGGCCGCTGGCGCGTCGCATCCCGCCGATGGCGCCACGCTGCCGGACGCGCGCGGGGTCGTCGGCACGCCGCGCTACATGGCGCCCGAGCAGCATCGCGGCGAGACGATCGAGGCCAGCGATCAGTATGCGTTCTGCGCCACGATGTTCGAGGCGCTGCACGGACGCCCGCCGTTCGCCGGTGAGGATCTCGCGGGGCTGTTGCAGGCCAAGCTCCGCGGGCCCGAGCGCGCGCACGGGCGCGACGAGGTCCCCGTGTGGCTCGATGCCGTGATTGCGCGTGGACTCGCGCCGCGACCGGCGGATCGCTGGGCTTCGATCGACGCGCTGCTGCGGGCACTGTCGCGCGCGCGGTCACGGCGGCAGCCGTGGCCGCTGCTCGCCGCCGCGCTGGCGCTGGCCCTGCCGCTGGGCGCGTTCGCGTGGCCGCAGTCGGACGACGCGTCCGCACGCGCGCAGCGCTGCGACGCCGCCGGCGGTGGGCTCGCGGCGGTGTGGAACGATCGCGTCCGCGGCGCGGTGCGGGCGGCCGTGCTCGAGACCGGCGCGCTCGATGCCGGCGCGAGTGCGGCGGCGATCGAGCGCTGGCTCGATCTGCACGCGCAGCGCTGGTCGGACGCGCACGCCGAGATCTGCGCCCACGTGCGCAGCGATCCGGTGTGGGACGACGCCTTGCTCGATCGTGCGAACGCGTGCTTGACCGACCGCGTCGATCGGGTCGTGATGCTGCTCGACGAGCTCCGAGGCCTCGACGCCGCCGGTGTCGCGCGTGCGGTCGGTGCCGCCGGCCGGCTGCCCGACGCGGCCCCGTGCGCCGCCGCGGGGTGGTTGGCGCGCGGCCTCCCGCCGCCCACGGCCGAGCAGCGCGAGCGCATCGTCGCGCTGGCGACGCGACTTTTTCGCGCGCGCGTGGTCGAGTACGTGGAGTCGGACGACGACGCGCTCGCGGAGCTGCAGACGATCGCCGGCGAGGCCGCGGCCGAGCGCTGGCCGCCGCTGGTCCACGCCGCGCGCGCTGCCGAGGCCGCGCTCCGGTTCCAGCGCGGCGAGTCCGAACGCAGCGAGCAGCTCGCCGTCGACGCGTACTACGGCGCGACCAGCGTGGGCGACTGGGACACCGCCGCGGAGGCTGCGACGCTGCTGGTGCGCGTGGTCGGCAGCGCGCAGGCGCGCCACGCCGACGGCCTCGAGTGGGCGCGTCACGCCGAGGCCGCGTTGACGCAGGCCGGCGCGGCGGGTGGGATCGCGGCCGCCAAGCTGGCGCGGGACACCGCCTATGTCGCGCACGAGGCCGGCGATCTCGAGCTCGCGCGAAGGCGCTACGGCGAGGCGCTCGCGATCGAGGAGCAGTGGCTGCCGCCGCATCATCCCGAGCTGGGGCTCTCGCGCAACGACCTCGCGATCCTCGAGGTCGGTGCAGGCGATCTCGAGGCCGCGCGGCGACTGCTGCAGCGCGTCATCGCAGCCGACGAGGGCGGCGACGACGAGCATCGTCCCGAGCTCGGCGTCGCGCTGGCCAACCTCGCCAGCGTGGACATCCTGACCGGGCATCCCGCGCGCGCCAGCGAGATGATGAAGCGCGCGCTGGGGATCGCGGAGCGTTTGCACGGTCCCGACGATCCCGGCGTGATGGCACCGCTGCAGAACCTCGCGACGCTGTACTACGAGCTCTCGCGCTACGACGAGGCCATCGCGCTGTACGAGCGCGCGCTCGCGATGGCCGAACGCTCGCGCGGGCCCGAGCATCCCTCGACCGCAAACGTGCTGTTGAACCTCGCCGGCGCCGAGCTGTCGGTCGACGACCGCGCCGCGGCGTTGCGGCTGCGCGAGCGCGCGTTGGCGATCCTGGAGGCCTCGCTGCCGGCCGACCATCCGCGTGTGGCGATGACCCTCCACGGGCTCGCGCACGTCCACCTCGCGCTGGGGCACTACGATCGCGCGCGGCCGCTGTTCGAGCGCGCGCTCGCGATCAACACCGCCGTGCTCGCCGCAGATCACCCCAGCCTCGGGCTCGCGCTGCACGGCCTGGGTGCGCTGTACCTGGCGGAGCGCAACCCGCAGGCCGCGGAGCCACTGCTCGCGCGCGCGGTCGCGGTGATGGACAAGACCCGGGCGCCGGGCGATCGCGCGGCCGCGCGCGTGCTGGTCGACCATGCCCGCGCGCGGCAGGCGTTGGGTGACCTCGACGGCGCGCAACGGATGCTCGAGCGTGCGCTGGCCCTGCGCGAGGCCGCGGCTCCCGATCAACCCGACGTCGCCGCGACGCTGACGCACCTGTCCGAGCTCCACCTGCGCCGCGGCGACGTCGTGCTCGCGCGGGCGCTGGCCGAACGCGCGGTGGCACTGTTCGCGCTGCACCCGCTGGCGGGCGCCTCGCCACCGGCGGCGTGGTTCCAGCTCGCGCAGACGCTCGGCCGCGACGAACGCGGGCGCGCGCGATCGCTGGCGCAGCAGGCACTCGCGCGGTGGCGCAGCCGCGGTGACGTGAACGAGCCCGAGGTCGCGAAGGCCGAGCAGTGGCTGCAGCGCCACGGCGGTCTGCCGCGCTGACTCAGCGGTCCGCGTTCGCGAGCGCCTTGCGGGCGTCGTTGCGATCGTCGTCGCTGGCCTCGGCGGTCGCGAGCACCTGCTGCGCGAGCGTGCGCGCACGCTCGCGCTCGCCGTGGGTCGCGAGCCACATCGCGAAGTCGGCGCGCAGCGTCGCCAGCCGCAACGCGTTGCCGTTGGACTCGCGGATCGCCAGCGCCCGCTCGAACAGCGCGCGGACCGCCGCATCGTCACCATCGGGGGCGATGAGCTCGGCGAAGTTCGACAGCGACAACGCGAGGTCGGGGTGGTCGGCCGGCAGCACGCGCTGCTTGATCTCGATCGAGCGCCGCATCGCATCGACCGCCTCGGCGTGGCGACCCAGCAGCTCGAGCGCGAGCGCCTGGTTGTTGTAGACCAGCGCCACGCTCTGAGTCTCGCGCCCGACCGTGGGCTCGAGGTTGGCCAGCGCGCGCTCGCCGTAGGCCACGGCCGCGGCCGGGTCGCGATCGCGTGCGGCCTGACCGGCCAGGGACGCGAGCGTGTCGCCCAGCACCGGATGGGGCGCGCGGACCGAGGCCTCGAGCATCGCCACCGCACGCAGCAACTCGCGACGCGCGAGCTCGGGTTGCTCCATCGCGCCGTGGATCGTGCCGAGATCCGCGATGATGCGCGCGGCCACGGGATGATCGTCGCCGTAGATCGCTGTGGCACGCTGCAGCGCATCGTGCTTGCTCGCGAGCGCGCGGTCGAACTGCCGCGCGGAGAAGTAGTGGCCGCCGAGGTTGCTGATCACGTCGAACGCCTCGATCGAGTTGCCCAGTCCCAGCGCATCCAGGGCCTCGAGCGCGGCGCGGTCCTTTGCGATGGCCTCTTCGTAGCGGCCCAGGTGGCCCAGCGCGCGGCCCTCGTGTCCGTCGAGCATGGCCAGCGTGCGCGCGTCGCCCAGCGCCTGCGCTTCGACCCGCGCTCGCACGAGCCACAGCCGCGCGGGCTCGCCCTGCCGCCGCCCGAGGTGATTGTTCGCGTACTCGATCGCGACCTGCATCGTCTGCCAGCGATCGTCGAGCTCGCGCGCGGCGAGGTACGCGGCCTCCAGCGGCGCGAGCGCGGCGTCGGGCTGACCTTGCTCGCGCAGGGCTCGGGCCGCGAGCACGCCCAGCTGCGCACGCGCGGTCGCGGAGCCCGCGAGCTCGTCGAGCGCCGGCATCAGCAGCGCCCGGGCCGGCGCGGCCTTGCCCGCGACCAGCAGCGAGCTCGCGCTGGCAGCGATCGACAGCACCCGCTCGCGCTCTGCGGGGTCGACCGTCCGCCTCGCGATCGGCGGCTCATCGCACGCCTGCGGCTGCGGCAGTGCGTCGAGCAGTCGCGCGGCGTGCTCGACCACGTCGGCGTCCGCCCGGCTGAGCACGTCGAGCGTGGCCGAGAACACGCCGAGCTGCTCGTGCAGGCACACGCGGCGTCGATCCGCGAGCTGCAGCGCTGCGGCCTCGTCGCCGTCGCCGAGCTGGCACGCCGCAACATAGGCGGCGTGCCAGCGCTGCGCGCGATCGTCGAGCGCCAGCACCAGCGGCCCACCGCCGGTGCGGCCCAGGGGCGTCGGCGCGGACGCGAAGGCCTCGAGCACGGCGGTGCGCGCGGACTCGTGCCACAGCGCGTCGACCGGCGCGCCGGCGTCGGCGCAGTGCTCGGTCGTGCGGCCGGCCAGCCACGCGAGCACCGTGATCGGGGCCGCGGCCGCGACCGCGATCGCGGCCCGCCGCCGTCGTCGCTGCCGGGCGCGGCCGCGCTCGAACGCCTCGAGCAGCGCGGCCAGGCTGGGCCAGCGCGCCGACGGTTCGCGCTGCAGCCCGCGGCGCAGCGCTTCGTCGAGCCATCGCGGCAGCCGACGCGGGCGTGCGGGCTCGGTCAGGCGCCCGTGGATCACGGCCTCGCACAGCGCGGGCAGATCGTCGCCCTGGAACGGGCGCGCGCCGTGCAGCGCCTCGAACATCGACACGCACAGCGAGAACTGATCCGAGGCCGCGTCCGCGGGGCGACCCTCGAACTGCTCCGGCGCCATGTAGGCCGGCGTGCCCGCGGTCGCGTGGGGCTGCGCATCGCCGCCGCGCGGGTCGACCAACGACGCCGCCAGGCCGAAGTCGAGCACCTGCACGCGCCCGTCGGGATCGATCATCGCGTTGTCGGGCTTGAAGTCGCGGTGCACGATGCCGAGCGCGTGCGCGGCCGCCAGGCCCTGCGCGGCCTGGGCGAAGACCTCGACGATGTCGTCGATCGGCGGCTCGCCGGCCATCCACGCGCGCAGCGTCCGGCCCTCGACCAGCTCCATCGCGATGAAGACCTCGTCGTCGAGCTGGCCGACATCGAAGACCGCGACGACGTTGGGATGGCGGATCTTCGCCATCGCCTGGGCCTCGCCCATCAGGCGCTCCTGGCTGCCGGGCCGGTCGCGCACGCGGACGCGCTTGAGCGCGACCTTGCGGTCGAGATCGGGATCGTAGGCCAGCGCGACCTCGCCCATGGCGCCGCGACCGAGACGATCGATCACGAGGTAGCGGCCGAACATCGGGCGCGCGGCGCCCGGTGTCGCGGTGGGCCCGGCGGCCGTCTGCGCCAGCGCATCCGCGTCGGGGTCGCGGCGGCGCACCCCGTCTGCGGTGTCGATCTCGCTCGCGACCGGCATGGCTCGCGAACCCCAGCGTAGCAACGCCCCGCCGCGCGTGGGTGACGGCAGCCGAGCGATCGCTCACCCGGAGATGTTGAGCACCCAGTCTCCGGTCGCGCCGTTGTAGCCGTCGACCAGCACCAACACCGCCTGGCCCGCGGCCAGGTCCAGCGACGCCTGCGATTGCAAGCCGCCGGAGTCGTCGTTGCAGACCGACTCGGTCGAGCAGTCGCTCCACACCGACAGCACCGTGTCGAAGCCCGAGCCGAAGGTGTCGAAGGTGTAGGTCGACGCCACCGGCGCGGTGAAGCGGATGGCCTGGTCGAGCGCGTTGCCCAGACCGCAGCTGGGGTCGAGATCGTCGTCGGCGACGCCGCTGTTGCCCGAGGCCACCGCCGCGCCGGTGGCGTTGCCGATGTCCTGGTCCTGGCACGGGAAGCCGCCGCCGGGCGCCGCGATGTTGAGCAGCCAGTCGCCCGAACCGCCGGCGTAGCCGTCGACCACCACCAGCACGGTCTGGTTGGCCGACATGTCGAGCATCAGCTGCGACTGCAGCCCGCCGCTGTCGTCGTTGCACAGCAGCTCGGTGGTGCAGTTGCTGAAGATCGCGAGCTTGGTGTCGTAGCCCGAGCCGAAGGTGTCGAAGGTGTACGTGCCCGCGGCGCCGGCGGTGAACTCGAGCACGCGGTCGGGGCCGCTGACGCCGCCACAGCTGGGCGCGAGGTCGTCGTCGTCGTTGCCGGTGTTGCCGCTCGACGCCGGCGCGCCGGTGGTGCCGCCGAGGTCCTCGTCCCAGCATGCGCAGCCGCTGGTGTCGTAGTCCGAGCAGTTGCCCAGGCACGCCAGGTTGCCGCCGCCGGGATAGCCCTGCGAGACGCAGCTCTCGCCGCCGAGCGCGGCGCCGTCGCAGACCTCGCCCTGTTCGATCACGACGTTGCCGCAGCTGGGATTGCTGCAGCCGCTGGTGTCGAAGCTGCAGTCGCCGGCGCAGCCGAGCGCGCCCATGGTGAAGCCCTGGCTCTGGCAGGTCTGACCGGCGAGCGCGTTGCCGTCGCACTGCTCGGGCGCCTCGACCATGCCGTTGCCGCAGTCGTTGCTGGCGCAGCCGACGGTGTCGAAGGTGCAGTCCTTCTTGCACGCGAGCGTGCCGACCACGAAGCCCTGCGAGATGCAGTCCTCGCCCGCGAGGTCGTCACCGTCGCACTGCTCGTCGGCCTCGACCGTGCCGTTGCCGCACACCGGCTGCGCGCCGGTGCTGCCGACCTCGGTGTCGGTCCCATCGGGCTTGGTGGTGGACGACGAGTCGTCCGCCGCGGTCGGGTCGGTGGTGCCCGTGGCGCTGGGGTCCGCGGTGCTGCTGCCGGCGTCGCTCGAGCTGTCCGCGGCGGTGGCGTCGGTGGTCAGCGAGGTGTCGCCGGGGTTGAGCGTGCCGAACGAGGTCGTGGCCGGCTCGAGGCCCGCGCCGGCCGGGCACGCCGTCAGCAGCGGCAGCAGGATCGCGGCGGCACTGACGGGTCGCAGGCGAGGCAGCATCACCCGACACGGTATCAGATCCCCGCGGCCGCGCGCCGAGCCAGGGCGCGCGCGGCAACGCACGTTACTTGCAGAAGCCCCAGCTGCACTGGTTCGACTTGCACTGATCCTTGTTCGTGCACGCCGAGCCCTTGTCCTTCTTGGCCTTGCAGCTCTGCTTGCCGGCGATGGGGTTGCCGCAGTACTGCTGCTGGCCGCAGTCGGAGTTCGAGCGGCACTCGTCCGCGGCCGCGCACACGCCCCACGAGCAGCGGTCGGTCGCGCACTGGTCCTTGCTCGTGCAGGCCTGGCCCTGGGCCTTGAGCGCCTTGCAGGTGCGCTTGCCGCTGATGGGGTCGCCGCAGTACTGGCTCGCGCTGCAGTCACCGCTGTCGCGGCACTCGTCGGGATCGGCGCACATGCCCCACGCGCAGCGATGGCTCTCGCACTGGTCGTCCTTGGTACACGCGGCGCCGTGGGCCTTGCCGTCGGAGGGCACGTCGACGGAAAACGTCTGCCGCGGGATCTGTTCGCCCTGCTTGGACTTCGACTCCGAGCGCTCCCACATGCGCACGAACGCCTCGGGCCCGTCGTTGCGCAGCTTGTCGAGGTACTTGTCGGCCAGGCCCACGGCCTCGAGCTCCTCGTGCCACGTGGTCATCATGCCGACGTGCGTGAGGCCCTCGGCGATGTGGTTGCCGTACTTGTGCAACCAGTCCTTGCCGCCGAGCTCGCGGCCGCAGTTCTCCAGCGTGCGCGAGTGCACGCCCTCGGTCACGGTGGCGTAGTCGAGCGAGTAGCCGACGTCGAGCCCGCGGTCGATGAGGTAGGCGAGGATCTTCGCGGTCTCGGTCGCGGTCGCCGGGCAGTTGGTGGTCACGCCCGAGGCCTTGTAGTCCTTGGCGTCGATCGGACCCACGCGCACGCCGAAGAAGCCGCCGGTGCGCTCGATGAGGTCGAGCTCGGTGTCGTCGAAGTCGTACTCGTTGGCGCCGGGGGTCTGCAGCCCGCCGTGCGCGTTGGCCACCAGCATCGCGTTGGGGTTGTTGTGCAGCGCGTTGAGCGGGTAGCCGTCGAAGTCCTTGGAGATGCGATCGACGTCGGTGCGCGCGCGGCTGGAGATGTGATCGATGTTGACGATCATGCCGCGCAACATCGCCTCGCGCACGATGCGTTCACCGTCGTGCGACAGGCCCAGGTTGTTGCGCTCGACGCCGTGATCGTCGTGGCTGCCGGCGGAGCCGCTGAAGCCCGGCGGCTTGGGGTAGACCGCGAAGCCGTTGAACCACCCGCCGCCGTGGCCGAGGAAGTAGTCGGCGTAGTTGGCCTCGGACAGCTCGCCGTAGCGCATCACGCAGGCGTCGGTGACCTTGCCGCCCTTGAAGCCGCCCTTGCCGCAGGTGTTGTCGCAGAACGCGTGGCCGCTGCCGTTCTTCAGCGGGAAGTTCGCGACTGCGTCGTCGACGTAGAGGCAGCCTGCCATCGCCTGGGTCGCGCGGATGATCTTGCCGCCGGTCTCGCCCTTGCTACGGTAGATGTCTGCGCCGGCCAGGCGGCTGGTGACCTTGTGCGCGAGATAGAAGGTGCGCACGCCCTTGTCGTAGTAGTGATCGAGCCGCGTGATCGGGTCGAACACGCGGTCCTCGGCGCCGAAGGCATAGTCCGACTCGACCCCGAGCACGATCGCGAGCTTGCCGGCAGCGACGATGCGCCGCGCGTCGGCGGCCGTCAGCGCGATCTCCATCCAGGAGGCGTTGGCCGCGGCCCAGTCGTGCAGCGCATCGAGCTGGCGATCGATCGACGCGACCGTGTCGCCGTGGCTGCAGGGATAGCCCTTGCCGCCGGCGCCGCCGTTGCCCGCGTTGGCTTCGTACAGCTGCTCGCACATGGCCTCGCTCTCGACCGCGAACGCGACCATGATGTCGAGCTTGGTGTCCTGCAGCGCCGGGTCGGAGGGCTCGTGCGCGGCGCGGATCCACTCGGTGCTGTAGCGCAGGTGCGAGTTGCTGTCGTGCACCGGGCCCATCAGGCTGCCGTGATCGCCCATGTCCGATCCCAGCGCTCCCGCGGCGGCGGTGAAGCTGCCCTTGACCTCGCCGTGGTCGCAGGCCTTGCCGGCCTTGCACCCGCCGCACTCGGCGGTGTAGCCCTTGTCCATGATGCCGTGCTTGTAGTTGCCCGGCGCGCCGGCGAAGGCATAGTTGCCGCCGAAGGCCATGCCGTAGGTCGGGTGCTCGTGCGTGAGCACGTAGCCGCCGCGCAGCGGCGCGGGGCCCTTGGGCTTGGCTGCCATCGCGACCGACAGCATCGGTGCGGGCGCGGCGGTGGCGTCCAGCTCGACCGCGAGCGGCGGCAGCTCGGGCTCGAGGCACGAGCCGGCCAGCAGGCCGACCAGGGGCAGGGCGAGCGCGCACACGCGGCGTGACGAGCGATGGGGCGTCATGACGAGGGGGTAGAGTCGCGAGCGTCGCGTCGGATCACGGACGTCGTGCGATGGGCCGCGGATCGCATCCGCGCGCGGTCGAGCGCAGCCTCGGAAGAGGGAAGCGCCGCGTCCTCGCCCCGTGCCCGGCCAGAGCCGGTCAGCGGAGCCTCCCGCGGACGGCGTCTCAGTGCTTGCGCCACGCGGTGAGCTGGGCCCCCAGCACCTCCGCGAGCCGCTCGGGATCGATGCCGCCGCGCGCGGCCACGATCGCGCTCGCGCGCGTCGCACTGCTGCGACCCTCGTCGTGCTCGCCCGCGGCGAGCTGCGCGGCCGCGAGCACGGCGAGCGCGTAGGCCAGCTCGTCGCTGTCGCCGCCGCGCAGCGCCTCGAGCGCGACGGTCGATTCCTGCAGGGTCGGCAGCGCCCGCGGATCGCCCGCGGCCCGGTACGCGCGACCGAGCGCGAAGCGCAGCGAGATCACGTACTCGCTGGGCGCGACCTCGGGTGTGCTCGTGAGCGCGACCGCGCGTTCGAGCAGCGCGACCGCCTCGGGGTACTTGCGACGCTGCAGCTGCACGTGGGCCAGCGCGGCCAGCAGCGAGGCGTGGTAGTCGGCGCCGAAGGCCGGCAGCGACTCGGCGATCTCGCGCGCGGCGTCGCCGACCGCGAAGGCCTCGTCGAGCTCGCCCACGTGGCCCAGCATGTACGCGAGCATGGCCGCGGCCTCGACCGTCGCGACGCTGCGCTCGCCGTAGCGCTCGGCCTGCAGCGCCCAGGCCTGCCGCGCGTAGGGCAGGGCGTCGCGCGGGCGCAACACGCCGCACAGGCCTTGCAGCACCGCGAAGCGCGAGCCGCAGTCGCGGCAGGGTTCGGCCGCGAGCGCGCGCTGCAGGATTGCGATCGCGGCGGGCTCGTCGTGCCGCGCGACCTCGATCGCGGCGGCCGTGACCGCGAGCGTCGACGCGTCGGGGCTCGTCGCGCCGCGGTCGACCCAGGTCTGCGCGGCGCGCAGCCAGGTCTGCGCCGCCTCGACGTCGCCCAGGCGATTCGCGCGATCGAAGGCGAGCGCGTCGGCGGTCTCCGCCGCGGTCGCGGCGTCGGGCGCGAGCACGGCGAGGTGGAACGCCGCCTCGACGTCGGCCATGCCGGTGATCATCTCGCCGTGGTTGAGCCGCGCGACGCCGCGGACCCACAGCGCGCGCGCGGCCAGGCCGGGATCGGCGGCGGCGTCGAGCTCGGGCCACACGCCTTCGATGAGCGCGAGGCCGCCGGCGTAGTCGCCCAGCTCGACCGCCCAGCGTGCGGACAACACCGTGCGCGCGTGCTCGGAGTCTTCGCTCGCTCGCGCCGTGGCGCGCGCGCGCCCGCACGTCGCGGTGTCCGTGAGCGAGGTGGTCGCGTCCATCATCGCGGTGGCCGGCACCGCGCGCGCGGGCGTCACGCTCGCGAGCAGCGTGTCGAGCTCGTCGGTCGCCTGACCCAGGCATGCCACCGCGACGTCGGTGGCGTCCGCGGTCTCGGCGCTGGCGGTGCAGATCGTCGCGTGGGCCTGCTGCCAGCCGTCGATCGCAGCTTGCCACGCCGCGGCGACGCGCTCGCGCTGCTCGTCGGTGCCCTCGAGGCGCGCGAGCGCGTCGGCGCGGCGGCCCGCGTCGGTCACGCTGGCGAAGCGGTGCTGCGCCGCAACGCAGGGCTCGGTCGCGGTGCGGCCGACCCCGCCGATGAACATCGCGGCGGTGCCGGCGGCCGCGGCCGCGAGCGCGGCGCTGCGAAACCATCGCGGGCCCCGTGCCGCGCGCACCGCCGCGGCCGCGAGGCTCTCGACGTCGGGCCAGCGCGCGCGCGGATCGACGGCCATGCCGCGCAGCAGCACGCGCCGCAGCGCGCCACCGCGCCGATCGAGCCCCATCGGCGCCGCGGGCCCGCGCTCGATCGACTCCAGCATCGCCATCACGGTGGTGCCCGCGAACGGTCGCTGCCGGAACAGACTCTCGTGCAGCGCGACCGCGAAGGCCCACACGTCGCTCGCCACCGTCGCGCGCTGGCCCTGCAGCAGCTCCGGTGCCATGTACGCCAGCGTGCCGGCGATCGTGCCCTCGTCGGTGTCGTCCTCGGACTCGCGCCCGTCGGGACCGGTCTTCGACGGCTCGCTCGGCAGCGCGCGCGCGAGGCCGAAGTCCGCGACGCGGGCGCGGCCGCTGGCATCGATGAGCACGTTCTCGGGCTTGAAGTCGCGATGGACCAGGCCCGCGCGGTGCACCGCGGCCAGGCCCGCGGCGGCGCCGGCGAACAGCGCGACGATCTCGGCGGTGCTGCGGCGCTGCTGCGCCAGCCACGTGCGCACGTGCCCGCCCTCGACCAACTCCATCGCGAGATACACCACGCCATCGGCGGTGCCGACGTCGAACACCGGCACGATGTTGGGCGACGAGACGCGCGCGAGGCTGCGGGCCTCGAGCAGCAGCGCGTCGCGGCCGGGGTCGGTGGCGCCGCTGCGAGCGCGCGCGCCGTGCAGCACCTTGAGCGCGACCTCGCGGCCGAGCAACGGATCCCACGCGCGGTAGACCACGCCCAGCCCGCCGCGCCCCAGCGTGCCGCGGACCTCGTAGCGCGCGAGCTTGCGCGGCTCGGCGCCGGCCGGTGGGCTGGCCTCGCCGCCGAACAGGCGCGCGCGCACGGCCTCGCGCGCGAGGTCCCGCTCGAAGCTCGACGCAGAGGCGGACACGACGGGCATCCAGCGTACCACGGGCGATCGCAGCGTGGCCGCGCGCGCGGTTGTGCACCAGCAAGCTCGCTGCACGGGACGATGATCGAAGTGGGGCCGCCCCGGTCTTGCTCGGCATGCGCCAGGGATCTCGGGGACGAATCGATGGTGGTGTGGGACTCGGCATCGCGGCGCTGCTGATCGCGCCGCTTCTCGCGTGCGGGCTGCTGCCCGGCGGCGAAGAGGGCGGCGACGACGGTGGCGACGACACCACCGCGGGCACGCAGGCCTCGTCGGGAGGCAGCGGCGACGGCAGCGGTGGCGGCAGCAGCAGCGGTGACACCACCGCGGGCAGCGGCGACTCCGGCAGCAGCGGTGCCGACAGCACCACCGGTGCACCCAGCTGCGACGGCGGCTGTGCGCAGACCGAGCTGTGCTACCAGGGCACCTGCTCGCCGATCGGCTTCAGCCGCGCGTTCGGGGGCGGCAGCTCTCGCCAGGCCATCACCGACATCGCGCTCGATCCCGACGGCAACCTCGTGGTCGTCGGCTTCTTCGACGACTTCATCGAGCTCGACGCGACGGTGCTCGAGGGCGAAGGCCTGGGGCTCGAGGCCTTCGCGGCCAAGCTCGATCCCACCGGCGCGCCGATCTGGGCCCGTGCGTTCGTGAACACCGACGCCGCCAACGAGTTCGCGCTGGGCGTGGACGTCGGCGCCGACGGCACCATCGCGATCGTCGGCGAGCTGCAGGAGACGGTCGACTTCGGCACCGGGCCGCTCTCGGCCGCGGGCGATCGCGACGTGTTCGTGCTCGCGCTGGGCCCCGACGGCACCACGCAGTGGGCCCAGGCCTTCGGCGACGCGGGCGCGCAGCTGGCCGCGGCGGTGGCGGTGTTGCCCGACGGCGGCATCGCGGTCACCGGCAGCTTCTTCGGCACCATCGATCTGGGCGGCGGCCCGCTGACCAGCGAGGGCGACGCGACCGACGTGTTCGTCGCGGTGCTCGAGGCCGACGGCAGCCACCGCTTCTCCACCGACGCCGGCGACGACGCGTACCAGTACGCCCACGGCCTCGCGGTCGCCGACGACGGCACCCTGGCGGTCTGTGGCGAGTTCGAGGGCACGCTCGCGATCGCCGGTGGCAGCTTCGATGCCGACGTCGGCGATCTGTTCCTCGCGACGTTCGCGGCCGACGGCGCCGAGGGCTGGGCGGTGGCCAACACCGATCCGGGCTACGACAGCTGTCACAGCGTCGCGTTCGACGGCAGCGGTCGCGTGGGCATCACCGGCCGCTACGCCGAGGGCCTCGACTACGGCGGCCAGGGCGGCGTGCCCAACGAGACCTTCCGCGCGTTCAAGTTCGCCTCGGTGTTCGACGCCGGCGGCGCGCACGTGTGGAGCCGCGGCTTCGGCAGCGGCACCTGGCCCGAGATGGGCGGCGACACCGACGAGATCGCCTTCGACGGCGCCGGCAACATGATCCTGACCGGGGCCCTCACCGCGACCGCCGACTTCGGCGGCGGCGTGCTTCCCAGCGACAACATGCCCTCGGTCTTCGTCGCCAAGCTCGGCGGCGACGGCACCCACGTGTGGAGTCAGACCTGGGTCAGCCCCGAGCTGCGCCAGGTCATCGGCGGCGTCGCGATCGACCAGGGCGACGCGATCGTGCTGGGCGGGGAATTCGCGGGTGAGTTGGATCTCGGCTTCGGTCCGATGGTCGCGATGGATGCGTCCGCGGACGCACTGCTCGCGCGGATGCTGCCGTGATCGCGCCCGCGCTTGTCGCCGGCCCCCACCACGCTGTAGCGTGACGCTGCGGTGGGGCCCGAGGATCACGACGAGGCGGCGCAGACCGTCGTGGTGCACGACGACGACACCCGCGTGTCGTCGTCGCCCACGCCGGCGGCCGAGCGTTCGCTGCCGGAAATGGTCGGTGCGATGGTCGGGCGCTATCGCGTCACCGGGCTGCTGGGCCAGGGCGCGATGGGCATCGTGCTGCAGGGCGAGGACGAGAGTCTCGGTCGCGCCGTCGCGATCAAGCTGATCCATGAGCGCGTCGAGCTCGAGTCGCGCGGGCGGCAGCGGCTCGAACGCGAGGCGCGGACGTTGGCGGCGCTGTCGCACCCCAACGTCGTGCACGTGTACGAGATCGGCTCGCACCGCGGGCGGCTGTTCGTGGCGATGGAGCGGGTCGGCGGCCGCTCGCTGCGCGCGTGGTTGCGCGAGCAGGCGCGGCCGTGGTCGGAGCGGCTGGCGCTGCTGTGCGCCGCCGGCGACGGGCTCGCGGCGGCGCACCGCGCCGGCATCGTGCACCGCGACTTCAAGCCCGACAACGTGTTGGTCGACGACGACGGGCGTCCGCGTGTGCTCGACTTCGGGCTCGCGGTGCCGGCTGGCAGTCACGACACCGGCGCGGTCGAGCTCGCACCCGCGGGGCTGCCGGTCGGCATGGTCGACTCGGGCACGTTGACCGCGACCGGCACGATCATGGGCACGCCGGCGTACATGGCCCCGGAGCAGTACCAAGGCGCCGCGCCCGATGCCCGCAGCGATCAGTTCTCGTTCTGCGTGACGTTGTTCGAGGCGCTGTGGGGTCACCGGCCGTTTCGCGGCGACGACTTCGACGCCTTGCGCGAGGCGATCCTGGCCGGGCGCATCGACGACGATCGGCCGCCGCGCGAGCTGCCGCGGGCGGTGGTCGCCGCGGTGCGCCGCGGGCTCTCGCCACAACCGCAGGCACGCTTCGAGAGCATGGCCGCGCTGCTGTCGAGCTTGCGCGCGGCCGCGCGTCCACGTCGCCGCGGTGCGATCGCGGCCGCGGCGGCCGTGCTCGTCGGTGGGATCACGGTGGCGGCGTGGCGACCGTGGCGTGCCCCGG
>JAIBBS010000146.1 GCA_019694555.1 Nannocystaceae bacterium
TGGTCGGGGCGAGAGGATTTGAACCTCCGACCTTTCGGTCCCGAACCGAACGCGCTACCAGACTGCGCTACGCCCCGAGCAGGGCGGGTCTTGTACTCCCGGGCCCTCGGCCCGTCAAGGGGTCGGCCCGGCCCGCGGATCCCGCGAGCTGCCGAGAGGGCCGCTGCACCGCCCTGCCCGCAGCCCGGCGGCCGCGCGCGCGTCAGCCCTCGGGCGGCTGCGAGTCGTCCGCGGTGCTCGCCGCCAGGCGCGTGCGCAGGCGTTCCTTGACCCGCTCGAAGCGCTTGCGGAGCTTGGCGGCGAACTTGTCGAGGTCGGTGGCGTCGCCGGCGTCGGCGCCCTCGGCCATGACCTTGGCGATGTCGCGCCACGACATGCGGCGATCGACGCGCAGCACCAGCAGCGTGCGGTCGTCCTCGTCCAAGGTGGTGCGCAGGATCTCCAGGCGCTTCTTGGTCGCGGTGCGCATGAACGCGACGGTGGTCGTGCGCACCGCCTGCACCTGCTGCGCGACCTCGGGCGCCGACGACAGGCCCACGAGCTTGGCGCGGCGCTGGCCCTGGCGGTAGCTCTCGCGCACGAGGTTGCGCGCGATGGCGTAGGCCCAGGTGCGGAAGCTGCTGTCCCAACGGAACTGCGGCAGCGCGCGCCACAGCTTCTCGCACAGCTCGCTGAACATCTCTTCGGCGTCGTCGGGGTTGCGCGCGAGCGCGAACAGGTAGCCCAGCAGCTCGGGCCCATAGCCCTCGATCGCGCGCGTCGCCGCGGCCGCGATCGCGCCCTCGCGATCCTCGGCCGCGAGCTCGCGGATCTCGGTCTCGAGCTCCGCGAGCTGGGCCGCGCGCGCAGCTTCGTTGGGGGCCTCCCGCGCCATCGACCCCGCGATGATACCGCGGCGCCGCGGCGCCGCCCACGGCCCGCGGGCACCGGCGACCGGCCTCGCGCCGCCCGCGGGCGCCGGCCTCGCGCCGACGGCAGCACCATGGCCTCGCCGCGGCGGGCTACCCTGGCCGTGCGTGAGTGGCAGCGACCCGCGGCCCCCGACCAAGGTCGAGCACACCCGCTCCGCCCCCGCCGACTCGTTCTCCGACGTCGACAGCGAGATCGGCGAGTGGGTCCGCGACCTCGCGCCGGTCGTGGCCAGCCCGCGGGTGCTGGTGCCGGGTCAGCGGATCGGCGCGCACTTCGAGCTGGTGCGACAGCTCGGCGCAGGCGGCATGGGCGTGGTCTGGCTCGCGCGCGACGACCGGCTCGATCGCGACGTCGCGATCAAGCTCGTGGGCAAGCGCAGCGAGCGAGCCACCGCCCGGCTCGCGCGCGAGGCCCAGGCGATGGCGCGGCTGAGCCACCCCAACGTGCTGGTCGTGCACGAGGTCGGTGAGCACGAGGGCTCGATCTACATCGCGATGGAGTACGTCGACGGCGGCACGCTGCGACAGTGGCAGGACGCCGGCGGACACCGCGTGCGCGACATCGTCGAGCTGTACCTGCAGGCCGCGCGCGGACTCGCGGCCGCGCACGCCGGCGGTTTCGTGCACCGCGACTTCAAGCCCGACAACGTCCTGCTCGGCAGCGACGGTCGTGTGCGCGTCGCCGACTTCGGGCTCGCGCGCACGCACGGCGACAGCCAGTCGAACTCGGACATCTCCGGCGACGCGGTCGGCACCGCCAGCAGCCGCCGGCCCGAGCTCGCCGTGCTCACGCGCACCGATGCGGTGCTGGGCACGCCCGCGTACATGGCCCCCGAGCAGCACGGTCGTGCCCAGGTCGCGCCCACGGTCGATCAGTTCGCGTTCGGCGTCGCGCTGTACGAGGCACTGCTGGGCACGCGGCCCTACGGTGACGTGCCCAACTGGCTGGCGACCGACGCCGACTACGTCGCGGGTCGCAGCGACGCACGCGTGCCGCGATGGCTGCGGGCGACCGTGCGGCGCATGGTGGCGATCGAGCCGCGCGCGCGCCTGCCCGACATGGCCGCGGTCGCGCAGGCGCTCGAGCGCGGGCTGTCGCGCACGCGCCGGTGGGCGTGGGCCGGCGGCAGCGCGGCCGCGATCGGGCTCGCCGCGGCGGTCGGCCTGGGCATCGGCAGCCGCAACCGCGACGACGCCTGCGGCGACGGCGACGCGATCGCACGCGCGCGCTGGCACGACGGCCTGCGCGACGTGCTCGACGAACGCTTCACCGCCGACGGTGGCACCGCGGTGCAGGCGTGGACCCACGCGCGCGACGAGCTCGACGCGTGGTTTCTGCGCTGGGCCGAGGACCGCCGCAGCGCATGCGAGGCCACGCGGGTGTGGGGTTCGCAGAGCGAGGCACTGCTCGATCGCTCGATGGCGTGCTTCGACGTCCGCCTGGCGGCCACCACCGCGACGCTCGAGTTCCTCCGCGACGATCACGAGGCGCGGCGCAAGCTCGCCGCGATGATGGACGACATCCCCACGCTGCAGGTCTGCAGCGAAGCGACCTACCTCGAGGCGCGCCTGCCTCCGCCCGAGGATCCCGAGGTGCGCGCCCAGGTCGAGGCGATCGAGCGACGCCTGCGCGAGCTCGGGCTCGCGCTCGAGGTCGACGGCAGCGGCCTCGCCGAGCAGACCGAGGCGCTGCTGCAGGAGGCCCGCGCGCTGGGTTGGGCGCCGGTGCTGGCGCGGGCACACGCGCTCGCCGGTCGCCTCGACTTCGAGCGCGGCGATCACGACCGCGCGCAGCGGCGCTTCCGCGAGGGCTACTTCATCGCGCGGCGGGCCGGCGACGACGAGGCCGCCGCGACGCTCGCGGCGCTGCTGGCCTATGTCGCCGGCGCCGCGCGCAGCGATCGCGCGACCGCGGAGATCTGGCTCGACCACGCCGAGGCCGACCTCGCGCGCGGCACGGTCGCGCCCGAGCAGCGCGCCGCGCTCGCGAGCACGCGCGCGCAGGTGCTGCAGCGCGCGGGCGCCGGCGACGAGGCCGTGCAGGTCATCCGCGACGCGATCGCGAGCCTCGAGGACGCCACGCCGCGGCGATCGCTGCAGCTGCGCAGCGAGCTCGCGGCCGCGCTCGACAACGCTGGGCGCCACCGCGAGGCGCTGACCGAGTACGACGCGCTCGTGCCCGATCTCGAGGCCGAGCTGGGCGAGTGGAATCCGCTGACGGTGCAGGCCTACAACAACCGCGGGCTGTGTCACTACCTGCTGCAGGAGTTCGATCCCGCGATCGAGGACCTGCACCACGCGATCGATCACCTGGGCGAGACCCAGGGCTACGAGGCCGCGGGGCCGCAGCTCAACCTCGGGCTCGCGCTCGCGGCCGCGGGTCGACCCGACGACGCGCTGGCGCCGTTGCAGCGCGCGCGCGCGATCTATGCCGCGACCGCGGGAGCCGACGGCGACGTCGCGCTCGTGCTCAACGCGCTGGGCTGGGTCGAGCGCAAGCGCGGGCGCGTCGCCGAGGCGCTGGCGCTGCAGCTCGAGGCGCTGGCGAAGAACCGCATCGCGCTGCCCGAGGGTCACCCCGAGATCGCGGTCTCGCTGACCCACGTCGGCGACAGCGAGCTCGAGCTGGGTCGCACCGCCGATGCGATCGCGCACCTCGAGGAGGCCGTGGCGGTGCGCGAGCGCGATCCGGACCGCGATCGCGGTGCGACGAGCACCACCGTCACGGCGCTGGCGCGGGCCTACGCGCAGGCCGGTCGCCACGACGACGCGCTGGTGCGCGCGGAGCAGGTCATCGTCAGCGCCGAGAGCGGCGAGGTCGACGACGGTGACCTCGCGTACGCGCGATTCGTGCGGGCGCAGGTGCTCGCGGCGCAGGGCAAGGCCGCGGCCGCGGCGCTCGAGGCTCGACTGGCGCTGGTGGGCTTCCGCCACGCGGGCGACGACGCCGACGCCGCGCAGGTGCAGGCGTGGCTCGACGCCCACGGCGGCGCCGCACCACCGTGATCGCGCGGGCCTGCTAAGCTCGCGCACGCCATGGCCGACAAGACCGTCAGCTTCGTGCGCTCGCTGTGCATGGGCACGATCGAGCAGGACGTCATCATCCCCTACCCCGTGCTGCCCGCGGCCGATCGCGAGACGTTGCGCGCGGTGACCAGCTCGATCGACGAGCTGCTCGCGCCGCACGAGGAGGACTTCCGGCGCTGGGATCGCGAGGGCGAGCTGCCGGCCGCGTTCATCGACGAGCTCAAGGCCTTCGGTCTGTTCGGCCTGGTCATCCCCGAGGCCCACGGCGGCATGGGCATGCGCGCCGCGGCCTACTCGCGCACGCTGCAGCAGGTCGCGCGCCACGACGCGTCGGTCGCGGTGACGATCGGTGCGCACAGCTCGATCGGCATGCGCGGGCTGCTGCTGTACGGCACCGAGGCGCAGAAGGCCACGTGGATGCCGCGGCTCGCCAGCGGCGAGCTGGTCGCCGCGTTCTGTCTGACCGAGCCGGGCGCCGGCTCCGACGCGGCCTCGATCCGCTCGACCGCGGTCAAGGACGGCGAGGGTTGGATCCTCAACGGCAGCAAGCTGTGGATCACCAACGGCGGCATCGCCAGCTTCTTCACCGTCTTCGCCAAGACCGGCGGCGCCGACGAGCGCGGCAAGCTGACCGGCTTCATCGTCAGCAAGGACATGCCCGGGGTCAGCGTCGGTCCGCACGAGGACAAGATGGGCCTGCGCGCGAGCTCGACCACGAGCGTGTACTTCGACAACGTGCGGCTGGGGCCCGAGCACCTGCTGGGCCCCGAGCACGGCGGCTTCAAGGTCGCGATGCACATCCTCAACAACGGCCGCACCGGCCTGGGCGGCGGCGCGGTCGGGGCCTGCAAGGCGCTGATCGAGCGCGCGGCGAAGCAGGCCAAGGCGCGGCAGCAGTTCGGGCGTCCGATCGCCGAGTTCGGCCTGGTCAAGCAGAAGCTGGGGCAGATGGCGGTCGATTGCTACGCCGCCGAGGCGGTGGTCAACCTCGTCGCCGGCATCATCGATCAGGGCTACGAGGAGTATGCGATCGAGGCCGCGATCTCGAAGGTGTTCGCGAGCGAGGCGCTGTGGCGCACCGCCGACGAGGCGCTGCAGATCGCCGGCGGCAACGGCTTCATGCGCGACTACCCCTACGAGCGCGTGCTGCGGGACGCCCGCATCAACCGCATCTTCGAGGGCACCAACGAGGTGCTGCGGCTGTTCATCGCGCTGTCGGCGATGAACGACGTGGGCACGCAGCTGCAGGAGCTGTCGAGCAGCCTGCGCGGCGTGTTCGACGATCCGATCAAGGGCTTCGGCGTGATGTCGGCCTACGCGCTGCGCCGCGCGCAGCTGGCCACCGGCCTGGGCCGCAGCAAGGCCGGCTTCACGCGGCTCGAGGCGCCGCTGGCCGCCGCCGCGCAGGTGTTCGAGCAGTGCACGCGCGACCTCGCGACCGCCGCCGATCGGATCCTGCGCAAGCACGGCAAGCACATCATCGGCAAGCAGTTCGCGTCGAGCCGGCTCGCCAACATCATGATCGACATGTTCGTGCTCGCGTCGGTGATCGGACGGGTCAACGCGCGCGTCCTGGAGCTCGGCACCGCCGGCGCGGCCAAGGAGCTGCAGATCCTGGAGGTGTTCGCCGGCCAGGCGCGGCGTCGCATCGCCGACAACTTCGCCCGCATCGACGACAACGACGACGAGACCATCAAGGCGCTCGCGGACCACGTGGTGCAGACCGAAGGTTTTGCGTGGGACAACCTGTGAGTCCCGGCGCACGCAGCCCGTGATACGGTGCGGCCCGGGCCGGCGTGCAGCGCCGGCGTCGCCGACATGTCCAAGCGCCATGCTGTCCTCGTCGTCGCCACGTCCCTGCTGTGCGCCTGCCACCCGCGCGAGCGCCCACTCGCGAGCGACGGGGTCGAGCCGTCGCGACCCGTGAGCGCGCAGGACAGCCCGGGGCTGACGATCCGCCTCGGCCACGCCGACCCCGAGTCCGCACGCACGCAGCGACCCGCGCCCGCGAAGGCGCAGACGCTGGGCGAAGCCGACACCGCCAAGGTGCTCGCGCGCCTGCCCAAGCTGCCCAGCGCGCCCGACGACGCCGCTGGGTTCGCGATGCGCGAGGGCAGCAAGCCACCGCCGCGACCGGGTGCGACGGTGCTGGCCGCGTTCCCGCCGCGCGCCACCGCGACGCCGGCCGAGGTCGCGCCCAGCGGCCCGCTGTCGGTGCTGCGCTTCGCGCCCGAGGGCGACGTGCCGGTCGCACCGCACGTGTCGGTCACCTTCGATCAGCCGATGGTGCCGGTGACGTCGCTGGCCGAGCTCGCCGCGAAGGACGTGCCGGTCGAGCTCGCGCCGCAACCCAAGGGTGCCTGGCGCTGGATCGGCACCAAGACGCTGCGCTTCGAGCCCGCCGAGCGCATGCCGATGGCGACCGCGTACAGCGTGACCGTGCCCGCGGGCACGCGCTCGGCCAGCGGCAACAAGCTCGCCAAGGCCACGACGTTTCGCTTCACCACGCCCGCGCCGACGGTGACGCAGTTCTTCCCGCAGCGCGGCCCGACCATCCGCAACCCGATCCTCTTCGTGCACTTCGACCAGGCGATCGAGCCCAAGACCGTCGCGCCGACGATCCGGCTGCGGGCCGGTCGCAAAGGCGAGCTCGCGGTGCGGCTGGCGACCGCCGACGAGATCGCGGCCGACGAGACCGTGCGCACGCTCGCCGATCAGGCCACCGCCGGGCGCTGGCTCGCGGTCACGCCGGCGACCACGCTGCCGGCCGACAGCGACGTGCACGTCGAGATCGGACCCGGGGTGCCTTCGGCCGAGGGTCCGCGCAAGAGCAGCAAGGCGGCGCAGTACGAGTTTCGCACCTTCGGGCCGATGCGCGTGCGCGAGCACAGCTGCGGCTACGACGGTCGCTGCCCGCCGGGCACGCCGCTGGTGGTGCAGTTCACCAACCCCATCGACGCCGAGCGCTTCGATCCGGCGATGGTCACCGTCTCGCCGCCGCTCGACGGCATGACGGTCGAGTTCTGGGGCGACACGCTGCACATCGCCGGCGCGACCAAGGGCCGCACCAAGTACGAGGTCACGCTCGCCGAGGGCTTGCCCGACGAGTTCGGCCAGCGGCTGGGCCGCAGCAAGCCGCTGGACTTCAAGACCACCGACGCCGAGCCGACGCTGTGGGCACCCGGCAGCGGCATGGTCGTGCTCGACCCCGCCGCCGCGGGCCGCTTCTCGGTGTTCTCGGTCAACCACCGCGAGCTGCGCGTGCGCGCGTTCGCGGTCGCACCGTCGGATCTGCCGGGCTACTACAAGATGCTCGAGCGCCTGCGCGAGGACTCGCGCGACCTCGCGGCGCCGGGCAAGAAGGTCATCGAGACCGAGATCCGACCGCGACGGGACGAGGATGCGATCGTCGAGACCGCGATCGATCTCGGCCCCGCGCTGCGCAAGGGCCTGGGCCACGCGATCGTGATCGTCGAGCCCACGACCAAGCCCAAGGAGCCGTGGATGCAGCAGCGCGTGGTCGCGTGGGTGCAGTCGACCCGCATCGGCCTGTCGGCGCACCTCGACGCCGAGGCGATGACCGTGTGGGCCAGCGCGCTGGCCGACGGCGGGCCGCTGGCCGGCGTGACCGTGGAGCTGCTGGCCGGCGCGAGCAAGAGCCCGGTGGCCGCGAGCGCGACCGATGCCACCGGCCTGGCCACGCTGCCGCTGTCCAAGCGCGCGGCCGCGGTGCTGGTCGCACGCCTGGGCGACGACGTCGCGCTGCTGACCGAGAACCCGTGGTGGTGGCAGGCCGAGACCTCGTGGATGGTGAACAAGCCCTCCGACGAGCTGCGCTGGTACGTCTTCGACGACAGGCACCTGTACCGGCCCGGCGAGACCGTCAAGCTCAAGGGCTGGCTGCGGCGCTTCGATCCCGACAAGCGCGGCGATCTGGGCGCGATCGCGTCCACGCTGCGTCAGGTCCGCTACACGCTGTCGGACTCGGTCGGCAACAAGATCAGCGAGGGCAAGCTCGCGCTCAACGCCTTCGGTGCGTTCGACACCTCGCTGGCGCTGCCCAAGACCATGAACACCGGCGGCGCGCAGCTGGTGCTGTCGGTCGACAAGTCGGTCGGCGGCAACGAGTACTGGCACTCGTTCGACGTGCAGGAGTTCCGTCGGCCCGAGTACGAGGTCACCACGCGGCTGTCCGAGGGCCCGCACGTGCTCGGCGAGCAGGCGCGCGCGACGGTCGCGGCCAACTACTACGCCGGCGGTGGTCTCGCGGGCGCGGCGGTGTCGTGGCGCGTGACCGCGTCGCCGGGCCACTACCAGCCGCCGGGCCACGACGACTTCGTGTTCGGCAAGTACGAGCCGTGGTGGTGCTTCTGGCGCGGCTGGGGCCCGTGGCGCCCCGACCCCGCCGACCAGCCGCGCACGTTCACGTTCGAGGCCGCCACCGACGGCGCGGGCGAGCACCCGCTGCGCATGGACTTCGTGTCGATGAAGCCGGCGCGGGCGATGAGCGTGACCGCCGAGGCCACCGTCACCGACGTCAACCGTCAGGCCTGGTCGGGCAGCAGCAGCACCGTGGTCCACCCCGCGCGCACCTACGTGGGCCTGCGCTCGGATCGCGCGTTCGTGCAGGCGGGCGAGTCGATCGAGCTCGACGTCATCGCGGTCGACATCGACGGCAAGGCCGTGGTCGACGCGCCGCTGTCGCTGCGGGCGGTGCGGCTGCAGACCGTGCAGAAGCGCGGCGAGTACGTCGAGACCGAGCACGACCCGCAGACCTGCGAGCGCAAGAGCGCGGCCGCGCCGGTGCGCTGCAGCCTGAAGGTCGCCAAGGGCGGCAGCTGGCGCATCACCGCCGTCACCACCGACGCGCGCGGCCGCGAGAACCGCACGCAGATGGAGCTGTGGGTCGCCGGCGGCGAGTTGCCGGCGCCGCGCGACGTCAGCCAGGAGCAGGTGCTGCTCATCCCCGATCGACAGGAGTACGCCGCCGGTGACACCGCGCGCATCGCCGTGTCGGCGCCGTGGCCGGGTGCGCACGGCCTGGTGACGCTGCGTCGCTCGGGTCTGCTCGAGGCCCGCCGCATCGAGCTCGACGGCAACGCGACGGTGATCGAGGTGCCGATCGACGACACGCTGGTGCCCAGCGTGACGGTGCAGGTCGACCTCGCCGGCGCCGCGGTGCGCCGCGACGAAGACGGCACGCTGCAACCCAAGCTGCCCAAGCGCGTGGCCTTCGCCAGCGGCTCCGTGGCGCTCGCGGTGCCACCGCGCCAGCGCACGCTCGCGCTCGACGTGCGCCCGGCCGCGGCCAAGCTCGCCCCCGGCAGCAAGACCGAGGTCGAGGTCACCGTGCGCGACGCCAAGGGCACGGCGGTCGCCGGTGCCGAGGTCGCGCTGGTCGTGGTCGACGAGTCCGTGCTCGCGCTGACCGGCTATCGCCTGCCCGACCCGCTCGCGGTGTTCTACGGCTGGCGCGATCCCGGCGTTCGCGATCACTACAGCCGTTCCATGGTCGTGCTCGCATCGGCGTCCGCGGTCGCGCAGTCGGTCACCGCCAACACCCGCGGCGCGCCCGGTGGTGGTGACGCGGCCACGGCCACGAGCCCCGCGGCCGATGCCGCACCGCCCGCGCCGCCGGAGTCGCCCAAGCCCGAGCCCACGCCGGCGAAGAAGGCGCCCGCGGGCGTGAAGTCGAAGAACGGCGACGACGGCAGTCCCATCGCGCTGCGATCGGACTTCAGCGCGCTGGCGGCGTTCTCACCCTCGGTGGTCACCGACGCGCGCGGCGTCGCGACGCTGCCGTTCACGTTGCCCGACAACCTCACGCGCTACCGCGTGATGGCGGTGGCGGTCGCGGGCGAGCGGCAATTCGGCGCCGGCGAGTCGGCCGTGACCGCACGCCTGCCGCTGATGGTGCGGCCGTCGGCGCCGCGCTTCCTCAACTTCGGCGACCAGTTCGAGCTGCCGGTGGTGGTGCAGAACCAAACCGACGCCGCGATGACGGTCGACGTCGCGGTACGGGCCAGCAACGCCGCACTGACCGCGGGCGCAGGCCGACGCGTGCAGGTGCCCGCCAACGATCGCGTGGAGGTGCGCTTCCCCGCGACCACCGCGCGCGCGGGCGTGGCCCGCTTCCAGGTCGGCGCGGCCGCGGGACGCGATGCCGCCGACGCGGCGCAGTTCGAGCTGCCGGTGTGGACGCCGGCGACGACGGAGGCGTTCGCGACCTACGGCGAGATCGACGACGGCGCGATCGTGCAGCCGGTCGCCGCGCCCGCGGGCGTGTTCGCGGAGTTCGGCGGGCTCGAGATCACCACCAGCTCGACCGCGCTCGCGGCCCTCACCGACGCGGTGGTGTACCTGGTCGCGTATCCGTTCGAGTGCTCGGAGCAGATCGCCAGCCGCGTGCTCGCGATCGCGTCGCTGCGCGACGTGCTCGCGGCGTTCGCGGCCGAGGGCCTGCCGCCCGAGCGCGAGCTCGTCGCCGCGGTCGGCCGCGATCTCGATCGGCTCGCGCGGCTGCAGACCGAGGACGGCGGCTTCTCGTTCTGGGGCCGCGGATGGCCGGCGTGGCCGCACCTGAGCATCCACGGGCTGCACGCGCTCGAGCGCGCCAAGCTGGCCGGCTTCGACGTGCCCAAGGACATGCTCACGCGGGCCCGCGCGCACGTCGACGACATCGAGTCGCACATCCCGGCCGACTACCCGCTCGAGGTGAAGCGATCGCTGCGGGCGTACGCGCTGTACGTGCGCGCGGTCGGGGGCTCGCCCGACGCGACCAAGGCGCGCAAGCTGGTCGACGAGGTCGGCCCCGACAAGCTGCCGATCGAGGCCATCGGCTGGCTGCTGCCCACGCTCGCGCCCGATGCTGCCGCGAGCAAGATGGTCGCGGCGATGATGCGCGTGCTCGAGAACCGCGTCAGCGAGACCGCCGCGGGCGCGCACTTCGACACCGGCTACAGCGACGGCGCACACCTGTTGCTGCACTCCGATCGCCGCGCCGACGCGGTCGTGCTCGAGGCCCTGGTCGCAGTCGCGCCCAAGCACGACCTCATCGCCAAGCTCGTGCGCGGCCTGCTCGACCATCGCACCGCAGGCCGCTGGTCCAGCACGCAGGAGAACGGCTTCGTGCTGGTCGCGCTCGACCGCTACTTCGACGTGTTCGAGAAGGCCACGCCCGACTTCGTGGCGCGCGCGTGGCTGGGGCCGCGTCTGGCCGGCGAGCACGACTTCCACGGCCGCACCACCGAGCACGCCCACGTCGACGTGCCGATGAAGTGGCTGATGGAGCCCAAGCACGCCAAGGACGATCTCGTGCTGGGCAAGAGCGGCAAGGGCCGCATGTACTACCGCGTCGGCATGCGCTACGCGCCGCGCGACCTGATGCTGCCGGCGCTCGACGCCGGCTTCGCGGTCACGCGCCGCTACGAGGCCGTCGACGAACCCGGCGACGTGCGCCGCGACGCGTCGGGGGTGTGGCACATCAAGGCCGGCGCGCGCGTGCGCGTGCGGCTGGAGATGGTCGCGCCCACGCGGCGCTACCACGTCGCGCTGGTCGATCCGCTGCCCGCGGGCCTCGAGGTCGTCAACCCGGGCCTGGCCACCAGCGGCGCGCTGCCGCCCGACCCGGCGGACGACGACGGCGGCGGTCGCTTCTGGTGGTGGATGCGGACCTGGTACGAGCACCAGAATCTCCGCGACGAGCGCGTCGAGGCCTTCACCTCGCTGCTGTGGGAGGGCGTGCACGACTACGACTACGTCGCGCGTGCCACGACGCCG
Source organism: Nannocystaceae bacterium (assembly GCA_019694555.1). Taxonomy (GTDB): domain Bacteria; phylum Myxococcota_A; class Polyangia; order Nannocystales; family Nannocystaceae; genus Xiheibacterium. Next base: position 11,718 of record JAIBBS010000146.1, read on the forward strand.
GGCGAGTTCGTGGTGCCGCCGCCCAAGGCCGAGGAGATGTATCACCCCGAGACCTTCGGTCGCGGCGGCAGCGATCGCGTGATCGTCGAGTGAGCTGCGCGCGCGTGGGCGAGCCGCTCACGCGCGCTTGGGCTTGCGGCGCGCTCGCGCGGGCGCGGGCGCGGCCGCACCGGCGCTGCCGGTCGCGGCCAGGTACGCGCGCCCACGCGGCGAGATCTCGTAGCCGACCTCGAAGCTCTGCGTGAGCCCGAGGCGCTTGAGCTTGCGGACGTCGAGCTTGAACGGCGCGGTCTCGCGGCCCAGCGCCGCGGCGAGGCGGCTGGCGGCGATCCGCGGGTGCGCGCCGATGATCGCCAGCGTCGCCGCGGTCCAGGGCCCGCGCGCGTCCATGCGCGTCAGCGTCGCGGTGATCGCCGCGACATCGTCGGGCTGCAGCGCGTCGTCGAGCGCGATCTCGACGCGGTCCCCGTCGCCGCCGTGGTGCAGCGCGATGCGCCACAGCCGATCGTCGGGCGCCACCGGTCCTGCCGCCGCGAGGTACTCGAGCAGCGCCGGCTTGTCCGCGAAGCCGGCCGCGCGCGCGTCGGCGGCGGTGATGCTGCGGACCGACACCTGCTGCACGTCGTCGACCTGCAGCACGCCGATGGGGTGGCAGCGGTAGCGCCCGCCGGGCTTGACCCGCGCGCTGGCCCAGCGGCGAAACGTCAGCGTGATCGAGCCATCTTGCAGTCCGGCCCAGAATTCTCGCTTGAAGAGCAGCACGGCCCGGGCGCGACTGTACCAGGCAGGCCCCGCCGCGCTCCGTCGAACGCTGTAGTGGTCCCGGATCGGAAGGAACCCCAGGGCCGCGCTGCTCAACGTGCGCTCGGGGCGGGCCGAAGGGCCGCTCCGGTCGCGGGCCCGGGTGGGCACGACCGGACGGCGGGGCGCCCCAGGAGCACCGAAGCCCATGCGCCATCTGCGTCCCCTCCTGTTCGCCGCGACCCTGCTGCCCGTGGCTTGCTCCGAAGACGCGGGCCGCGAGGCCACCGAGCCCGGCGACTTCCCCGGCTGGGGCAGCAAGCGCGACGAGATCGGCGCGAGCCTGACGACCACGCGCGACCCCACGGCGCAGATCTTCGACGGCTACAACGGCGTGGTCGATGCCGCGATCCGTCGCACCTGCGTGGTGCCCGAGGACGGCAGCGTCGCGTTCGCCGACTTCCGCGTCGGCGGCGACCTCATCACCACCGAGCTGCAGTACATCACCAGCCGCAAGCAGCTCGAGCAGACGCTCGACATCGACGCGCAGGCCAAGCTCAAGCTCGGCGCGCTCGGGGGCGGCGGCCAGCTGGGCATCCATCGCTCGTTCAAGTCCAGCGATCGCGCGGTCACGATCCTGCTGCGCTCGCGCCACGTCTACACCGTCATCAACCAGCAGGACCACGTGCTGACCGACGCGTCGCTGCAGACGCTGCGCAGCGACCCCGCGCGGTTCCACCGCGAGTGCGGCACCGACTACATCGCCGGCGTGGCCCACGGCGCCGAGCTGGTGCTGCTGATCCAGATCGAGAGCAGCTCGCTCGAGAAGAAGCAGGAGCTGCAGACGCGGCTCGAGGCCTCGGGCATCAAGGCCGGGCCCGCCAGCATCGACGCGACCCTGGGCGGCAAGTTCGCCAGCGCGCTGGGCGACGAGTCGGCCCACGTCACGGTCTCGGTCGACACGCGCGGCTTCGTGCCGCAGGTCGACCTCGCGGCGCTGACCCGGCTCGACGGCGATGCGTTCGCGGTCGCGGCCGAGGCCAACAAGCAGCTGCGCGCCTCGGTCGCGCTCGACGAGTGCCACGACCAGGGCGACGCCGGGCCCGGCACCTGCGGCGGCGCCAAGGCCCGCGGCTACCTCGGCAACGGCGCGCGCGCGGCGGTGCCGATGGGCATCCTGCGGCAGCAGTTCCAGCGCACCGGCAACTTCCCGTCCGAGCCCGCGATCGTCGACGCGATGGTCGCGAGCGCCCGCGCGGCCGATCAGGCCAACGCCACGCTCGAGCAGTACGCGGCGCTGTACGACGCGATGGTCGCGATCTGGGCCGACGAGGTCGGCGCGATGGTCGAGTCGGAGCGGCCGTTCGACTTCGGCCTGTACGACACCACCGCGACGATGCGCGACGACTTCCTGTTCGACGAGTTCGTCACCCACGCCAGCGACTGGGCCGACGTGTTCGATCCCAGCGGCGGCGATGCCATGCGTCAGCTCGCCCGCGCGATCGAGCCGTGCTGGACCCGCGCCGAGTTCTCCGACTTCTCCGACTGCCTCGCGCAGCCCGCCGGCACCAGCGACGGCGCCGCGGTGCTCGCGACCATCGCCCAGTACGGTGCCGCGCGCGTGCGGCCGGTGTTCTACGCCTCGGCGAGCGCGGCCAAGCGCCACCTCGACGCGGCCGCGGCGTGCCCCAAGGGTTGGCGGCTGCCCAACGCCTACGAAGCCAACCGGCTGTGGTTCGCGATCGAGCGCAACCCCGACCTGCCGCTGCCGACCGCGACCGACGGCGTGCTGCAGGGTCACCGCGCCGCGTGGTACGACGACCTCGGCCGCGACTGCGCGTCGAACGAGGGCTCGTACCTCGAGCAGCTCGCCGACGGCAGCTTCCACACCGGCTGCTATGCCGAGCCCGGCGGCTTCTTCAGCAGCGCGATGACGCTGCCGGTCGTGTGCCTGCCCAAGACCGGCGTCTACGGCACCAGCGTGCCCAAGCTGCCGTAGCCGCCTGCGGCGAGACCCGGCAGCACGACCGCGGCGCGCTCGGCCCTCAATGCGGCGTGGCCCGGAGCGCCGGGCACGGGGAAGAGGAAGCGGAGCTTCCTCTGCCTGGGCTCAGTAGCCGGCCCGCGCCTCGCCGCGACGGCCCGGCAGCATGCCGCGGATCCACGTCGGTCCGTCGGTGAACAGATGGTCGCGCACCGCCTTGACCGCCCCGCCCACGCCGTTGGGAAACGCCCGCAGCGTCACGTCGACGTGGCCGTCGTCCGACTCGACGCCGTGCACCGTGATGATCGACGACACCAGGCCCAGCGCGCGGCGCAGGCCCTTGCTCTTGCCGATCTTGGGGTGCTTCATCAGATCGATGACGAGGCGGTTGCCGGTCGACTCGCCCAGCAGGCGGTTGAGCTTGGGCAAGTGCGCCGCCAGGTTGCCGCTCTTGGTCAGATCGAGCGCGCCCGACTTGATCAGCGCCGCGACCGGTGACTCGGCGTCGCCGAGCACGCGCAGCGTCGTGCCCTCGAGCCGCACCTCGAGCCGCAGCTCGTCGGCCGACATGCGGATGCGCTCGATGAAGATCGACGTCGTCGCGCGCACGGTCGTGCCCATCAGTCCGATGGTCGCGCCCACGCGGATGCCCGGCGGATCGGAATCGATCTCGACGTCCTTGGGCCCGCCGTCGCCGCCTTGACCCGCGAGGAAGCGCAACCCGGCGATGGGCACGCCGAAGCGCAGGCCCAGTGCGTTGCGGAGGACCCGGACGACCTCCTCGGGGTGAGAACGCAGGTAGGAGGTCGCGGCTTCGAGCAGGGCTTGGCGAGCGGCCATCGCTGCCGAGCATACGCCCGCGCGCGCCCGCGTTGGGGGCGCGCCGTGCGGGACGACTGGTCGCGGCCCAGCGCCCGTGTTATCGAAGATCGACCATGGAGCGGTTGCGTTCGGGGCGGTGGATCCTGCTCGCGGTGTGCGGCTGCGGCGGCACCGACGGGTCGGACCACGCTGGGCCGCCGCTGGTCGCCAGCGCCACCGCGGGCTCGGAGTCGGGCGCGTTGACCGTCGGCAGCGGTCCGATCGATCCGCAGCCCGATCCCTGCGTGCTCGGCGAGGGCGCCGACACCACCGCCGGCGGCGGCGAGGACTCCAGCGACGACGGCGGCTTCAAGTTCGACGTCGGCGGCCCCGACGGCAACGTCGGCTTCGGGGCCACCTGCGAGGACGTGGCCGACCAGCCCTCCAACCTCGGCTGCGTGTTCTGGGCCGTCGATCTGCCCAACGACGAGCGCGGCACGCCGATGTCGCCGCCCGCGGCCGAGCAGCCGTTCGCGGTCGTGGTCGCCAACGTCTCTGCGCTCGAGGACGCGCACGTGCAGGTCTTCGCCGGCGACGGCACCGAGGTGCTCGCGTCCGCGACCGTCGCACCGACCGAGACCACCGTGCTCGATCTGGGCGAGGCCAGCGTGCCGGCGATGCTCTCGAGCACGGGCATCGACGCGCTGCGCATCGAGAGCGACGTGCCCATCGCCGCGTACCAGTTCAACCCCGCGGCCAACACGCTCGAGGTCTACTCCAACGACGCATCGCTGCTGCTGCCCGAGAACGCGCTGGGGGCCGACTACACCGCCACCACCGCGGACGGGATCCTGCTGGGCATGAGCGCCAGCGATCCCAACCCCGTCAACGCCGGCGCGTTCGTGGCGGTGGTCGGCACGGTCGACGGCACCACCGTCACGATCGATGCGACCAGCGCGCTGGTCGGCTCGCTCGCCGATCCGATCGTCGTCGATCGCGGCGAGGTCGCGACCATCCTCTCGGACGCGGGCACCGGCGGCGGCGGCAACCTCTCGGGCACGCGCGTGCACGCCGATCATCCGATCGCGGTGTTCGCCGGCAACGTCGCGACCGCGATCCCGGCCGACATCGAGGTCTGCTGCGCGGATCACCTCGAGCACCAGCTGCTGCCCGCGACCGCGTGGGGCACCCGCTACGCCGTCGCACCACCGCCGCTGCCCGACGGCAGCGGCGACGCGACCGCGCTGTACCGCTTCGTCGCCGACGACGAGGGCAACGAGCTGCTCTACTGTCCGTCCCGACCCGCCGGCGCGCCCGCGAGCCTGGGCCCCGGGGAGACCGTCGCGTTCGAGACCGACGAGCCGTTCACCGTGCGCAGCGCCGATCCCGATCGACCGCTGTCGATCACCCAGTTCACGCTCAGCAACACCGTGCTGGGCGACAGCGGTCTGGGCGATCCCGCGATGACGGTCGTGATCCCGCTGGGGCAGCACGAACGGCGCTCGTTGTTCGTCGTGCCCGCAGGCTATGCCGCCAACTGGGCCACGGTGGTCGTGCCCGGCGAGGGCGAGGTGCGCCTCGACGGCGAGCCGATCCCGCCCGACGACTTCGCGCCGCTCGGAATCGTCGGCGGCGTGCAGCATCGCTACGTGCACGTCGCGTTGCCTGCGGGCACGCACGCGCTCGAGGCCGAGGCGCCCGCAGGCGTCATGGTCTACGGCGTCGACGAAGCCGTCGGCTATGCGTTCGCGGGCGGATCGGGCGCGCGGATCCTCTCGCTGCCTCCGGCGGCCGGCTGATCGCGCCGCGGCACGCGGGCACCACCGCTGTGGCCGTCCGGCCCCACAGCCAGCGCCACGCGACCGGCCAGCGACTGGCACGTCTGCGGATCGAACCGTCGCCCGGCCGACCACCGCCGCGACACGCCGGGCCACCGCGCAATCGTCCGCGCACCGGCGTTCGAAAACACTCGCGCTCCACCCCCCGGCCAGGCGGCGGATCCGGCTGTGCGACGGCGACAAAACCAAGTACCGTGGTTGCCTGGGGTGACCGCGCACGCGCGCGGTGCAGGCTCGTGACGAACTTCGATCGCCGTCAGCAGCCGCGAATCGACTGGACCGGTGACGCCGTCGCCGCGCTCGGTGGTGCCGAGCTGCCGCTGCGCACGCTCGATCTGAGCACCGGTGGCGTCGCGGTCGAAGCCGACTGGCGACCGACGATCGGTGAACGGCTCGGCCTGGTGTTGCTGCTCGACGGCGAACCGCTGGGCACGTGGGCCGAGGTCGCGTGGACCAAGGGCGCGGGCTCGTGCTTCACCTGGGGCCTGCGCTTCGTGGAGCTCGAGGCCGACTGCCGCCGTCGCATCGGTGCCTTCGTCGATCGCTGCCTCGCGGTCGACATGCTCGAGGCGATGTACGAGCGCGCCCACGCGCAGACCGAGCCGTCGCTCGATCTGCCGATCGCGGACTTCGGCGAGCTCGACGAGCTCGAGACGCGGGTGTTCACGCACGAGATGATCGAGCCGCGCACGTCGGCGTTCTTCCCCCAGCACGACACGCCCGGGGAGGGTGACTCGACCGCGCAGCTCGACATGCACACCACGCTGGTCGAGAGCACTGCGCCCTCGGGCGAGACCGTGCGCGTGCACATCGACGAGGTCTTCGCCGCGGCCGCGACCGCGGCACCCGAGCCCGCGCCGCTGCCCGGTGAGGTCGCGCCGATGGCGATGGAGTTTCCGTCGCATCACCACGCGGCGTACGAGACCACGCCGCACGGCGCGGACAACCCCTACGCGCACTACGTGCAGGACGTGCACGCCAACGTGCTGCCGCCCGAGCCGGCCGCGCCGGTGTTCCCGTCGCACATCGAGCCGCTCGAGGTCGAGTCGATCGCCCGCGAGCCGCGCTCGGGCATCCTGCTGGTCTCGCAGGTGGTGCTGTACACCGGACCGCGCGAGCCCAGCGGCCCGTTGATGGCGGTCGACACGCTCGCGCGCGATCCGTTCGAGGTCGCCGCACGCGTCGACGTCGCGACCGCGGCGATCGAGATCGGCGCGCCCGCGCCGGCCGCGACGCCACCGCGGCGGCCCACGCCGGCGCCGATGACTGCCGCGGCGCCGCTGTTCGGCGGCGCTGCGCCCGACGCCAACGCCGACGACTCGCTCGACGATGGTCCCTTCGCCGCGCCGATGGCCGCCGCGGTCGAGGTCACGCGGCCCACCGCGGCGAGCTCGGGTCGCTTCGCGATGGACGCGGTGCCGCTCGAGGATCACGCGGCGCCGCTCGACCCCGGCGCGTTCGATCAAGGAATGCTCGCCGGCGCCGCGGCCTCGCCGACGCCGGTGGCCGCCCCGCGTCGACCCACGCCCGCGCCGGTGAGCGTGCCCGAGCCTGCCGCCGCGCCGGCCGTGGCCCCGCCCGCCGCGGCCGCGCCCGCGCCGGTCGCCGCGCCCGGCGAGACCTTGCTCGACATGAAGCGGCGCAAGATCGAAGAGATGCTCGCGAGCGTGCCGCGACGTCCCAAGCGCGGCGCCAACGAGGCCGCGCCGCAGGCCAGCGAGGCCGCCAACGCCAGCAAGCGCGAGGTGACCAAGCCGCGTCGCTCGATCCTGCCGGGGGTCGAGGCCGACACCGGCCTGCGCCGCCTCTACGACGAGGCGCTGCGCGACGTCACGAGCGACGAGTGAGAGGCCGTCAGCCCATGCCGTCGGGCGCTCGTCGCGGCGCGAGCGGACGGCGAGGGACGCGAGCGTCGTCGCACGCGCGCGCGAGCACGACCTTGAGGTAGTCGCCCTCGGGGAACGCCAACAGGCGCGGATGATCCGGCGGCGCCCCCCAGCGCTCGAGCACCTGCAGCACCCGCCGGGCCTTGCCCGCGCCCTCGCCCAGCGCGGCCTCGAACTCGGGCATGCGCACGTGGCTCGAGCACGACGCCGCGAGCAGCAGCCCACCTTGCTCGAGCAGCGCCAGCGCGCCGGCGAACAGCTGCGCGTAGGCCTGCAGCGCCGCGGGCTTGCTGGCCTCGCTGGGCGCGAAGCTCGGCGGATCGGCGATCACGAGATCGAAGCGGCGACGCTGCGCGGCGAACTCGGACAGCAGCGCCGCGACGTCGCTGGCGTGGCCGCAGCGTCGTTGCGGTGGCAGGCCGTTGGCGGCCCAGGTCTGGGCCGACAGCTCGATGGCCGCGGCCGCGACATCGACGGTGTCGACGCTCGCCGCGCCGCCCAGGCCCGCGGCCGCCGAGAAGCCGCCGATGTACGCGTACAGATCGAGCACGCGCAGGCCCGCGGACAGCTCGCGCACGCGCCGTCGCGCGACGCGGTGATCGAGGAACAGGCCGGTCTTCTGCCCGGCCACCAGATCGCCGCACAGCGACAGCCCCGGCTCGCGCACCGTCAGCGGCACCGGCGGCAGCTCGCCCCAGGCCAGCTCGACGCGCTTGTGGCCGCGACGACCGCTGCGCACGAGCACACCGCGGACACCCTGCGACTCGAGCGTCGGGCGCAGCAACGCGAGCAGCCGCGGCTGCCACGACTGCGCGGCCTCGCCGTCGAGCTGCACGCTGGCCCACGCGCCGTAGCGATCGCAGACCACGCCCGGCACGCGATCGCCCTCGCCGTGCAGCAGGCGATACGCGTCGGTGTCGGGCTCGATCACCCGTGCGCGCAGGGCCACCGCGGCGTCGAGCCGTCGCTGCAGCAGCGCCTCGTCGACCGGCTCGTCCTGCGTCGTCAACACGCGCACCGCGATCGGCCCCGTCTCGCTCCACCCGCGGGCGACGAAGGCACCGCGCGCGTCGACCACCGTCACGACCGAGCCGGGCGCGGCATCGAACGGCGCGAGCGCATCGCGGAAGATCCACGGATGCCCGGCCGCGATGGTGCGGCGCAGGTTCTTGCGCAGGATCACCCGGGTCGTGCGAGCTGCCATGTGTGTGGTTGCGCCCCACGCGGCGGCGCCGCGCGTGGCGGCCGAGCATGCCACCGTCCGCGGCGGCGTTGCACGGCGACCGCGGTCGTGAAAAGCTGGGGTGACTTGGAGCCCAGCGACGAACAGCTGCTGCAGGCCTGGCGCGGCGGCGACGAGGACGCCGCCGAGGCGCTGATGAAGCGGCACTTCGCGCCGATCTACCGCTTCTTCCGCAACAAGCTGCCCGACGAGGTCGAGGAGGCGACCCAGCGCACGTTTCTCGCCTGCGTCGAGGCTGCGGAGCGCTTCCGCGGCGAGAGCTCGTTCCGCGGCTTCTTGCTGGCGATCGCGCGCAAGCAGCTGATGCTGACCCTGCGCAAGCGTCACCGCGCGGCCAAGGTCTTCGATCCCGATCAGCTGTCGCTGCACGACGTCGACGACCGCAGCCAGCCCTCGCCCACCGGCGTGCTCGCGCAGCGCGAGTCGGAGCGACTGCTGCTGCTGGCACTGCGGCGGCTGCCCATCGACTTCCAGATCACCGTCGAGCTGTTCTACTGGGAAGAGCTGCCCATCGCCGACATCGCAGTCGTGCTCGAGATCGCCGAGGGCACGGTCAAGAGCCGGCTGGGTCGCGCGCGCGCGATGCTGCGCGAGCACATCGAGGCGCTCGCGCAGAGCCCCACGCTGGCGCGCAACACCCTGACCGGCTTCGACGCCTGGGCCGCGCGGCTCAAGCTGCCCGACGAGGACTGAGAGCCCGGCAGCGAATGCTGACGGGCTCTCGTCGCGAAGCGACCGGAAGGAGAGGGGTCCCGTGAACGGCTTGGCCGGGCACGGGGAGAGGAAGCGGAGCTTCCTCTCCAT
>JAIBBS010000355.1 GCA_019694555.1 Nannocystaceae bacterium
CGACCGACTGCCCGCGCGCGCCCGGCCGCGCTACGCTGGGCAGGTGGTGCGCCGCCCCATGCTCGCGCTGCTGCTGGTCGCGCCCGGCTGCCTGGGCGCGCCCGAGTACGCCGGTGCGGGCGCGGGCGGCTCGAGCGTGTCGTCCGAGGGCACGAGCCTCGGGGCCGCCGCGGGCGATGGCGGTGCGGCGGAGTCGAGTGGCGCGACGCCCTCGCGCGACAGCCACGGGCCCGACGGTGGCAACGGCCGCGGACGCGTCGAGATCCCGCTGCTGACGCTCGCGGTCTTCGGCGACTTCGGCACCGACTCGGAGGCGTCGGCCCAGGTCGGCGAGCTGGTCGCGAGCTGGAACCCCGATCACGTCTTCACGCTGGGCGACAACAACTACCCCGCCGGCGCCGCCGAGACGATCGATCAGCACATCGGGCAGTACTACGCGCAATTCATCGGCAACTACCACGGTCGCTACGGTCCGGGCGCCGAGCGCAATCGCTTCTGGCCGGCACCGGGCAACCACGACTGGGTCGCGGCCGGGTTGAAGCCGTATCGCGACTACTTCACGCTGCCGGGCAACGAGCGCTACTACGACGTCGACCTCGGCCTGGTGCACCTGTTCGCGGTCGACAGCGATCCGCACGAGCCCGACGGCCGCACCGCGGACTCGGTGCAGGCGCAGTGGCTGCGGTTGGCGCTCGCGCGATCGACCGCGTGCTGGAAGCTGGTGTACTTCCACCATCCGGCCTACTCGTCGGGGCAGCACGGCTCCGACGCGACGATGCAGTGGCCGTTCGCGGCCTGGGGCGCCGACGCGGTGTTCGCCGGCCACGACCACACCTACGAGCGGCTGTCGGTCGACGGCCTGCCGTACTTCGTGGTCGGGCTCGGTGGCGCCGGCGCCTACGCGTTCCCGCAGGTGCTGCGCGAGTCGAAGGTGCGCTACAACGAGGCCCACGGGGCCATGTCGATCGCGGTCGGCGATCGCGACATCACCTTCGAGTTCGTCGACGTCGACGGTGAGCTCATCGACACGTTCACGTTGACCAAGGCCTGTCGTCGCTGACGCGACGGCGTCTCGTCCACCGCCCAGATCAGATCAGATCAGATCAGAACCACGCCCGCACGCCCAGGCCCGGGCCCGCGAAGCGCACGCCGCCGATGTCGCGGTACTCGGCGGCGGCGTAGATCTCGAAGCGCCGCAGCGCCACGCCGATCGACGCGCGACCCATCATCGTGACGACGCCGCCGAGGCCACCGATGTCCGCCCGCGCCGACAACACCAGCGGCTTGATCGGGAACACGTCGAGCGTGGTCGACAGCCCGAGGCCGGCGCGGTGCTCCGGCGGCCGCTCGCCCTGCCGCTTGCCGTCGATGAAGTAGTTGGCGCCCAGGCCCAGGCGCCAGATCACGCGCGGACGCAGCACCGCGGCGAAGTACAGCGAGGTGTTGCCCAGGACCAGCGTGTCGCGGGACGGCGCCTCGACGTAGGCGCCCAGCTCGTTGCGCAGTGACACGCGCCACAGCGCCAGCTCGACGTCGAGCGCGCCGCGCCACACGTGGTCGCCGAGGTAGCTGCCCTCGAGCGCGGCCCGGCCCGAGACCAGCCGGCCGCGGTCCTTGCCGTCGCGACGCACGAAGCCGCGGTGGCCGTCGGCGTAGGGGAACCGCGCGAACTCGGGCACCGGGCTCGCGACGGAGATCGGTCGCGGCCCGGCCGGCGCCGGCGTCGAGTCGACGACCACCACGGTCGTCGTCGGCGGCGGCGGGCTCGGGGCCACGACCGCGGCCGGCTCGATCTCCACCGGCCGCGACGGCGCGGTCACGGCCGCGCGCGTGCGCGCGAGCTTGCCCGCGTGGGCGTCGGAAGCAGACGACACCGCCACCACCACTGTCGCGATCCACCACAACGCCCGCGCCATACGCCGCATCGCACTCCTCGATCGAGTTCGTAGCGCGAGGGCGGGCGCGAGTGCGGTGCGACCCCCCTCGCGGCCGCACCCACGTGATCGGCGACACCGGCCGCCACCGGGGCGGCAATCGTCGACCCTTGGCGCGACACGCTGCGAACGCGGTAGGCTGCCGCCCATGCGATCGCTGCGCCTGCTCCTGGTCTTCACGTGTGTCCTCGGTGCCTGTGGTGACGATGGCGACGGCAACGGCTCGCTCAGCGGCGCCTCGGCCAGCACCGCGACCACCGCGAGCACCAGCGCGGAGGGCAGCGGCAGCGACAGCGGCACGGATGCCAGCGCCAGCGCCAGCGCGAGCACGACCGCCGGCACCGCCACCGACGCCTCCGGCACCGCCGACTCGGGCAGCAGCGACTCGGGCGGCACCACCGGCGCCGGCGGCACCCAGGTCGAGTTCCAGACCACCTTGGGCACCTTCGTGGTCGAGCTCGACGAGGTCGCCGCGCCGGTGACCTCGGCCAACTTCCTCGCCTACGTCGACGCGGGCTTCTTCGACGGCAGCGACGGCATGGGCGCGACCATCGTGCACCGCATCGTGCCCGGCTTCGTGATCCAGGGCGGCGGCCTGACCGAGTCGCTGATGAGCAAGGACACCATGGCGCCGATCGTGAACGAGTTCGGCAACGGTCTGCTCAACGTGCGCGGCGCGATCTCGATGGCGCGCACCAACGATCCCGACAGCGCGACCTCGCAGTTCTTCGTCAACCTGGTCGACAACCCCAACCTCGACGTGCCCCCGGGCTACGCGGTGTTCGGCATGGTCGTGCAGGGCATGGACGTGATCGACGCGATGGCCGCGGTCGAGACCACCGACGTGCCGCCCTACGAGGGCGTGCCGGTGGAGCCGATCGTGGTCATGTCCGCCGCGCGGCTGTGAGCCGCGGGCGCGCAGGTCAGGCGCGCGCGGCGGCCTCGAGCTGCAGCTCGATCCAGCCGGCCTCGAGCGCGAGCCCATGCGCGCGATAGAAGCCGTGCAGCGCCTCGTAGCGCGCGCGCGGATCGAAGCCCACCAGCAGGTGGAGCTTGCGCAGGCACACCGCGCACAGGTGCAGCGGCGAGCGATCGGCCTCGGCCTGCGTGTTCGAGCCGTTGAGCAGGCAGCGGTGGTAGACGCAGTGCTGCATGCCGAACATGTGCGCGACCTCGTGCGCGAGCACGCCCAGCCCGCGTCGCCGCACCAGCGCGACGTCGCTGGCGTCGCGGCCGAAGAACGCCGCGTCGTGCCGCGCGAGGCTGAACACGCCGACGCGCCGCTGCAGCCGCGCGAGCCCGAACACGAAGTTCCACGACGGCTCGGGATACAGATCGACGGTCGTCACCGCGATGCTGCAGTAGGCGTCCTCGGGCAGCTGCGCCTCGATCGCGTCGAGGATCTGCGACGCGTGCCACTGCGTGTGTCCGCCGCGCGTGCGCGCGCCGAGCACGTCGTCGGACAGCTGCAGCGGCGCCGCGGCGCGCACCTGCACGCCGAAGAAGCGCGCGAGGTAGTCGAGCTGCTCGTCGGCATCGGGCAGCATCGGCGTGGGGCTGGGCAGCAGCGGCTGCAGCACGATGGTGTCGCGCGGCGGGCCCGGTCGATTCGGCTCGTCGGCGAGGAACTGCTCGACGTCCTGACCGTCCTCGCTGTGCTCGTCGAGCCAGTCGCCGGGCCCGGGCGCGGGCATCGGCATGAAGCGCTCGCGGTCGAACGCCCACGCCAGCTCCGGCGGACACGCCGGCCCCATGCGCGGCTCCGGCCACGGGCGTCCGTTGCCCCTCGGCGCCCGCTCGCGGCCGCAGCCCGCGGTCACGCTCGGCGCGGCCACGAGCACCGCGCCGCGGGCGAGCAGGGCGCGGCAGAGGCGACGACGGGACCACGGCGCGGCCGGCATCGAAGGCACAAGACGCCACGGCGGGGCTGCGGTTCCCGGGCGCGTGGGATCGCGGTGCTCGGGGTGGATCGGGGCGCGGGGGGCTCCAGGCACCCCCGCCCGCGATCACTCGAAGCGCGAGAAGTCCGGCCGACGCTTGCCGAAGAACGCCGACATCGCCTCCGCGGCCTCGGGCGAGCGCAGCCGCGCGAAGAACACCTCGGCCTCGCTGTGCATCAC
>JAIBBS010000147.1 GCA_019694555.1 Nannocystaceae bacterium
GCGGTCGCGCCTGCTGCCGCGCCCCCGCCGGTGCGCGAGCCCGCGACCGCGGCGCCGCCGGGCACTCGCGGCAGCCTGCGTCGCCGGGGCAACGACGCGATCCTGCGTGGGCGCGGTCCCGTCTTCAGCCTCGCAGCCGCGCCTCGGCTGGGCGTGCTGCTCGTCGGCGGCGCACAGGTCATGCAACCGGTCGGCTTCGGCGCGGGCTTGCAGCTGCGGGTCCACGCGCTGCGACTGGGCCCGCTGCGCATCGGCGGCGAGCTGCAGCTGGGCCACACGCGCTACCTCGAGCGATGGTCGGTGCCGACGCCCGCCGGCGCCCACGCGCGCCGCTTCGCCGCGCTGGGCCACAGCGACTTCGCCGTGGGTCCGTCGTTCCAGATCCTGATGGGTCCCATCTTCGCCGAGATCGGCGTCGCCGCCGGGCTCGGGGTGTCGACGCTCGTGCGTCCGCTGGGACCGTTCGTGACCGACGAGCAGGACGTCTCGGACACCTCGGCGATGATCCGCGCCGGCGGTCACCTGGGCGTGCCGGTGCGCAACAACTCGTCGATCATCATCGGCGCGGCGCTGCACAAGTACTTCTCGCGCAAGCAAGTGGTCGCGCGCCCCGACCCCGAGCAGCCCGACGCGCGCCCCGACACCAACCCCTTCGACATGATGGTCGAGATCATCGTCGGCTATCACTACATGTTCTGACCATGAGCATCGCGCTGACGCCCCACCCTCATCGCACTGCCCCTCGCGGCCCGGTCGTGTGCATCGTCATGGACGGCATCGGCGTGGGCAAGGCCGACCGCGGCGACGCGGTCGCGGCCGCGCGCGCACCGACGTTGTCGTGGCTGCGGCAGCTGCCGTCGTACCGCACCTTGCTGGCCCACGGCCGCGCCGTCGGCATGCCCAGCGACGCGGACATGGGCAACAGCGAGGTCGGCCACAACGCGCTCGGGGCCGGGCGCATCTTCGATCAGGGTGCGAAGCTGGTGAGCAACGCGATCGTCTCGGGTGCGTTGTTCGAGGGCGCGTGCTGGCGCGATGCGGTCGCGCACGTGCGCGGCAGCGGCGAGGCCTTGCACCTGCTGGGCCTGCTCAGCGACGGCAACGTGCACAGCCACATCGATCACCTGCTCGCGCTGCTGCGCCGCGCCGCGTCCGACGGCGTCGCTCGGCTGCGCGTGCACGTGTTGCTCGACGGTCGCGACGTGCCCGCGCGCTCGGCCCTGGGCTACCTCGATGCGCTCGAGGCGTGCCTGGCCCAGCTGCGCGCGCAGGGCTGCGACGCGCGCATCGCCAGCGGCGGCGGCCGCATGCGCGTGACCATGGATCGCTACGAGGCCGACTGGGCCATGGTCGCGCGCGGCTGGGCCTGCCACGTGCACGGCGACGCGCCGCGCTTCGCCAGCGCCCGCGCCGCGGTCGAGCACATGTACGCCGAGCTCGGCGTCGACGATCAGTACCTCGAGGCCTTCGTCGTCGACGAGGGCAACGGTCCGGTCGGCCCCATCCGCGACGGCGCGGCGGTGGTGCTGTTCAACTTCCGCGGCGACCGTGCGCTCGAGATCAGCAAGGCCTTCGAGCGCGAGCACTTCGACGCGTTCGACCGCGGCCGCCGCCCCGCGGTGTTCTACTGCGGCATGATGCAGTACGACGGCGACGAGCAGGTCCCGGCGCGGTTCCTGGTCGAGCCGCCGGCGATCGACGACACCATGGGCGAGCTGCTGGCGCACGCGGGCAAGCGGCAGCTCGCGATCGCGGAGACGCAGAAGTTCGGCCACGTGACCTACTTCTGGAACGGCAACCGCTCCGGTCGCTTCGACGACGCGCTCGAGCGCTACATCGAGATCCGTTCCGACACGCTGCCGTTCGAGCAGCGCCCGTGGATGAAGGCCGCCGAGGTCACCGACGCGCTGATCGACGCGATGACGCGCGAGCACTTCGACTTCGTGCGGGTCAACTACGCCAACGGCGACATGGTCGGCCACACTGGCGTGCTGGAGGCCGCGCGCATGGCCGTCGAGGTCGTGGACCTGTGCGTCGCGCGGGTCATCGCCGCGGTCCAGCGCCTGGGCGGCATCGTGGTCGTGACCGCGGACCACGGCAACGCCGATCAGATGCTCGACGTCGAGAAGGACGGCAGCGAGCGCCCGCGCACCAGCCACAGCCTCAACCCCGTGCCGTTCGCGATCGTCGGCGACGTGCACGGGCCCGCGACGCGACGCGACGAGGCCGCGGCGGCGGCGAACCTCGGCTGGGTCGCGGCCACCTGCCTCGAGCTCATGGGCCTGCGCGCGCCGCCGGGCTACCTGCCCAGCCTGCTCGCGCCGTGACGCGGCCTCGGTCGTCGGAGCGGATGCTCCGCGTCCTCTCGCCGTGCCCGGTCGAGCCGGTCGCGGGACCGCTCTGCGTCCCGGTCGCTTTCGCGACGAGAGCCCGTCAGCATCCGCGGACGGGCGCTCAGGCCGCGCGCAGCGTCTCGGCCGCCGCGATCGCCCACGTCGCGGTGACCAGCTCGCGGATGCCGTGACTGCCGACCTCGGCCGCGGGGTCGAGCCCCGACTGACCGAACAACGCATCGAGCACGACCACACCCGCGCGCGTGATCTCCGGCACCGCCTCGGGCAGCTCGACCCCGCGCGAGCGCGCGTGGTGTTGCACGAGGCTGCGGACCAACGCACGCGAGGTCGGGTCGCCCGAGAGCGCGATGCACAGCAGCGCGGGCCCGGGATCGGAGAACTCCGCCAGCTCGAGCGGATCGGCCCACAGCTGCTCGCCGTCGCGCGTGCGCAGCGACACCGGTGGCACACCGAGCACACCCGGCCGCGGCTTGCGGCGCTTCCACGGGAAGCGCCCGAGCACGCGCTGCAGTCGGGTCTCGTCGATCGGTGGCATGTCGAGCGGTCGGCAGAGTATCAGGTCCGACCGCCGACCGCACGCTCGCGCGTCGACGCAGCGTCTGCGCCGGGATCGAGCGCGAAGCCCACGAGCTCCTGCTCCGCCGCGATGCCCTTGAGCGCTGCGCGAAAGCGGCGCGCCGGCCGACCCGCGAGCAGACCCGCGACCGCAGGGTGGTCCGCGTTGTCGCGCAGCATCACCAGCTCCGACGCCTGCGCCTGGGCCTGCAAGCGTGCGGCGAGGTTCACCGTCGTGCCGAAGAAATCCAGGCGATCGTTCGCGCGCACCGCCAGGCAAGGGCCTTCGTGGATGCCGAGCTTCACACCGACGCCGAGCTCGCCGTGCGCCGACTCGGTCGCGGCGACCATCTCGAGCGCCGCCGCGGTGGCGTCCTCGAGCCGCGAGAACGTGGCCATGACCGCGTCCCCCATCGTCTTGACCACCGTGCCCTCGTGCGCGGTCGCCAGCTCCGCCATCACGCGGAAGTGCTCCTGCACGATCGCGAACGCCCGCGCATCGCCGACGCGCTCGTACAGCGCAGTCGAACCGGTGAGGTCGCTGAAGAGCAGCACCAGCCGACCGACCGACAGCTCGAGGCCCGCCGCGGGCGCGTCGGTCGCGAACAGCTCCATGAACTCCGGCAGCGTCGCGATCGCGCTGCCGAGCACGGCGTCGCTGGCCCACGCACCGCGCTCGACCAACACGTGGCACGGCTCGGTCAGCTGCGAACACAGCACCAGCGCCGTGACGCCCGACTCGCTGCGTCCGGACGCCTCGAGCTCGACCCGACCGGGCACCACCGTCACCGTCACGCTCGCCGGCGCGACCTCGGCCTCGAGCTCGGCCGAGCGCTCGGGCCCGAGCGTGCGCACGATCAACGAACCGGTCGACAGCGGCAGCTCGCAGCGCCGCGTGGCGCCCGGCTCGATCCGCAGCTGCGCGAGCACATGCGGTCGCAGCGACGGGCTCGCGGCACAGAACACCGACGGCGTCACCGGCCGCACCGCGGGATTGCAGCGGAACACCGCCTCGACGCTGCGCGCGAAGTCGACGTCGTAGCGGATGTTGCACGCCTCGCAGTGCACCTGGCGACCGACGCCCTCGAGCGAGGTCGCGACCGCGGCCGAGACGCGACACACCGGGCAGTTGATCTGCCACGCGAGATCGACCAGGCCGGCGCGGGTCGCATGCAGGAACGTGCGCAGGACCTCGCGCCGATCGAGGCCCCATGCGCGCGCGCGCACGAACGGCTGGATCTGCGCCACGTCCTCGTCGGGTTGGTCGCGGATCCACGCGATCAGCCGCTCGGTCGCGGCGCCCTGCAACCCCAGCGCGCGCAGCCGACCGGCGCGGCGATCGAACTCGACCGCGTTCGTGGGCGTCGAGCTGCCGCGGGCGGTCGGATCGGTGTTGGTCTCGAGCAGCAGCGCCGCGACCTCGGCCGGCGGTGTGCTCGGCGGCAGCGCGCGCGCTGCATCGCGCAGCGCCGCGGTGACGGCATCGAGGTAACGCGTCGCGCCGCGCCGGATCTGCGCGGTCACGACGGGCTTGGCCGGCCACATGTACCAGTGCGGCGAGTTGCCCCACACGGTCACCCGCGCGATCGAGCCCGCGCCCTCGGGCTCGACCTCGACCCGCATGCCGCCGCTGCCCAGCGGTCCCTTGGTGAAGTAGCGCGTGCCGTCGAGCAGGCGGCCCTCGATCCACTGATACGGCGGCTCGATCCACTCCATGGTCAGGCCGCTCTGCTTGGCCCGCGCCACGTGCTCGCGACGGCCGTCGATCATCTCCCAGCGATACGAGGCGAAGCCGAGCCCGACCGCGCGATCGAAGCGGTTGCTGTCGCCGAGCAATGCCCACACCAAGCTCGCCGGTGCGTCGAAGCGGCGCTCGATGGTGACGGTGGTCTTGGGCATGGACGAGGCCAGCACCATCGTGCCACAGGCGCCGCGCCGTGGGGCCCGCGGCAGGCTCAGAGACCGTCAGCGAATGCTGACGGGCTCTCGTCGCGCAGCGACCGGAAGGTGAGGGGTCCCGTGACCGGCCGCGCCGGGCACGGGGAGAGGAAGCGGAGCTTCCTCTCCATGGGCTCAATGCCGCGGCACGCTGCGGCACGCGGCCACGAGCGCCGCCGCGGCGCGGTCGATGTCCGCCGCGATGGTGCTGCGCCCCAGCGACAGCCGCAGCGCGCCGGTGGCCTCGACCAGCGGCACGCCCATCGCCGCGAGCACACCCGTCACGACACCATGGCCGCCATCGCCGGCATGACACGCCGAGCCGGTCGAGGCCGCGACCGCGGGCGCTGCCGCGAGGATCGCCGCGCCCTCGCGCCCGGGCACGCGCACGTGCAACGTGCCCGGCAACGTCGGTGCATCGGCGGCGGTGCGCACGATGCCGTCGATGCCGTCGCGCAGCTGCTGCCACAGCCGCTCGCGCAGCGCCCGTTGCCGCGCGGATTCCTGCTCGAGATCGGACGCCGCCAACCGGCACGCCGCGCCCAGCGCGACCGCCAGCGCCACCGGCTCGGTCCCGGATCGCAGGCCGCGTTGTTGCCCGCCACCGTAGTTGGTCGCAGCCAGCGGCGTGCCGCGACGCACGACCAGCGCGCCGATGCCCGCCGGCGCGTAGAACTTGTGGCCGACGATGGTGAGCAGATCGACCCCGAGCGCGCGCATGTCGACCGCGTGCTTGCCCACCGCCTGCGCCGCGTCGCAGTGCACGATCACGTCCGGCGCCGCGGCGCGGGCCAGGGCCGCGAGCTGGGCGACGGGTTCGATGGTGCCGGTCTCGTTCTGCGCCAACATCACGGTCAGCAGGCCCGCGGGCACGCGCAGCGTCGCTGCGGCGCGCTCCAGCTCGACCCGCGCGTCGCGATCGACCGCGAGCCGCTCGACCGCGACGCCCTGCCGCTCGCGCACCACCAACGCCGCTTCGACCGCCGGGTGCTCGACCGCGCTCGCGACGATGCGCGGGCGGGGCAGCTGCGTGCCGAGCACCGCGAGGTTGTCGGACTCGGTGCCGCCGCTGGTGAAGACGACCTCGTCGGGCTCGGCGCCCACGAGCGCAGCGACCTCGGCGCGCGCGCGGGCCAACGCGGCCGCAGCCGCACGCCCGGGCGCGTGCGCCGATGCAGGATTGCCGAAGGCCTCGCCGAGCCACGGCAGCATCGCGTCGCGCACGGCGGGCGCCACCGGCGTGGTCGCGTTGTGATCGAGGTAGACCGGATCCACGCGCGCGATGGTACCGCGCGGCGCACCGCCGGCAGCCTGACCCCGCAACGGGTCGGGCTAGGGCACGTGGGCGGCGAGCGACGGCTCGAGCATCGCGACCCAGGGCTCGAGCCACCAGCCCACGCCCAGCACGATCACCGCGATGGCGAGCAGCACCGCGCGCTCGCGCGGCAGCAGGTCGCGGAACTTCGCCAGGTGGGCCTGGCGCCACGGCCCCAGGCACGCGCGCGCGAAGCTCCACCACAGCACCACGCTGGCGAGGTTGACCGCCGCGAGCATCGTCATGGCGATGGCCGCGTGGGCATCGAATGCGCCGTGACTCGCGAGGTGTTCGGCGACGAAGCCCAAGGTGCCGGGGAAGCCGGCGTAGGCCAGCGAGATCACCAGGAACAGGCCGGTCAGCGTGGGCGCCGTGCGCACCAGCCCACCGACCGCGGCGAAGTCGGTGGTGCCCACGCGCGCGTGCACGAGGTCCGCGATGATCAGCAGGCCGGTGCCCGCGATCGCGAGGTTGCACGCGTTGAGCACACCCGCGGTCGGCCCCATGGGATCCGCGGACGCGATGCCGACCAGCAGGCTGCTGCTGATCGCCAGCTGGAAGTACGCCAGCGACGATCGCAGGCTCCCCTGCGCCAGGCCCACCAGCACGCAGTACAGCATGCTCGCGACCGCGAGGCCCGCGAGCACCACGGTCTGGCGCGCGACCGCATCCCCGAGCAGCTCGAGTCCGACGCGCAGGAACAGGTAGTGCCCCGCCGGCGCCAGCGCGATGGGCACCGAGGCGACCGCCGGCGAGGACTCGACCAGCCGCAGCAGCCAGCCGTGGAACGGCACCAGCGGCAGGCGGATCGCCACCGCGATCATGAACGGTGCGAACGCGAGCGCCTGCGTGCTGCGGTCGAGGCCGTGCTCGGCGATGCGCTCGTAGTCGAAGGAACCGCTGGTGATGCCCATCGCGAGCACGACCGCCAGCAGCAGCAACGCCGACGCCAGCATCGGCCGCACGAACCACTTCGTCGACACGCGCGCGCCGGCCTCCGGCGCGGCGTGGACGATCAGGCGCGACGCCGACCACACCCGCACCACCGTGACCAGCGCGACCATGAGCAGGTTGACGCTGATGAGCGCCAGCAGGCCGATGGCGTGCAGCATCAGCAGCGACACCAGCGCGGGACGCTGCGCGCGACGACCGAGCGCCACCAGCAACAGCGTCACCACCAGCGCCTGCACGAACACCAACGTCGCGCTGATGCCGTCGACGCCGAGGTGGTAGCCCAGGCCCAGCAGCTGCCACGGCAGGGTCTCGACGAACTGCAGGCCGCCGAGCTCGGGCTGGAATCGCCGCACCACGGCGATCGACAGCGACAGCGTCAGCGCCGCGCCGCCGCTGGCGAACACGCGGGCCCAGCCGGCGTCGTGGATCCGCGCCACCACCACCGCGGTGATCACCGGCGCGAGCCACAGCGCCGACAGCCACGGCACGTCGCCGACGTGGCGCTCGATCACGCGAATCGACACCCCGTGCGTGAGCGCGACGCCGGACCAGTCGATGCCGAGGAAGGCCGTGACCACGAGCGCGGCCACGACGAACGCGCGCACGCGATCGCGGTGGCGGTCGTCGATGTGCTTGAGCGCCTCGGCCAGCCGCAGCATCGGCGCGACCGCGAGGCGGTGCTCGAGTCCGTCGAGGTCGAAGCGGTGCAGCGCGCGCTCGTGCAGCCGTGCGGCCACGCCGTCGGGGTCGCGGCGGTCCGGCCGTCGCAGGCCGACGTAGGTGATCGCGATGATCGACACCGCGGCGGCCACGAACAGCGCCAGATCGACGTGCTCACCGAAGACGCCGCGATCGCCCGAGGGGCCGTACCACCACGAGACCCCCGACAGGCCGAACGCTCCCCACGCCGCGACCAGCAGCGCCACGCCGATGAGCCCGCTGTGCACCACCCGCCCCCGCGACGGCGCCGGCTCGTCGATCGCGGCGTTGTGCTGCGCCGCGCGCGTCTGCACGATGATCGACGGTGCGAACAGGAACTGCACCGCGCGCAGACCGGCGTGCAGCAGCATCAGCACCACCACCAGGTGCCACGCGCCCAGGCCACAGGCCGCGAACATGCCGCCCAGCTGCGCGATGGTCGAATAGATGATGGAACCCTTCGCGTCGGGCTGCGCGCCACCGACCGCCGCGGCGTAGATCAGCGTCGCACCGCCGACCAGCAGCATCGCGAGCATCGCGACCGTCGAGTGCTGCACCAGCGGGCCGGTGCGCAGCATCAGGTACACGCCGGCATGGGCCATGACCGCGCCGTAGAACAAGCCCGTCGACGTGGTCGGGCCCTCGACCGCGTGGGCCATCCAGCTGGAAAACGGCAGCTGCGCCGACTTGCTCATCGCCGCGAGCCACAGGCACAGGCCGATCACGGTGGCCGACTGCGTCGACACGCCGTCGGCGTGCGCCATCATCGCGGCCCAACCGTCGCCGCCGAGCTCGTGGGCCGCGAACAGCGACGCCGCCAACAGGCCGAAATCGCCGAAGCGGTTGGTGATGAACGCGCGCGCGCCCGCTCGCACCGGCGCCCCGCGTTCGTGGAAGAAGCCGATCAGCAGCGCCGAGCACAGCCCGACCCACTCCCAACCCAGGAACAGCAGCGTGAAGCCGTCGCCGAGCACCAGCACCAGCATCCCGCTGAGGAACAGGTTCACCAGCATGAAGTAGCGCTGGAAGCCGGGCTCGCGGTGCAGGTACGCGACCGAGAACCACGCCACCACGAAACCGATGGTCGTGGTCATCGCGGCCATCACGGCCGACAGGGGGTCGAGCCAGAACGCGACGTCGATCTCGTAGCCGGGCACGAACAACCACCGCAACATGCCGATGCGCAGGGGCTGCTGCAGCATCAGCGTCCGCGCCAGCACCACCAGCGAGATCAGCGAGATGGTCGCGACACCGCCGATGGTGGCCGTCGCGATGGTGCGCTCGCGCAGACGCACGCCTGCCGCGATCGCGAGACCGAACCACGTCGTCAGCAGCAGCGGCAGCGTCGGCAACGCGAACACCAGCCACTCGAGCCAGGGCTCGCCGCGACCCACCGGGATCGCGGAGCCTGCGGTCGCGAGCGCCACCACGGTCGCGCTCATGCCTCGCTCGCGATCCGCCGCGGCGCGACGATGCGCGCCGGCGGCAAGCCATCCGCGCGTCCGCGGTACCACGCTGCCGAGTCGGGCACGACCGGTAGGACCAGACCGCGTGGCTGCCACGGCACGAAGCCGCGAGACGGGGTGTAGACGTGCATGCGCCCATCGCTGGGGTCGACGGTCGCGACCAGTACCCAGGCGTTCTCGACCAGCGCGCGGATCTCCGGCTGCCGCCCCGCGATCGCGGCCACGACCTCGGGCGTGTTCTCGAGCACCAGCAACAGTCGCAGCGGCTCGTGGACCTCGGTCATCTGCGTGGGCAGACCCGTGCGCAGATCGCTGCTGCCGCCGTCCATCACGCCGATCAAGCCCACGACGTTGTGCGGCAGCTTGGTACCGGCGCCGTAGATCTGCGGGTCACAGCGCGAGAAGTAGTACTCGAGGTTGATGCCGGCACCGACCGGACCCAGCGCGACGAGCAATCGCTCGAGGATGCGCCCCTGGGGATCGATGCCGGGATCGTAGGAGACCAGGAACATGCGGCGATCGAAGAAGCTGCCGCGGGTGAGGCCGCGCCGGCCGAACACCGCGACCGCGTTGGTGGCGTGGTTGAGCTCGGGGCGCGCCTGGCTGGGATCGAGCGTGCGCGTCTGCACGTGCTTGCGCATGGCCTCCGGACTGCCATCGTGCGGCGCGTGTTCGAACTTGCGGCAGCGCTCGTGGGCCGAGCGCATCAGCGCCTGCTCGAGCACCGCAGCGAAGCCGCGGAAGTCCTCGCGGTGGCCTTCGGGCAGGCGCTCGAGGTCGGACCACGAGACCTCGTCGGCAGCGGTGTTGTGCTCACCGCCGAGAAACCACGTGTCGTCGGGGATGTCGATGCCCTGCTCGCGCAGGCCCGCGCGGACCGCCGGCGAGTTCGCCATCAGGCAGAACAGGCGCGCGTTGGGTCCGCCGTGCCGGCCGCCGCACGCGCCGCAGTCGTAGGCCGACAGGTGCGGGTTGTTGGTCGAGGACGAGCCGTGGCCCAGCACGGCGACGATCCGCGGGAACCCGGAGATCATGCCGATGTTGTTCAGCGTCGCGCCGATGCGCTCGATCTGCTCGCGCAGCGTGAAGCCGGCGATCGCGTGCGCGGGCTCGCTGCACGCCTCGTCGGTGACGAGCACGGTGCCGTGCTCCGGCATCAGCGCCCGCCGCACCGCCTTGCGCACGCGCTCGAACTGCCGCGGAAACACCAACTGCCCCAGCAGCCACAGCCACGCGAAGAAGCCCACCGCGTAGGCGCCCAGCAGCGACGCGCCGCCGTGGCCGAGGATGCGGCGCCAGTGCCCACGCCAGCGCCGTGCGGCCGCGCGGCCGCGATCGAAGCGCCGACCGAGCGCATGCGCGTCGTCGCACGGCACCTCGATCACGCGGTGCATCGGCGTCACACCCAGCGGACACAGCGCGCTGAACTCGTCGTCGTTGCGGCCGCGAAACGCGATCGGGATGCCGAAGAAGCCGCCCGTGCCGAAGGTCTCCGCGTCGGGTTCGATCTCCTCGACGTGACGGCGGAAGCCCTCGGCGCGGTCGTCGATGCACGTGATCACCGCGAACGGCCGACGCCCCGCGGACGCGTGCCGGTGCACGCGGGTCTCGTGCAGGGCCTCGAGGATCTGATCGCGATAGTGGATCTCGAACGCCTCCTGCCAGATCGGCAGGCGCACCTGTGGCCCGTACTCGTCGAGCGTCGCGAGCAGCCGCGCGATCCGAGCGGTCGGCGTGGCCTGCAGCTCGTCGGCGGGAATCCCCAGCGCGCGGCACAAGCGGTGCAGCTGCCAGGCGCGCGCCTGCGTCGCGCCGTCGTCGGTACCGACCCACCGCGCCAGCAGCCCCCGGCATGCCGCCTCGTCGGTGCGCGCCTGTGGCCGCAGCAATCGCCAGGCCGCGCGGGCATGGGGACCGTCGAGCAACCCGCGCCACAGCGCCGTGCGGAGTCCGAGCTCGGCGGGCCGCTCGCTCAGCACGTCGACGAGGCGGCCGACCTCGCAGCACCACTGCCGCCGCACCACCGTCGCGAGCTCCGACCACTCGCCCAGCAGCCGCAGCGCGAGGTAGTCCACCACCGCGACCGGTGGCAGCTCGGGGCGGTACTCGGGATGGCACTCGCGCCAGTGGATCATCCCGCCCCAGCCCGGCATGTGCTGCAGCACGCGCGTGAGGTAGTCCTGCTGGCGATCGGCCGGCACCGCGAGGGCGTCGAGCGCCATCGCGACCGCGTCGAGCGCCTGCTCGGGCAACACCGTGCTGGGCGGCAGCCCCGCGAGCACGCCGCGACCCGGCCGCTGGAAACGACGCCAACCCTCGTACAGTCCCAGCCGACGCGGCGCGTGACTGCGGGCCGCCAGTCCCTCGTCGAGCTGCGCGGCGCAGACGCGGATGATCCAGCGATCGACGCGATCGCACACGTCGGTGCCCGCGAGCGCCTTGACCAGGTCGCGATGGGATCGCTCGCCCAGCGACGCGAGCAGGGCGCGCCCGAGCGCGATCGCGTCCGCGTGGACCGGACCGCCGATCCGCCGCACTGCCTCGACGCACGCGGGCCAACGCTCGACATCGCCGGGCTCGGTCAGCGCCAGCGCCTCCACCAGCTGCCAGCGCACCAGTGCGGCGGGCTCGGCGTCGAGGTCGTGCAGCATCGCTGCGCGGAGGATCGCGCGGCGCTCGTCGAGCACGTCCGGGTCCTGCGCGCCGAGCTCGGCGAACACGCCGCGGCCGTCGATCGCGAGCGCGAGGTCGCGATCGGTGATGCGGCCGCTCGCGTGCGCCTCGCGGTACTGCGTCTCGGCGAGGTAGCCCCTGCCGCCGAGCACCCGCTGCGCCGCAGCGATGCCGTCGTGGAACGGCAGCTGCTCGAACGCGTGCAGCGTGTTGTGGTGGATGAACAGCTCCAACGGCCCCTGCGTGGGCAGGTAGTGCGCTGCGTGTTCGATCGCGTGCGCGAGTGCCTCACGGGCCGCGGCCGCGGCGCTCGCGGCCCGCGCGTCGCGCAGCGCCGCGTCGGCGGTCACGCGGCCCGCCACCGCGGCGCCCGCGACGACGCCGACTGCAACTGCTCACCGCGCGCGTGCACGCGCAGCCGCTCGCTCGCACCGCGCGACGATGGCCCCGTCGCGATCGCGGCGCTCGATCGCCGCGACTCAGGCCGACTCGTCGCCGCCATCGTCGTCGAGGGAGTCCGCGGCGTTGCCCTTGCGCTCGGTTCGCTCGATGACGCCGTAGCGCTCGAGCTTGCGGTAGAGGGTCTTGCGCCCGAGTCCGAGCACCTTGGCCGCGAGGGTCTTGTTCTCGCCCACGGCCTCGAGCACACGCAGGATGTAGCGCTGCTCGACCACGTCGAGCGGGACCAGCTCGCTGGGATCGTGCGCGACCACCAGCACATCGCTGCGCGCGTAGTTGCGGATGCGCTCGGGCGCCTCGGCGAGCTCGAGCCGTGGGCCGCGCGCCAGCGTCACCGCGCGCTCGATGGTGTTGCGGAGCTCGCGGACGTTGCCCGGCCAGGGATAGTCCACCATGCGTTGCGCGAGCTCGGGGCCGATCGAGCGCACGTCCTTGCCGGCCTCGGCCGCGAAGCGCAGCAGGAAGTGCTGCGCGAGCAGCAAGATGTCGCGACCACGGGCACGCAGCGGCGGCACCGAGAGATCGAGCACGCTCGCACGCAGCAGCAGGTCGGGGCGGAACGTGCCGGCCTCGACCGCGGCGTCGAGATCGCGGCTGGTGGTCGCGATCACGCGCGCACGCACCGGCACGTCGAGATCGCTGCCGGCGCGGCGGACCAACCCGGCCTCGAGCAGTCGCAACAACCGCGGCTGCAGCTCGAGCGGCAGCTCGCCGATCTCGTCGAGCAACACCGTGCCCTCGCCGGCGCGCTCGAACGCACCGGGGACCGGCTCACCGGGACCCGCGGCGGTGCCGAACAGCTCGGCCTCCGCGGTACCGGCGGGCAGCGTCGCCAGGTTCACCGTCACCAGCGGCGCGGCCGCGTGCTTGGACTGCGCGTGGATGGCCCGGCCGACCAGCTCCTTGCCCGTGCCGCTCTCGCCGCGGATCAGCACCGGCGCGTCCGACTCGGCCATGCGCGCGACGCGTTCGAGCAGCCGTCGCGTCGGCACGCTCTCGCCGAGGATGTCGGTCGAACGCTGGGCCTGCACGCGCTCGCGCAGCACGTTGACCTCTCGCCGCAGTGCGCGGACACCCGCGGCGCGCTGGATCGTGAAGCGCAGCGAGTCCATCTCGACCGGCTTGGTGACGAAGTCGTAGGCGCCCGCGCGCATGGCCGCGACCGCGGTGTCGATGCTGCCGAAGCCGGTGATGACCACGACCGGGAGGTCGGGATCGATCTCCGCGATGCGTTGGCAGACCGCGATACCGCCGATGCCGCCGATGTTGACATCCGTGAGCACGACGTCGAAGTCGAACATCTGCACGCGCGAGAGCGCGTCGGTCTCGTTGTGCACGGTCGCGACCGAGCACCCCGTCAACGTGTCGGAGATGAGCTCGCAGAAGCGCGGGTCGTCGTCGACCGCGAGCACGCGGATCGGGGCATGGTCACGATTCGGCATCGGCGATCGGCAGATGTAGCATGAACTGCGTACCGGTGCCCTTGTCGGTGGACACGGCAATCCACCCGTGGTGCTCCTGCACGATTCCCGACGCGATCGACAGGCCCAAACCGGTGCCCTTGCCGGGGTCCTTGGTGGTGAAGAACGGCTCGAAGAGGTGCGGCAACACCTCCGGGTCGATCCCGGGGCCGCGATCGCCCACGGTGATGCAGACATAGCGCCCGGGGCGGCCGCGCCCCGGCGGCGGCTCGACCTCGACCGTGGTCACGTCCACGGTCACACGCGTCTGCGGCGGCGACACGTCGAGCGCGTTGACCACGAGGTTGGTGACCGCCTGCTGCAGCAGCAGCAGGTCGCCGCGGATGTGCGCGTCGCAACGCGTGCCGACCACCAGCTCGACGTGACGCTCGCGCGCCAGCCCGCCCAGCAGCGCCTCGATGTGCTCCACCACCGCGACCGCGGGGGCGAAGCGCTGCGACTCGCGCGAGCGTCGGGAGAAGTCGAGGAAGCTGCGCACGATCGCCGTGATGCGATCGGTCTGCTCGGCGGCGATGCGGGCGTTCGCGATCGCCGCCTCGCCATCGACCTGCCCCCGCGCGACCAGCTTCGTGCGCGCGGCGATGACATTGAGCGGCGTGCCCAGCTCGTGGGCGAGACGCGACATCAATGCGCCGATGGTCGCGAGCCGGTCGGTGTGGCGCAGCTCCTGCGTCAGACGCTCGCGTTCCGCGGACTCGCGCTCGCTGCGGGCGCGCGCGTCCTCGAGGTCCTCGACCATCTGGTTCATCGCGACGGTGAGCTCGGAGAGCTCGTCGTGGGCCCGCGTCGGCAGCGGGCGCGCCTTCTCGCCGCGCCCGACCGCGCGCAGCAACCCGACCATGCGACCGACGCGTTGCCCGACCAGCAACCAGCCGAGCCCGACCGCCATGAGCGCCGAGCACACGCCGATCACCGCCGCGGTCAGCCACAGCTGCCGGTAGGTGCGCTCGGCGAACGCACGCCGCACGTCGAGCGAGCGACGCAGCTCGATGGTCGCGACGCTGCCGTCGGTGTGATGCAGCGGCACGTAGGTGACGATCGCCTCGGGCTCGCCCTCGTCGGGCCAACGCACGGTCTGGGTCTCACCCGCGACCGCACGCGCATGCGCAGCGGCGAGCCCGGCGCCGTCGCTGGGCGCGAGCCCGGGCGGGTACCAGCGCAGGTGCACGGCCTGCTCGCTCGAGTACGCCGCACGCGTGAGCTGTTCCACGCGTTCGGGGCCGCCGCGCACCCACGCGTCCTCCAGCACCGGCGCGAGCGAGCGTCCGATCAACACCAGCGCCTCGGCGAGGTCCTCCTCGATCAGCGAGAACTCGTGATCGAGCTCGCGCTCGGAGGTCACCGCGAGCACGCCGATGGTCCACAGCGTGAGCGCGAGCGTGATCTTGAGCGCAATGCGCACGGACTAGCCGCCCGCCGCGATCACTGCAGCTCGAAGTTCCACAGGATGTACTTCCAGTCCTGATCGACGCTGCGCTTCTCGTCGAAGGGATACTCCATGCGCGCGATGAAGACCACGTCGTTGGCCGGGAACATGAACTGCACGATCTCGGTGTGCGGCGCGCCCGAGCCCTCGTCGCCGACGTGGAGCTTGGCGTAGATGCCGGACTTCTTCTGGAAGTCGTGCTGGTAGCTGATCTCGTCGACGACCAGGCCGGCCTGCTTGTACTGGCTCTCGAACCACGTCACCGAGCGCTCGTCGAGCGGGCGGGTCTTGTGCGTCACGTAGAACGTGATCGCGATCTCTTCGACGCCCGAGGCCTCCTCCGCGTCTTCGCTCGCGAACGGATCCTCGTTGCCCTCCTCGTCGCCACCGCCACCGAACGCGTCGGCGTTGGTCGAGCGGCACGTGATGACCGGGATCCAGCCGTGATCGCCCTCGGGCGAGTGCGCCGCTTCACCGCAGGACTTGTAGACGTACAGCGTGTCGGGCACCTGGAACTTCACGCCCAGCGGCGCGATCGTGATCGTGTTGCCGCTCTTGGTGCCGCTCGAGGGGTGATCGATCCACGCGGACGCCGAGGACTTGTCGCGCTTGTCGGGCCTGCAACCGGGCAGGGAGGCCGCGGCGACGAGTCCCAGCAGGAGCGGCAGGGCGGCCTTGGTGGGCTTGGCGAACGGTCGCATGTCGCCTGGGACGTTACCAAAACGGGCCGGCGGCACAACGATTTCGCGTCGGCGACGCGCCGGAGGCGAGAACTGCCGCATCCCGAAGACGGGGATCGGGCGGTCCGTGGCATCGACGTTGCTAGACGCCAAGGAGCGACATGGCTCTGGCGACCGCGAACGATCTCACGACCCTGCCCCCGCGCGCGCACGCCCCCGCCGACGGCTTCGCGTTCGTGCGGCTGATGCACTTTCTCGCGACCGCCGACTCGGCCGATGCGGTGCTGCACCGCGCCGTCGCCGGCCTGGGGCTGTTGCCCGAAGTCCGCTGGGCCGAGCTCGACGGCGGCATCGTCGGCGACGTGCACCTGCACCTCGACGATGGCACCGGCGGATCCCACCGCCTCGAGGTCGGCGTCGACAGCTCGCGCAACCCGGCCGCGGTGGCCTACGTGGAGCACGTGCTCGCGATCGCAGCGTCGATCTACGCGCGCGAGCAGGAGGTCGCACGGCTGCGCGAGGAGGCGGCCACCGATCCGCTCACCGGCCTGTGGAATCGCCGCGGCTTCGAACCGCAGCTCGATCAGGCCCTGGCCCGTGCTGCACGCACCGGCGAGGCCATCGCCCTGGTCGCCATCGACCTGGACCGTTTCAAGCCCATCAACGACGAGCTCGGCCACGACGCCGGCGACCGCGCGCTGCAGGCGGTGGCCACCGCGATCGAGGGCGCGATCCGCCCCAGCGACGTCGCGGTCCGACTGGGCGGCGACGAGTTCGCCGTGTTGCTGACGGGTGCCGACGCGCAGGGCGCCAAGCTCGTGTGCGAACGCATCCGCCGCAGCCTCGCGCGCGTCAATCCCCTGGCTCCGCGGGCGCTGTCGCTCTCGTTCGGCGTCGCGGATCTGTCCGCGCTGCGCCACCCGGGCATCGGACCGGCGGGCCGCGGCGAGCTGCTCGCGGCCGCCGATGCCGCGCTGTACGAGGCCAAGGCCGCCGGCCGCGACGCGGTCGTGTGCTGCGGCGACGTCGAGGGTGCAATCGAGGACGAGCACACCCGTCCCATCTTGGTGCGCGCGTCGTAGTCCGCGGGCACGGCGCCCGTCACGAACGCGGGCGGCCACCGTCCACCGTGCGCTTCTTCGGTGGCCATGGCTACACGCCTTGCCACGGTTGCCGGCGCAGCAAGGGGCATCGGCCCACGCGATTCCCAGCGAATCCCGCTGGCACGGCCCGTGTACCCGCGCCCCCTGCCCTTCGCCTGGACGTTGCCCGTGACTCGCCATCAGACCGCGCTCTTCCGCCAGCTGCTCCTCGCCGCCGACGTCGTGCTGTCCGTGATCGCGTTCCTGCTGGCCGTGTGGCTGCGGGCCAAGGCGGGCGCGCTGGGATTGCCGGCCTTCCTCGCGGACCTCTCGGTCGGCGGCGGTGGCGACGAGCCCTACTCGCGGGTGCTGTTGGTGATGCTCTCGGTGTGGGCGGTGACGCTGTACACCGCCAAGGCGCACGACTTCCGCCTGCGCCCGTGGACGATCGCGCTGCGACACCTGCGGGCGATCGCGCTGTCGCTCGCGCTGCTGGTGGTGGCGTCGTTCTGGTTCAAGTGGGGCTTCCTGTCGCGCAGCTTCGTGCTGCTGCTGGGCGTGGTCCAGCTCGCGGTGCTCTCGCTGGGCCGTGTGGGTCTGATGTGGCTCATCCGTCGCAGCAAGCGCGTCGACGATCACCGCGTGCTGGTGGTCGGCTGCGGCGACGCGGCGGTGGCGTTCGCCCGCTCGCTGCGCGAGCGCGCCGCGTGGAACAACCGCTTCGTCGGCCACGTGTGCGTGCCGGGCGAGCACTGCAGCGAGCTGGCCGAGCCACGTCGCGGCGAGCTGGCGGATCTCGCCCGCCTGCTCGACACCGAGGTCGTGGACGAGGTCGTGTTCGCGGCGCCCGGCACCGACCTCGCGGTGTTCGAGTCGGCGCTGCAGGCCTGCGACACCCGCGGCGTCGACGTGCTGGTCAACATGCAGGGCATGGTGCCGTCGTCGGGCAAGGTCGAGCTCGCGCACGTCACCGGCTTCGACCTGCCGATGATCGGCGTCTCGCGCGTGCCCACCGGCCAGGGGCGGCTGCTGGCCAAGCGCATGCTCGACGTGCTCGGTGCCCTGGCCGCGATCCTGGTGCTGTCGCCGGTGATGATCGCGACCGCCATCGCCATCCGCCTGGAGTCGAAGGGACCCATCCTGTTCAAGCAGGTGCGCTCGGGTCGCAACGGCCGCAAGTTCGTGATGCTCAAGTTCCGCTCGATGTGCATCGACGCCGAGGCCAAGCAGGCGGCGCTGATGCACCTCAACGAGATGGACGGGCCGGTGTTCAAGATCAAGCACGACCCCCGCATCACCCGCGTGGGCCGCTTCATCCGCAAGACCAGCATCGACGAGCTGCCGCAGTTCTTCAACGTGCTGCTGGGCGACATGAGCCTGGTCGGCCCGCGTCCGCCGCTGCCGGCCGAGGTCGCGAAGTACGAGGCTTGGCAGCGCCGCCGCCTGTCGGTGCGTCCGGGCATCACGGGCATGTGGCAGGTCTCCGGCCGCAACGCGGTGGACTTCTCGGCGTGGATGCAGCTCGACCTCGACTACATCGATCGCTGGTCGCTGTGGCTCGACCTGCAGATCCTGCTGCGCACGGTGCCCGCGGTGCTCATGCGCAGCGGCGCGAGCTGACGCTCACGATCCCATGACGGATCGCTAGGTCCGCGCGATCGATCGATGACGGACGCACCGCGGGCCGATGACGGCGGCGATCGTGTGCGCGAACCAGACTTGGATTCGACCGAGGAGGTTCGAAGCCATGAAGCTCGACGTTCGCAAGTTCATCGTCGCCGCCGTGATCACCGCGTTGCCGCTCGCCGCGTGCGAGCCCAAGAAGGAAGAGCCCAAGACCCAGGCCAAGGGCGAGGTCAAGGCCGGCGACAAGACCGGTGAGACCAAGGCCGGCGACACCAAGCCGACCACGCCTGCCACGGACACCAAGGCCGGCGACGCCAAGCCCGGCGACGCCAAGCCCGGCGACGCCAAGCCGGGCGAGCCCGCCGGCGATGCCAAGCCCGGCGAGCCCGCCGGCGATGCCAAGCCCGGCGAGCCCGCCGGCGACGCCAAGCCCGGCGACAGCAAGCCCGCGGGCGATGCCAAGCCCGGCGACGCCAAGGCCGGCGAGCCCGCGGCCGCGGACGCCAAGCCCGGCGACGCCGCGAAGTGAGCGCAGCGGCCCTGTTGCGGCCCGCGGACGATGCGGGTCGCAGCAGGGCTGGCGCCGGCAGCCATCGCCGGCCGAAGATCGCGATCGCGATGGCGGCGTGGTCACCCGAAGCGTGGTTGCGGGCGTGGGAGTTCGCAGCGCAGGCACACCACGGTCAAGCGCTGCCCGGCAGCGCGCTGCCGTACATCTTGCATCCGGCGGCGGTGGCCATGGAGGTCTGCGTCGCGATCGCGCTGCGCTCCGACGTCGCGCGCCCCGATCTCGCGGTCACCTGCGCGCTGCTGCACGACGTCGTCGAAGACACCGAGGTCGGCGTCGACGAGGTCGCCGCGCGCTTCGGGCCCGACGTCGCAGCCGGCGTCGCGGCGCTGTCGAAGGATCCCGCCGCCGGCGACAAGGACGCGCAGATGCGCGACAGCCTGCGGCGCATCCGCGAGCAGCCAGCCGAGATCTGGATGGTCAAGCTCGCGGATCGTTGCCACAACCTGCGCGAACCGCCGCCGCACTGGACGCGCGATCGCATCCATCACTACTGCGACGAGGCCGTGCTGATCCTCGCCGAGCTCGGCAGCGCGTGCCCGGTGCTCGCGGCACGGCTGCACGAGCGCATCGCCGCCTACAGGGCCGCGCACGCGTAGCCGGGGCCGCAGTCGTCGTCCGCCATGCACACGCACGCGCCGGTCTCGAGCTCGCAGTACCCGAAGTCGCCGCAGTCGGCGTCGCTGGTGCAGCCGCCGCCGCAGATGCCGGTGGCGAGGTTGCACGCCAGCCCCTGCGTGCAGTCGTCGTCGGACATGCACGTCGGTGGCTCGCAGTAGCCACCGTCGCCGGTGCAGACCCAGCCGTCGAGGAACTGATCGGAACAGTCGGCGTCCGAGCTGCAGCCGGGCTCGCAGGCCGAGAAGTCGCCGAAGTCGAGGCAGATCCACGTGGGCAGGATCCCGCCGAAGGTGCATTCGTCGTCGGTGCTACAACCCGCGAACGCGCACAGCCCCGCGTTGCAGCTCCACGAGTACGGGTAGCTGCCGAGCTGCTGCTCGCACATCGCGTCGCCGTTGCAGCAATCGACGTCCTCCGTGCAGGTGAGGATGCAGTAGTTGCCGCTGGGCACGACGCCGGTGTCGGTACCGCCCGAGCTGCTGCCACCGGTCGAGCCGTCGGAGCCGCTGGAGCTCGCGCCACCGGAGCTGCTGTCGCTGCCCGTGCTCGTCGCGCTGCCGTCGCTGCTGGAACCGCTGCTGTCTGCGACCGTGTCGCTGCTGCTGCTCGAGCCGTCGGTCATCGTCGTGGACATCGAGGTCGACGCCGTCGTCGTCTCCGTCGTGGTCGCACTCGTGTTCGACGTGCTGCTCATCGAGCTCGAGCCCTCGCTGCTCGAGCCGCCCTCCCCCGTCGTCGCGCTCCCGCCATCGTTGCCGCACGCGGCTGCCGTCACAATCACCACCAACCACCGAAACCGCATCGCCATCGACCTCCACGGCGCAAACCTTCGCCGACGATCCGATGCTATCACGCCGTCGTCGGCGCGAGACTCAACGCGAGCCGCCGTCGCGCGGGCCGCCCGACTCGCCGCCGCCGGCGCTGCGCTCGGTCAGCACGCGCGGCGCCGCGGCCGGCCCCAGCGTCGCGCTCGGC
>JAIBBS010000148.1 GCA_019694555.1 Nannocystaceae bacterium
GGGCTCCGCCGCGCGCTGGGCCGGCAGCTCTGCGCTGGGCTCGGGGCCCGTGGGCGCGGGGCCCACGACGGTCTCGCCGGTGCGCGCCGGCTTGGGCACCGACGGTGGCGGCGCGATGCCGATCACGGTGGCGCGGCCGACCGGGGCATCGTCCGCGGGGCTCGGTGCCCGCGGTGCGGTCTCGAACATCGCCGGCCCGGGTGCGGGCGTGCGCACGATGGTCTCGCTGTCGAGGTCGTCGTCGTCGCCGAGCTCGGGCCCGCGCGCGACCGCGGCCGCGGGCACGCGAATCGGCTCGGGCGCCGCGATGGGCTCGGGCCGCATCGGCTCGGGCACGCGGATCGGCTCGGGCACGCGGATCGGCTCGGGCGCACGCACGGCCACGGCGGGCTCCGGCTCGGGCGCGACCTCGACCTCGGGCTCGGGCTCGACCGGCGAGAGCTCGGTGTCGACGATGACGTCGGGCACGCCCGGCTCCGAGACCGGCTCGGTGACGGGCTCGGTGACGGGCTCGGGCGCCGCGATCGCGGCGGGCTCGACCGGCATCGGCGCGGCCTCGACCTCGGCCGGCACGGCGCGCAGCGGCGGCGTCGCGGTGGCGCGGCGGTAGTCCGACGCGCTGCGCCACCCGCTGGCCATGCGCATGCCGGCCTCACGCAGGCTCGCGTCGTTGGCCGCGGCGAAGTCGAGGATCATGCGAAAGCTGCAGTGCGGACACGCGAGCTGGACCAGCTCGGCGATGTCGGCATCGCGCAGCTCGAACGGACCGGCACACTCGGGGCAGGCGATGATCATCTAGAAGTCGAGCCCCACCGAGAAGGTGTACTGCTGCTGGAACGCCGAGCGATCCGCGATGGTCGCGCCCTCGAACTCGCCCGCACGCTTGCCCGGCGGAGCGAACATCGCCTCGAAGCCCAGGCGCATCACCGAGAAGATCATGCGCACGCCGAGGTACGGCCGGTGACGCACGATCGCGCCGGCGTTCTGGAACACGAACTCGTTGTTCGCACCGGTGTTCACGCCGGGGCAGCTCTGGTTGTAGTTGTCCTGGAACTCGTCGCAGTTGGGCGTCGCGTCGAGCACGGTCGAGCGCGCGATGATGATCAGCGCCTCGTAGCCGACGTAGGGCGTCAGGCTGAAGGTCTTGCCCAGGCCGAACACGTACGAGACCGACACCGACGGTGCGGCCGTGGTCATGTTGACGTCCTTGGCGCCGAGCACCCGCGAGAACGCGCCGCGGATCGCGATCGACGGGATCGGATGCCGCTTGTAGAAGCCCTCGTGGATCGAGATCTTGCCGTAGCCGGACATCGCCCACATGCGGCTGTCGAACAGGTGGGTCGCGCCCGCGCCGACCTCGATGCCCGGCCACAGGCCCTTGCGACCCATGATCTGCATCGTCGGCGCGACCTTGTCGGCCTCACCGCGCGAGGTCTTCGCCCAGTAGTCGCGGTTGCCGGCGATGGTGTTCACACCGAAGTCGGCCGAGATCGCGAAGCCGGCGAGGCCCAGCGAGTCCGCGGGATCGACCGGGCGCGGTGCCATCACGGTGCCGAGCTCCGATGCGAGGCTGCGGAACCCGGCGTTGTCCTGCTGCACCGTGCCGCCTTGCAGCGTGCCCAAGCGCGTCAGGTCGAGGTCGTACTTGCCGGCCTGCGCAACCCTGGGTGCGAGCGACAGCGCGGTCGCGATCAGGGCGGCGAGGGGCAAGAGCCGGAGCTGCATACGACGGTGGGCCGCAGCGTAGCTTTGCCCGCGGTGGGGTGTCAAGGATGGGCCTTGGCACAACCGCTGAAGATCCTTGACCTTCGTCTGGTCGAGCTTCGTCGATCGATCACCAGCGCAGTGCCGCGCCCTTGCGCGCGAGCGGGCGACCCAGCGGTTCGCGTCGCACTGCGGCGTGCGAGCGCGTTGCGGCGCCCGTCCGCACGGACGCGGGTCCGACCCGCAGCGTCAGCGGACCCTCGTGGCCGCCCTTGAATCGCACCTGCAGCGCGACGCGGTGGTGTGCACCCCCACCTTGGGCCGGGAAGCGGTCGATGGCGATCACCTCGACCGACTCGGGCGCCTGGCCCCCCGCGCCGCCGTGGCGGTCGCGTCCGGGCGCGAGCCGGAACCACCACGACGCCGGATCGGTCAAGCTCGCGCGGTCGTCGGATCGCGCGGCAATCTCGAGCAACACCGTGAAGGCCGTGGCGTCGCCGGTCCAGCGCGCGGCGAGCCGCTCGCGCACACCGGCCTCGTCGTCGCCGGGCACGGCCTCGTCGTGCTCGGCGGCCGCCATCGCGACCAAGGTGGTGTCCCAGCGCGTCGCGGTCACGCGCACGCCGTCGGCGAGCTGCAGCGAGCGCTCGCGCGCCGACTCGCCGCTGGCACCCGCGGGCGGCCGCGCGTGGGCGCAGCCCAGCAGCAGCATCGAGGTGAGCAGCGTCGCGGCGCGTCGCATCACGCCACCTTCTTCGGCGGGCCCGCGAACATCAAGCCGTAGGCGCCCGAGCGGGTCCACACCACGCGCGAGGGCAACACCATCGCCTCGCCGCCCGAGCGCGGATCGACCGCGAGGCCGATCGAGGCGCCCTCGCGCAGCTGCGGTGCGCCGTCGATCTGCAGGCGCGCGCCGCCGGCCGAGAGATCCTGCAGCACCGCGCCCAGCCACGCGCCGTCGCCGACGAGCACGGTGGTGCGCTGCTCGCAGCCGAAGCGTCGGAACTGCCGCAGGCCTTCGCCCTGCGGCGCTCGCAGTCGCCGCTCGAAGCAGTCGAGTCGCTGCAGCAGACCGTCGGGCACCGACTGTCCCTGCAGCGTGCGCATCCGCAGCGCGCGATACTCGAGGATGTCCGCGAACAGATCGCCTTCGTAGGGTCTGCCCTCGGCATCGGTCGCGAGCATGCGCGCGACCGTGTGTGCGCCGGCGGCGTGCGGGCCGTGCACCAGCGCGGTGCTCGGCGTGGTCGCGGGCGCGGCCCACAGCCCGTCGTAGGCGCTGTCACCCGCCGCGGTCGCGCCCGTGAAGGTGCACGCGGCGAGAAACGCCATCGACGCGCCTTCGTTGGCGGGCGTCGAGTCGCAGGGGTCGAGATCGCGGCCACGGTGGACCTGGGCGAGGGCGGGCATGGGCGTGCTTGCCTCCGGTGTCGCGGGGCTGCTAGCGTTCATCGGCGGTTGGCGTCCGGGGTGAAGCCTGAGCAGAAGCCACGCGGCGGCCCGCTTCGGGATGGCCGCGACCCGCGGTCGCCGGGCCGTCCTGGGCCGGAACCGCCGCCGGGCTGGCGCGCCCGCACCGCGCTCGAACCGCGCGATCGCTGGTGGCTCTCGCTGCTGTTCGCGCTCTCGCCCGCGGTCGCGGTGTTGCTGCTGCCCGAGCCGCCGCGCGCGCTGCCGCCCGCGGGCTACGTCGCCGTCGCTGCCGTCGCGGCGCTGGTGCTGTGGTGGGCGGTCACCGGTTTCGTCGGCTACGAGCACCGCGCGGGCCTGCGCATCATCATGCGTCCGAGCAAGTCGCGGCGCTCGCTGGCGCCCACGCTGTTGGCGCTCGCCGGCACCGTCGCGGGCCTGGCCGCGCTCTACTTCGGGCTGCGCTCGGCCGCGCTGGTGATCGCGACCGCCGGCTGTGCGACCGCGGCGATGGTGCTCATCCTCGTGCGCCGCTTCGCGGTGTTCGCGAGCCTGTCGATCGTGGGCATCGCCATCGGCGTCGCCGCGCTCATCGTGGTGCAGAGCGTCGCGACCGGCTTCCAGCACGAGTTCGAGCGCCGCGTGCTGGGCGTGTACGCGCACATCAACGTCACGCGCGCGTTCGGGGTCTCGGAGTACCGCCGCTTCGAGCAGTACCTGCGCACCGTCGACGGCGTGATCGGGGCCAGCCCGTTCGTGTACTACGCGATGGCGCTCGCGCCCGCGCCCAGCAGCGACGCCGAGGCGGCGGAGCTGCGCCGCGCGACCGTGCTGGTCAAGGGCATCGAGCCCGAGACCGCGCACGAGGTCATCGATCTCGACGCGCACCTGCGCGCGACCGGGCAGCCGCCGGTCGAGATCGAGGCGTTGACCTCCGACCTCGAGCTGCAGCCGATGCCGGATCGCCCCGCCGACAAGCTGCCCGAGGTCATCGCCAAGACGCCCGATCCCCGCGGCGAGGACTGGTACGGCGACGCGCTGGCGCACTGGCGCGCGCTGCCCGACGACGCCAAGTACGGCCACGATCGCCACGACGAGTGGGACGCGGACGATGGCGACCCGTGGCCCGACGCCGAGCCCAAAGTCGTCGCGGCGGTGCCCGACGCGTCGACGCTGCCGACGATGTTCGTGGGCGTGACGCTCGCGCGCGAGCTGGGCCTGTCGGTCGGCGACGTCGTGACGCTGGTCGATCCCGGCGCCGGCTTCGATCACACCGAGCTGCCGGAGTTCCGCCGCTACCGCATCGCCGGCGTGTTCCGGGCGGGTTTCCAGGAGTACGACAGCCGCCTGATCTACGTGCACATCAAGGAGCTGTCGTGGTTCAAGTACCGCGGCAAGGACGTGGTCTCGGGCGTCGATCTGCGGCTGGCCGATCCCTACGCCGCGCCGCAGGTCGAGCAGGAGCTGCGCAAGACCATCGGCGAGGACGAGTACTCGATCCTCGAGTGGCAGAAGCTCAACGCCAACCTGTTCCAGTCCATCCGCACGCAGAAGTCGATCCTCACCGTCATCCTGAGCCTGGTCAGCGCGGTCGCGGGCTTCAACGTGCTCGCGGCGCTGTGGACCATGGTCGTGCGGCGCACGCCCGAGATCGCGATCATGATGTCGATGGGTGCGACCGAGTCCGGCGTCGCGCGCATCTTCCAGTTCGCCGGCGTGACGCTGGGCGCGGTCGGCTCGGTCGCGGGCGTGTTGTTCGGCCTGGTGCTGTGCGGTCTGGTGCAGTTCTACGGCTACACCTTGGACCCCGAGGTGTACTTCATCGAGCGTCTGCCGGTGGAGCTCAGCGAGGTGCAGATCCTCTGGGTCGCGGGGCTGACCCTGCTCATCAGCTTCGTCGCGACCGTGCCGCCGTCGCTGCAGGCGGCCAAGCTGCGCCCGGTCGAAGGCCTGCGCTACGAGTAGGCCGCGCATGACCGCCGCGCCCCGCGTTCGCGCCGCAAAGCTGCCCTGGGGCCTGCTCGCACTGGTCGCGGCCCGGCTGGCGCTGCGCGAGCGACCGCCGGGCCGGCGCGTGCGACAGCTGGCCGTGCTCACGCTGGCCGCGACCGCCCTGGCCGCGGGCGCGCTGCTGGCCGGCGTGCACTCGCTGGTGCTCGCGGGCGTGCTGGGCGTCGCGAGCATGCTCGCGCTCGCGGCCGTGGCGTTGCGGTGGTTCCCGCCGGCGATGGCGGTGTCGGTCGTGGGCATCGCGCTGTCGTGCGCGAGCCTGATGACGGCGCTCGCGGTCACGACCGGCTTTCTCGCCGAGATCTCGCGCACCATCTCGCGCTTCAACGGTCACATCCTGCTGACCAAGTACGGGCTCGACTTCACCGAGTACGAGGCGGTCGCGGCCGAGCTGCGCGAGGACCCGCGCGTGGTCGCGGCCTCGCCGTTCGCGTACTCGATGGTGGTGCTGGTGCGCGACGACGGCACCGCGATCGCACCGACCGCGAGCGCGCTGGCGACCGCACCGCCGCGGCCGCGCGACGACGACGCGGGCTGGGACGCCGCGCTCGATGCCGACGCGGCGCTGCCGGTGCAGCAGACTCCGCTCGGCTCGACCGCGCAGGGCGCCGACGCGGTCGAACGCACCGCGATCGTGGTCGGCAAGGGCATCGATCCCCGCTTCGCCGGCGAGTTCCAGGGCCTGGCGCCCGCGTTCGGCCGCCGCGATCTCTCGGGGCTGCGGCCCGGCGACAGCCGGTGGCTGCCGGGGCTGGTGCTGGGTCGCGCGCTGCGGCGCGAGCTCGGCGTCGAGATCGGCGACCGCGTGCGCGTGGTCGTGCCGGCGCAGCTCGACGGCGGTCCCGAGGGCGAGGACCCGCCGCCGCGGCACGCGGTGTTCGAGCTCACCGACGAGCTCGACACCGGCATCATCGAGCTCGATCGCAACCTCGCGCTCATGCACCTGAGCGCCGCGCAGTCGCTGTTCTTCCGCGCCGGGCGCGTGACCGGCATCGAGTTCGAGATCGCCGATCCCGAGCAGGCGCAGGCCGTCGCCGACGGCATGTCCGCGCGGCTGCCCCCGCTGTACCGCGCGAGCACCTGGCGCGAGGCCAACGCCGACATGTTCGCGACGCTCATGCAGATCCGCGTCGCCGTCTCGCTGGTGCTGGGCCTGATGGGCATCGTCGGCGCCGCCTCGCTGGTCGCGAGCCTGCTGCTGGTGGTGCGCCGCAAGCAGCACGACATCGGCGTGCTGCTCGCGCTGGGCTGCGACGCCCGCGGCATGTTCTGGCTGTTCGAGGCCGTGGGCCTGCTCGTGGGCGGCGTCGGCGTGGTGCTGGGCCTGGGCCTGGGCGCGCTCTACTGCGCCGTGATCGCGCGCTACCACTTCCCGCTGTCGAGCGAGGTCTATCCCATCGATCACCTGCCCACGCAGGTCGCGCTCGCCGACGTCGCGGTGCCCGCAGGCATCGCACTGGTGCTGTGCGCGATCGCCAGCGGTCCCATCGCGGTGCTCGCGACGCGGGTGCGGATCCTCGGCGCGCTCAAGCGTTGAGCCGCGCCGCGGCGCGCAAGCCGGTCCCGGGCGCCCGCACGTTGCGGTCGCTCGGCTCAGCCCGGCTGCGCCGGCGGCGGCTCGGCCGGCGGCGCACCGCCGCCGGCGTTCGACGCCGCCTGCAGCTCGACGATCTTCTTCTTCGCGACGTCGGTCGAGTAGGGCGAGCAGCAGTCCATGCGCACGTAGGTCGACCACTCGTCGAGCGCGTGCGACAGATCGCCCTTGGCCTCGTAGACCTGCGCCGCGCCGGCGTGGGCCATCTTGTCCGAGGCCCACATCGACAGCGCCTTCATGTACGTCTTGAGCGAGTCGTCCAGGCGGTTCTGCGCGCGCATGACGTCGCCCAGCTCGGTGTAGACGAACTGCGCCATGGGGTCGAGCTCGGCGACCTTGCGCAGCACCGTCTCGGCCTCGTCGTACTTCTTGGCCAGCTTGAGCTGCACGCCGTGGGGCAGGCCGTACTCGCTCTTGTCGGGCGCGAGCTCGAAGGCCTTGCCGTAGGCCGCGGCCGCGGCCGCGTGGTCACCCTTGCGCGCGAGCACGTCGCCGCGCAGCGCATGGACGGTCGCGTCGTCGGCCTTGGCCGCGATGGACTTGTCGGCCAGGCTCAGCGCCTCGTCGAGCTTGTCGTCCTGCAGCCGCAGCTTGGCCAGGCCCGCGAGCGCCTGCGGCTGATCGGGGTGCGCCTGCAGGATCTCGTTGTAGAGCTTCTCCGCGTCCTTGGGCTTGTTGTTGCGCGTCCACGCAGCCGCGCTCTTGAGGTCCGCCTGCAGCTTGGCCTCGGCCTCGGCCGGATCGACCTTGGGCTTGTTGTCGCAGCCGAGCACGAGCATCGAGAGCAGGACCAACGTCCGCGTGGGGGCGCGCATGGCGGCAAGCGTTCCATGGCCCGGGGCCGTCCCGCAAGGGCGCGCGTCGGTCCGACGGTGGCGGCCGCGGGCGTGGACGCACGCGTTGCCGCGGCGGCCGCGTCCCCGTGGCGGTCGCGACGCGAGACTCTGCTAGGCTGCGCTGCGGGTGAGCGACCGAGGCGACCGCAGGGGCGAGGCGCCACCGGGGCTGCGCGACGGCGTGAAGTCGGCGCTGGCGCGTTGGGTGCTGCAGAAGCGTCGCTCGCTGCTGGGCACGCCGCGTCCGGGCGTGCAGGACGAGGCCACGCACGAGGGCGACGGCCGCCGGCGCTTCGCCGAGGACTACGGCTTCGCGGCCGCGCAGCCCGACCTCGGGCTGCTGCTGCGGCTCGAGTGGCTGCCGGGCCGTGCCGCGCACCGGCTGTGGGTCATGCTGCTGGGCGAGCACGGCGCGTGGTGGCTGCCGCCGCAGCAGACGCTGGTGACCGAGACCGTGGTCGATCGCTGGCGCGTCGGCGGTCTCGCGCTCGATTGCCTGCAGCCGTACCAGCGCTGGAGCGTGCGCTACGCCGGTCCGCTGGTCTCGCCCGACGCGGCCGTCGGCGCGGCGCGGCGCTGCGAGCTGCAGCTCGAGTTCACCGCCGGCGCCGATCCGTTCTGCCCCGGCATCGACGACGATCCCGAGCTGGTCGCGCGCCGCGTCGGCGAGGCCCACTGGGATCGCGCGCTGGCGACCGCGGTGCGTCGCGCCAGCCAGCGCGGCTACGTGCAGATCGGCCGCCTGCAGGGCCAGCTGGCGCTCGCGCACGAGATCCGCTCGGTCGACGCGCCGTGCCTGCGCATGCACACCTGGGGCGTGCGCGACTGGGGCGCGCCCGAGCACGCGGTGCAGTGCTTCGTGCACACCGGCGATCGCACCGCGTGGATCCAGCGCGCGCAGTTTCCCGCGTTCACCTTCGAGGGCGGCTTCGTCGCCGAGCGCGACGTGCTCACGTGCGTGCAGTCCATCGCGCAGGTGCAGCACGGCGAGCGCGAGCACCGACTCGAGCTCGACGCCGGCGGCGCGCGCCACCGCTTCGCGGGCGAGCGCGGCGCCGCGGTGCAGCTGCGCGTGGACGGCCGCGGCGCGTTCGAGCTGACGCACGTGGTGCCGGGCACCGCCGCGGGCGCGTGCGGGCTGTGGGCGCGACAGCAACGCACGCTGCCGCGACCGGGCCCCGTGGGCTGACGCGCGGCGGTTTGCCGCCGCCGCGGCGGCTGGACTATGGTTTCGGCGATGGCCGTGCAGCTCATCACCAGCGCCCAGGCGATCGCGCTCCTGGGCAGCGACGCGATCTTCCTCGACGTGCGCTCGGTGCCGGAGTTCGAGGCCGGCCACGCGCCGGGTGCCTACAACGTGCCGCTGATGCACCTGGTGGGCGGTGCGATGACGCCCAACGCCAGCTTCGCCGAGGATCTCGCGGCGCTGTCGCTGCCGCGCGACGCGACCGTCGTGGTCTCGTGCAAGGCCGGCGGTCGCTCGGCCCGCGCCGCCGCGATGCTCGTGCAGCTGGGCTACACCCGCGTGCTCGATCACGGCGGCGGCTGGGGCGGCAACGCCACCGATCCGGGCTGGGTGCGCGCGGGCGGGC
Organism: Nannocystaceae bacterium; assembly: GCA_019694555.1. Lineage (GTDB taxonomy): Bacteria > Myxococcota_A > Polyangia > Nannocystales > Nannocystaceae > Xiheibacterium. The sequence goes on from JAIBBS010000148.1 coordinate 9,147, forward strand.
CGCAGACCTCCGAGACCGAGCCCGGGCGGGGCCACCGGGGACCGGGGCGATGAGCGCGACGCCGCCGCTGTCGCTGCGTCACCTCGCGCTGTGGCTGACGCCGTCGGCGTTCGCGCCCACGGTGCAGTTCTACCGCGAGGTGCTGGGCATGGCGCTGCACTGGCAACCCGACGACGACAACGTCTATCTCACCAGCGGCACCGACAACCTCGCGCTGCATCGCGTGCCCGAGGGACGCACGATCGAGCACGAGCGCGGCGCGCTCGATCACCTCGGCTTCGTGGTCGCCGACGCAGCGGCCGTGCACACGTGGTTTGTGCGCGTGGCCGCGTCGGGCGTCGCGATCGTCGCGCCGGTCAAGACCCACCGCGACGGCGCGACGTCGTTCTACTTCCGCGATCCCGCGGGACACCTCGTGCAGATCATCCACATCCCCGAGCTCGACGGTCCGCACCGCGCCGCCGACTGAGGGCCCGGCAGCGAATGCCGACGGGCTCCACGACCGGAAGCTGAGCGGGTCCCGCGACCGGCTCGGCCGGGCACGGCGAGAGGAAGCGGAGCGGACGCTGCATCGACCGAGCGCCCCGCGCGACGGCGCAGTGCGGCTCAGCCGCGGCCGTCGAGCCAGCGCTTGGCCGCCGCGTCGTCGGGGAACACGCGGACGTGCGCGCGACTGGAGCGCGCCAGCGCGGTCGCGGCCAGCCGCAGCGCTGCGGACGAGGCCACGAACGCGATGCGGTGGGCACCGCAGCGCTGGGCGCCCTCGAGCAGCTCGAGCGCGATGGTGCGGAAGCCCGACTCGTAGCCAGCCACGCCGCGCAGGTCGATGAGGATCGACGCGGGGCCATCGCCGCTGTCGCGCCACTGGTCGAGCGAGGCGCCGACGAGCTCGTGCGTCCAGAAGCCGCCGCCGGAGAGCTCGCCGCACGCGGTGCTGCGATCGCACGCGGTCACGACCTCGGACGGCACCTGCGTGTACGGGCGCGTGTCGCCGCGTCGCGCGGTCGCGGCAGACGCCACCGTCTGTCCGACCTTCGCGCTCGCCGACACGTCCGCCACGATTTCAGCGTAGGGGATGGAGCGCGGGCGTGCAACGCGAGTCGCGAGGCGCGACGGACGTGATGGCGGCATTCGACACGCGCGGCGGCGATGCCCTCGGTGCCACGATGCACGAAGGCCGCCGGAGATCGCTCCGGCGGCCAGGTGGGAACCTTCGCTGAGGATCCCTCGCCGCGTGCGGTCGACGAGGGCCGCCCGTGCGCGCGAGGTCGCGCTGCGCGGGGACCCTCGACGCGCGCGGATCAACCCGAGCTGCTGGTGTCGGCGCCGCCGGACGACGAGCCGTCCGCACCGCCGCTGCTGCTGCCCGCGCCGCCGCTGCTGCTGCCGCCGCCGTCGCTCGAGCCGCCGTCGGTGCCACCACCGCCACCGCCGCCGACCGTCTGCGTGCCGGTGCAGGTGACCTCCTCGCCGACCTGATCGCAGGTGACGTCGAAGTCGACGGTGCGGCCGGGGCCCGGGGGCTCGAACATGAACGTGAGCCGGTCGAGCTCGTCACCGGCGTCGTCGAGCGCGATGATCGACACCGAGTCGAGGTTCTGACCGTTGATCTGGCGATCCTCGTCGGGCACGACGTTGTAGCCGGGGTCGAGATCGCAGCCGAAGTCGTAGGTCAGCAGCTCGTTGGTGCCCGAGTTCTGGTAGGTCGCGACGCGGAAGGTCGCGAGCTTGAGGTCCGCGAAGGTGCACTGCGCGGGCTGGCCCTCGTACAGCGGCGTGGCCTTGAGGCGCACGATCGCCGGCGTCGCGGTCAGCTCCGCGTTGACGTCCTTCGACGCGCCGCCGACCACCGAGACGTCGAGGCTGTCCTCGTCGCCTTGGTTGTCCATGACCGCGAAGCCCTCGGCGTCGATCGCCTGCACGAGCAGCGCGTAGTGACCGGCCTTGAGCCCCGCGACCACGATCGGCTGCGACGGATCGCAGTCGACGGATTCCATCGCCTTGCCCATGCCGACGTCGGCCTGGACCGTCAGCACGCCGAGCGTCTCGCACATGTTCGCGGCGCCGAGCGTGTAGTTGACGTTGATCGAGCCGGACTCGTCGTCCTTTCCGCAGGCCAGCACACCGAGAAGGCAAAGGGCCGCGAGCGGGCGACGGGAGTGGACGGAGGCGCGGGGCACGGGGCAGGTCATGGTGGGCATCTTCGTGGATTGGTGGAGTAGAGGCTAGTGCGGCGGCCCACCGGTTCGCCAGCGCCGGGGCCACGTTGGGACAGAAGGCGCCGCCGCGGCGTGAGGCCTACGACGGCCCGATCCGTGGGCTTGTTCACGGGCGGGCCCCGGCGTGTCGGCGTCGGCGTCCCGCGATCGGCGATTTGTTGCCCTCGACCGGGGGATCGTGCCACGTGGCCGTGGGGAGTTGTCTCACCCAGTGCCGCGCATCACAACACGCGCCCATCGCAAGCTTCTCCATGGACTCGCCATCCTCGCCTGCTGGGGCGCGGTGATGGGCGAGGCCGACGCCGCGACGCCTCGACCGGCCCGCACGGCCGCGTCGAACGACGACGACGTTGCGTCACCCCACGCGCCCGCGCAGCGGTCACGACCGGCGACGCACCAGCCGGCGACGCACGAGCCGGCGTCGCGCAGCCGCACCGCGACCGACGAGCCGGTCGCGGACGCGGGCACCGACGACGCCGACGAGCACGACGGCGACGCGCCCGAGCGCCAGATCCCCGAGCACACGCGCGCGCCCGCCCATCCCGATTGCGAACAGCACGTGCCGCTGTGGGAGCACGTGGTCGACGCCGGTGAAACCCTGGGCGGGATCGCGGGCCGCTACGGCGTGCGCCGGGCCGACCTGCTGCGGCTCAACCCCACGCTGACCAACCCGGATCTGATCAAGGTCGGGCAGCGCATCCGCGTGTGCCCCACGATCGCGCCGCGGCTGCGCAAGACCATCGAGGTCACCGTCGCCCAGGGCGACACCGCCGGCGGCATCGCGCAGCGTCACGGCCTGACGGTCGCGGAGCTGGTCGGCATGCAGAAGGGCAAGCTCGCCGATCCCAACAAGCTCGGCGCCGGCATGGTGCTGCAGCTGGTCGTCGATGGCGGCATCGCGCCCGAGTTCCTGCCCGCCGAGCCGCCGGCGCCCAAGCGCAGCGGCAAGTCGGGCGCCCGTCGTTCGCCGCGCGCGAGCGTGCCCAAGGGCGATGTCGTGACGCAGCTGGCCGTCGACGCGCCGCGCTACTTCGTCAAGCGGCCGCACCTGGCGTGGGGCACCCCCGAGACCATCCGCGCGATCGAGCGCGCGGTGGGCCAGTACGCCAAGCGGCACAAGCACGCGCCGCTGGTGCACATCGGCGACATCAGCAAGCGCGGCGGCGGGGCCCTGCACCCGCACCTGTCGCATCGCCAGGGCCGCGACGTCGACGTGGGCTACGTGCTGCTGGGCGAGGAAGGCCACCGCACCCGCTTCTCGGGTGTCACGCGCACCAACCTCGACGTGCCGCGCACGTGGTCGCTCATCAAGGCCTTCATCGACACCGGTCGCGTCGAGGTCATCTTCATGGACTACGGTCTGCAGCAGCTGCTGCACGACTACGCCGAGTCGCGCGGCGTGTCCGACGAGGAGCTCGACGAGCTGTTCCAGTACCCGCGCGGTCGCGGTCGCGCGCACGGCATCATCCGGCACTGGCGCAGCCACCAGCACCACTTCCACGTCCGCTTCCGCTCATGAGCGGCGCGCACGCGGCTGCACCCGCAGCCGCACGGTGCCGTCGGCCTCGCGCTCGAGCGCGGTGATCTGCAGGCCCGCGGCCGCGGCGACGCGGGCCTGGGCCACGCACGCGAGCAGCGGCTGCACCAGCGCGCGCTGCAGGTGCGCGCGATCGGGCTCGCCGCACACCAGCGTCGCGAGCCCGTGGGCGTCCGCGACGAAGCCGAAGTCCTCGGCCGCGTCCAGCGTCCCCGCGGGCAGCCGCAGCGTCACCGGCTCGTCGCCGCACTCGACGCTGCCGCGCAGCGCCACGCCGTCGTCGGAGCGCTCGAGGGGAAGCGCGAGCGCGTGCAGGGCCGCTTCGACCTCCGCGAGCGTGCCGAGCTCGAGCGCGACGTGGACGAACCGGCTCACGCGCGGGCGCGCTCCGTGCTGCCGCACAGCGGGCACGCCGCGACCGCGACCAGCACGAACCAGCCGCAGTGGCCGCAGGGACGCGCGAGGGTGGGGCCCGCCGGCTCGGGCTCGGGCGGGGGCGGCTCGGCCAGCGGCACGCCGAAGTGCTCGAACAGATCCCCCGGCTGGGGGCGCAGCCGACGGAAGCGCGCGTCGCGGTCGCTCACGGTGGCCCCACGCTACCGCGGAAGCGGCCGGTGCAGCGGGGCGCCCCGCGGGCCCGGCCCGGCCGCGCCCGTCCCGTGGCCCCGGGGGGGCTGCGGCGGTACGCAGACTTGCTTCGCCGTGCGCGACGCGCCAGGATCAGCCGCACGGGGCCCGAGGGTCCCGCGCTTCCGACCGTGTCCAGCGACAGCCACAGGGATCGCCGCCGCGCCCGGCGCGTGCCGATGAGCGCCGCCTTCAGCGAGCTCGACCCGCGCACGACCACGCCGGTGAGCGACCTCTCGGAGACGGGCTGTTGTGTCCATACCGGCGAGCAGCTGCCGATCGGTTCGCTGATCGAGCTGCGCTTCACGGTGTTCCCCGAGGAGCCGATCCTCTTCGAGGGTCGCGGTCGGGTCGTGCGGCACGTCGACGATCCGCCGGGCATGGGCGTCGAGTTCGTCGAGCTCGACGATGCCGCGCGCGACGTGGTGCGCAAGATCCTGCTGCGCGACGAGGCGTCGCGTCGCCTGCCCACGCTCGCGCAGCGCCACGTGGGCCTGCGCACCCACGGCCTGGTCGCGCGCGTGCTCGCCACCAAGGAGTAGCGCCGCAGCTCAGCGCCGCGGGCGAGCAGGCTTGCGCGCGCGGGTCTTGCCGGCCTTGGCTGCCGCGCCGCGCGTGGTGGTCTCGCGGGGCGCCGGCGCCTCGGCGGCGACGCGCCGCACCAGCTCGGCGAGAAGCGCGACGCCGTAGCCGGTGCCGCGGTCCTTGGGGAACGACGGGCCCGCGAGATCGATGTGGCACCAGCGGCGCCCGGCCTCGGCCGCGCCGCCGTCGAGGTGCGACCACACGAACTGCGCCGCGCAGCTCGACTGCGCGTTGTTGCGGTTCGCGACCGAGTTGCGCATGTCGGCGATGGGGCTGCGAAACTCGTGCTGGTACAGCTCGGGCGCGAACGGCAGCGGATGGACCAGATCGCCGCTGTCGCGGCCCGCGGCCACCGCCAGCGCCTCGAGCCCGGCGTCGTTGCTGACGACCGCGGCGTGGACGAGGCCGGTCGCGATGAGCTGCGCGCCGGTGAGCGTGGCCGCGTCGATCACGACGTCGGCCCCGAGCTCGCGCGCGGCGAAGCTGACGCCATCGGCGAGCAGCAGCCGACCCTCGGCGTCGGTGTTGTTGATCTCGACGGTCTTGCCCGAGTGCATCGTGAGGATGTCGTCGGGCTTGTAGCTGCGCGCGTCGACGGCGTTCTCGGCGATGCACAGCAGCAGCGACAGCCGCACCGGCAGCCGTTCCTCGCGCAGGATCGCGAAGGCGCCCAGCACCGCCGCCGCGCCGCCCATGTCGCCCTTCATCGTCTCCATCATCCCGCGGGCCTTGATGTGCAGGCCGCCGGTGTCGAAGCAGATGCCCTTGCCGACCAGCGCGACGTGGGTGCCGCCCTTGGGTCCGCAGCTCGCGACCAGCAGCCGCGGTGCCTCGACGGCCGCGCGGCCGACGGCATGGATGCCACCGAGCCGGCGCTCGAGCAGCGCGTCGCCGACGATCTCGTCGATCTCGACGTCGTCGCCGAGCAGCGCGCGGGCGGCCTCGGCCAGCGCGCGCGGGTGCAGCTCCGAGGGCGGCGTGTCGACCAGGCGCGCGGCGGTGCGCGCGTGCTCGACGGTCGCGCGCACGCGGGCGTCGGGCACCAGCCGCTGGCCGTCGGGGCCGAACGCGGCCAGCTGGATCTTCACGCCCGCGGGCTCGCGCCGCGCGTCGAGGGCCGGCAGCGCCCGCGCGACCGCGTTGGCGGCCGCGAGCAGGTGCGCGGGATCGTCGAGCAACAGCACCACCAGCGCCTTGCCCTTGCTGCCCCACTTCACCGACTCGAGCGCGAAGCGGATGCTGTCGGCGCGCGCGGGCGAGTTGTAGCGCGACAGGCGATCGGGCAGCACCGCCGCCGACAGCCACACCGGCTCGTCCGCGAGCGTGCTCGCCAGCGCACCGCGATCGCCGGGCTTGGTCTGCGCGACCAGGGCCGCGAGCAGCCCCGCGCGGCGACGATCGAGCAGGCCCTGCGGCAGCGGCCGGCCGAAGCGAGCCTTGGGTGCGACCACCACGACGTGCTGCAGGCCGGCGGTGGACAGGCGGGCGGAAGCGAAGCCGAGCTCGATCATTCGCTGCAGGGTACGACAACTCGCGGCCGACCACCCGCGCGGCGATCGTCTCCCGCGACGCCGACCGGTGGCTACGCGCGACGGGCTCGACCGGCGGCCCAGCGCCGCAGCGCGCCGATCTCCTCGGCGCGCAGCACCGACAGCGGAATCGTGGCCGCGATCGCCTGCTGCAGGTCGCTCGGTTGCACGCGTCGGCGCTGCACGAACGCGCTCAGGCGCGCCTCGGCGACCGCGGCCTCCAGCTCGGCGCCGCTGTGGCCCTCGGCCGCGCGCGCGATCGCGTCGAACTCGGCCAGCGCGTCGCCGCCCGGACGCGCGCTCTCGGGCCCGCCCAGCAGGTGCACGCGCACGATCGCGACGCGCTCGTCGGGCCCGGGCAGGTCGACGAAGAAGATCTCGTCGAAGCGACCGCGGCGCAGCAGCTCCGCGGGCAGCAGCTCGACACGGTTCGCGGTCGCGACCACGAACACCGGACGGCTGCGCTCCTGCAACCACGTCAGCAGGCCGCCGAGCACGCGCGCGGAGGTGCCCGCGTCGCTGTCGGCACCGTCGACGCCGGCGAAGCCCTTGTCGAGCTCGTCGATCCACAGCACCACCGGCGCGGTGCGTTCGACCTGGGCGAGTGCGCGCCGCAGGTTGGCCTCGCTCTCGCCGACGGTGCCGCCGAACAGCCGCCCGGGCTCGAGCCGCAGCAGCGGCAGGCCCAGCTCGTGCGCGCACACCCGCGCCGCGAGGCTCTTGCCGCAGCCCTGCACGCCGACCAGCAGGCACCCGCGCGAGGGCGTCACGCCCCATGCGGCGGCCTCTTGTTCGAACGTCGCGCGGCGTCGCTGCAGCCACTGCAGCAGCGTCTCGAGCCCGCCGACGGCGCTGCGCGGGCGCGCCTGGGTGTGCTCGAGCAGGCCCGCGTGCGCGACCGCGTCGGGCTTGTGTGCCGCGACGTACTCGAGCCACGCGTCGGTCGACAGGCCGTGGGCCAGCACCGCCTCGGCCAGCAGGCGCTCGAACGTCGCCGCGGGCAGGCCCAGCGCCGCGCGGGCCAGCGCGCGCCGTCGCGGTTGCAGCTGCGCGCGCGCGCCGGGCCAACCGCCGTGCTCGAGCAGGCCTGCGACCTCGTCGAGCCGTGCGACCAGCTCGTCCTCGTCGGGCGGCTCGAGGTGGATCCGCGTCAGCTCGGGCAGCCGCGCGTGCACGGCGGCGGCGTGTTCGGGCTCGACCAGCACCACCGCGACGCCGCTGGTGCGCTGCGCGGCCTCTCGCAGCGCCCGCGCGGTGACGGCATCGAGCGCGGCGCCGGCATCGAACAGCACCCACAACGCATCGTCGGGCCCGCCGCGCAGCGTCGCGAGCAACTCGGCGAGGCTGCGTCGCCGCGCGTCGCCGTCGCAACCCGCCGCGGCGCTCCAGGTGTGCACGGGCCAGCCCAGCGCGCGGCCGGCATCCTCGAGCAGCACCAGCGCGCGGGCCTCCTCGTCGGTCGTGATCACGACGCCGCGCAGACCCGCCTGCAGCGAGCGCACGAGCGCGGCGGTCTGCTGCGCCAGCGCGGTCATGGCACCGCCGTGTGGACCTGCTTCGCGGCCCAGCCCAGCCACGCGCGCACGAGGTGGATCTGGATCGGCGCGCGCAGGCGCGTGTCGCCGTCGAAGCACCAGCCGTTGATCCACGTGCGCGTGCCCTTGACCTTGGCGAGCCGCCCGTGCAGCCACTGCACGTCGTGGGCGATCGCGGCGGCGCGACCTGCCAGCGTGCCGCGCCGGGCGTCGAGGGCGAAGCGATGATGCGTGCGGCCGTCGATCTCGAGCGTCTCGAGCGCGTCGCCGAAGACCTGCCGCGCGCGGCCCAGCGCGTCGTCGAACGCGGGCGTGCGGCCGTGGCGGAAGTCCATCGCCAGCATCGGCACGACCGTGCCACCGTCGACGCGCGCGCGGCAGACCCCGCCGGCGAACGCACCGTAGAGCGCCTCGACCCAGCCGGGCACGCCCTGCGGCAGCGCGAGCAGGGCATCGACCGCGGCGCCGTCGCGCTGGCACGACAGCGTCTGCACGGCGGTGCGCAGCATGCCCGGCACCAGCCCCAGCGCGTCGACCAGCGCCGCGCACTCGCCCGGTGCCAGCGGCCGTCGTCGCGCGGTGTCGAGCCAGCGCGAGACCGTCTCCAACGCCACCGCGCGCGGGTCGTTCACCGGCGCTCCCGCAGCGCGCGTTCGACCTCGCGCTTGTGCTCGCGCTCGCGCACCTTCTCGCGCTTGTCGTGGGCCTGCTTGCCGCGGCACAGCCCCAGCTCGAGCTTGATGCGGCGGCCCTTGAGGTAGATGCGCAGCGGGATCAGCGTGAGGCCGGCGCGCTGCACCGCCTCGAACAGCTTGTCGATCTCGCGCCGGTGCAGCAGCAGCTTGCGCCGCCGCATGGGCTCGTGGTTGCGCCGGTGCGCGAGCTCGTACTCGGCGATGTGGGCCCCGACCAGCCAGGCCTCGTCGCGTTCGATCTGCACCCACGCCTCGGCCAGGCTGATGCGGCCGTCGCGGACCGACTTGACCTCGCTGCCGACCAACGCGAGGCCGGCCTCGTAGCGCTCGAGGATCTCGTAGTCGAAGCTGGCGCGACGGTTGACCGCCAGCGTCGCGTCGGTCGCGGCGCCGGTGCTCTTCTTCGCGGCTGCGCCCTTGTTGGCCAAGGCGGCCTGTTCTACGCGGGGGCCGGCCCGCGGGCAAGCCGGCGCCGCTACGCGCGGTGCAGCAGCGCGAGCCCGGCCACCCGCGCCGCGCCGGCGGTCCGCAACGCGGCGATGGCCGCGCGCAGGGTCGCGCCGGTGGTGGTCACGTCGTCGATCACGAGCACGCGGCGGCCCTGCACCGCGGCGCGCGGCCGCACCGCGAACGCGTCGTCCATGTTGCGCGCGCGTGCGGCCGCGTCGAGCGACACCTGCGGTGGACCGTCGCGCGTGCGCAGCAGCAGCGCCGCGGGGCGCGGGCCCCCGGCGGCCGTGGCCGCGCGCAGCAGCAGGCGCGCATGATCGAAGCCGCGCCACAGCCGGCGTCGCCACGGCATCGGCACCCACGTCGCGAGCTCCCACGGCGCGCCGTCGCGCTCGGCGACGAAGCCCGGCGCGGCCGCGAGCGCGCGACCCAGCGGGCCCGCGAGCGCGAGCTGGCCGCCGTACTTGCAGCGGCGCAGCGCCTCGCCCAGCGGTCCGTCGTAGGCGAACACCGCGGCGAGGTCGGGCTCGCGCAGCGGTGGCGCGGCGGCCAGGCTCACCGCGCAGCTGCGGCACAGCTCGGGCGTGCGCGGCTGCAGCAGCACCAGTCCGCACGCGACACAGCACGGCGGCAGCAGCAGCGCGATCACGACGGCGCGGGTCGGCCGCAGCTGCGACCGCGTTGCGCCGTCTCCGATCAGCCGTGGTGGTAGGGATGGCCGGCGAGGATGGTGCCCACGCGGTACAGCTGTTCGCACAGCAGCAGCAGCGCGAGCCGGTGGGGCAGGGTCAGCTTCGACAGCGCGAGCAGCCACTGCGCCTGCGCGCGCTCGGCCTCGCTGAAGCCGTCGGCGCCGCCGATGAGCAGCGAGACGTGCTTGACCGCGCTGCGTTGCCAGCCGGCCACGCGCTCGGCCAGCTCGGGCGAGCTGCACTGGGTGCCGCGCTCGTCGAGCAGCACCACGAGTCCACCGCGGCTGCGCGCGGCCTCCCACTGCGCCTTCGCGGTGGTGCAGTGCACCCGCTCGAACGGCAGCAGCGGCGCGGCCCGGCGCACGTACTCGTCGCAGGCGCTCGCCAGCGCGGCGTCGGGCTTGCGCCCCTGCGCGAGCACGGTCAGGCGCACGGCCGCTCAGTCGCGCGCGCGCGGCTTCTTGGTCGACGCGCCCGGGGCCGCCGGCGCGGGCCCGGCCAAGGCGCGGGCGTCGAGCGCGTCGTCGTCGAGCGCGTCGTCCTCGAAGGCCGCGTCGTCGTCGTCGTCGAGCGCGTCGTCGTCGTCGTCGAAGGCCTCGTCGTCCTCGTCGAAGGCGTCGTCCTCGAACACCTCGTCGTCGCCGATCGCGTCGTCGAAGGCGTCGTCGGCCTGCAGCGTGTCGTCGCCGCCGGCATCGCCGGCGACCAGCGAGTCACCGGCCGCGGCGCCCGGCTGCGCGCGTCGACGCGTCGCCGGCGTGCGCCAGCGCGGGCTCGAGTCGGGCTCGCCGAACTCGTCGTCGAAGCCGCCGAAGGTCGCGTCGCCGCGGTAGCTGGGCAGGATCTCCGGCAGCGCGAGCTGATCGAGATCGGCGGTGTCCATCACGTCGTGCGGCAGGCCCAGCTCGACGCGGGGCGCGTCGCTCCACATGCTCTCGAGATCGTAGTGCAGCCGCACCGGGTGGAAGAACACGTGGATCATGAAGTCGTCGAAGTCGACCAGATCCCACAGGTGCTCGCCGGTGCCCTCGACCCCGCGCAACGTCGCGCCCTTGGCCTTGGCCGCCACGGTCGCAGCCTCGGTGATCGCCTCGACCTGCCGCTCGTTGCGGGCGGACAGCAGCAGCACGAAGTCGGTGTAGCCGGCGATCTCCGTCACGCGGAGGATCGCAGGCGCGCGCGCGCCCTTGGCCACCGCGGCGTCGAGCGCAGCCGACAACGCCGGCGGCAGCGCGCTGCGATCGAGCGGGCCCATGGAATGCGCGCCGACCCCACGCCCGCGCGCGGGCTCGGTGTCGTCGGCCCGCTCGTCGGTGTGCACGCGAGGCTTGGTCACTTGCCGAATTCGGTTGTAGCGCGCCCGATCACCGGCCGGCAAGCCCGTCGAGCAACTCCACGCGCTCCAGCTCGTAGCGGGTGCGTTCGAGCAGCGGGCGGGCGCCCGTCGGTGGGGTCACGACCGCGGCCTCGGGGGCCAGCGGCGTGTCCTGGGCGCGCAGCACCACGCGACCGCGCAGCTTTCGTCCGTCCGGGCCCGGCATGGAGTAGCCCACCGTGATCTCGGCCGAGAGCCACACCGCGCTGGTGGCATCGAGCAGGACCGTGCCCGAGAGCTCGTCGATCTCGGCGTCGGCGCGCCAGGCCTCGCGCGGGCTCGCGCTGGGGGCCGGCGGCGCGGCCGTGGCGCTGCGCGACAGCGTGAGCTCGACCGCGTCGGCACCGGCGATGCCGCCGCCCGCGACCGCGCGTGCGGCCAGCGCCAGGCGCGGCCGCGCGAGCGCGAGCACGTCGTGCACCGATCGCGCGGCGTCGT
>JAIBBS010000356.1 GCA_019694555.1 Nannocystaceae bacterium
GCCCGTCGCGGCCGCGCCCGCGACGGCCGAGCCCGCGGCGGCGAGTCCGGCGGTCGCGGCCGCGCCGACGCCGCCCGAGCTGCCGCAGCTGCCCGATGGCTCGCGCGCGAAGCCGTGCCTGCCGCAGGCACCCGCGGGCATGGCCTGCATCCCCGGCGGCGCGTTCATCCGCGGTGCCGACGACGGGCCCGACAACGCGCGCCCGGCCGCGACGGTGTGGCTGTCGACGTACTACATGGATCTGTACGAGGTGACCTACGCGCAGTACGAGGCCTGCGAAGCCGACGGCCGCTGCAACGCTGCGCGGCCGCGCTACACCGACTACGATCACCCCAACATGCCGATGACCGGCGTGAACTGGTTCGACGCGGTCAAGTACTGCGAGGTGCACGGCAAGATGTTGCCGACCGAAGCGCAGTGGGAGAAGGCCGCGCGCGGTCCCGACGGCGCGCTGTATCCGTGGGGCAACGATCCGGTCGACTGCACCCGCGCGATCTATCGCGACCAGACCGGTCGCGGCTGCGGGCTCAAGAAGCAGTTCAGCAAGCCCGAGACCGGTCGGCCGTGGGACGTGGGCTCGCGGCCCGCGGGCGTGTACGGCCTGTTCGACATGGTCGGCAACTCGTGGGAGTGGGTCGCGGACTGGAACAGCAAGAGCTGGGCGAGCTGCGGTGCCGACTGCGAGGGCCTCGATCCGCAGGGGCCGTGCGCGGGGCAGCAGAGCTGCGCGAGCACGCGCAACAAGATCGTGCGCGGAGGCTCGTGGTACTGGGAGGCCGAGAAGGCCACCGGCATCTACCGTCGCGCGCACGTGCCCAGCAACGACCCGTTCCATCACTTCGGCTTCCGCTGCGCGGCGACGCTCGAGCAGGCACAGGCGCTCGCGGCTGGCGCGGGCTGAGCGGGGCGATCACCGTCGCGCGGCGCGGCGCCGCGGTCCGCGGACAGGTCAGCGCGGCTGTCGTCGCGCGCGCCAGTCCGTGATCTCCTGCAGCAGGTCGTGGGCTCCCTGCGCGGTGGCCAGCTGCTCGGCCTCGTCGATCAGCGCGAGCGCACGGGCCGGCTCGCGGCGCGCGTCGACCAGCGCCTGGCCGAGCGCCAGCGCGATGTCGGCCGCGAACGTGCAGGCGTGCGCCGTGCACATCGTGCGCGCCTGCTCGAGCCGCGCGATGCCGGCCGCCGCGTCGCCGCCGGCCGCGTCGCACCGTGCCGCGTCGAGCATGACCCACGCGGCGTCGCTCGGCGCGCGCTCGACCAGCACCTCGAGGACGTGCTGCAGGTGCGGCGTCGCCTCGTCGCAGCGTCCGGCCTCGACGAGGCGCGCGGCGAAGTTGGACTCCATGTGGGCGTAGCGCGTGTGCTGCTCGCCGAAGCTGCGTGCCAGGCCCGCGAGCGCCTGCTCGTAGCGCGGACGCGCGGCGTCGATGCCGTCGTCGTCGGCGATGAGGCCCGCGAGCATCGCGTGGGTGACCGCCGCGTCTTCCACCGAATTGCCGCGCTCGAACTCGGTCACGGCGCGCTCGTACGCCACGCGTGCGGACGCGCGATCGCCCAGCCGCAGCAGCATGTCGCCCAGCTGATGGTGGCTTGCCGCGGTGTCGCGGTGGCCCGGCGGCAGCGTGGCCTCGTAGATCGCGAGCGCGCGCCGCTCCAGCGCGAGCGCCTGCTCCAGACGCTCGCGTTGCTCTGCCGTGGCCGCGCCGGGCGAGATCGGTCCAGCGACGAAGCGCGCCAGCAGGTGCAGTGCATCACCGGCGCGAGGGTGCCCCGGTCCGTAGACCGCCTCGGTCGTCGCGAGCGCCTTGCGTCCAGCGTCGACCGCGGCCAGCGGTCCGTCGCGCAACGCCAACGCCTGCGCGAGGTGTTGCTCCGCGGTCGCGCGTGCGCTCGGCGTCGTCGCGAGCGCAACCGCTTCCGCGAGTCCTTCGACGGCGGCGTCGGGCTCGTCGCGGTGCAGGTGCAGCATCGCGCCCGCGAGCGCCAGCCGCGAACGCAGCCACCGTGGACTGCCCGCGCGCGCCACGGCGACGGCCGCGACCGCCGCGAGCGCACCGGCCTCGGCGTCGTGGTGCCCATTGGTGTGGAGGTTCAGCAGTCCGATCCACGACGCGGCCTCGGCCGCGTCGTCGCGCAGGCTCCCGGCGATCTCGGCGCGTTGCTGCAAGGCCTCGGCTGCGCGCACGTCCTGGTCGGCTTCGATGGCGGCCTGTGCGAGCTCGTCGAGCACACGGAGCTCCAGCGCGGGATGCTGCTGCGCGCGGGCCTCGTCCAACAGCGCCTCGGTCTGCTGCAATCGCGTCGTCGCCGGCGTGTCGCGCCACGTCGTCGCCAGCGCGCCGAGGCGCTCGTCGATCGCCTCGATCCGTCGACGTGCCGCGGGATCGCTGGGCAGTGGCGGATCATCGGCGCGCGCGTCGTCGAGGCAGGCGTCGATCTCGCCCAGCCGATCGACCATCTGCACGGCCTGGTGGATGCGCGTGCGGTCGACCTCGAGCAGCGCGGTGACGACGGCGCGCAGGCGATCGCGACGCCGGTCGAGGCACGACATGCGGCGCTCGAGCTGCGCCTGCGACTGCACGTGTTCGACCGCGGTCGCGCGGCAGCTGTCCGAGACCGCCTCGGTCCACCGCTGTGCGTACGCGTCGAGGCGCTCGTCCACGCGCGCAGCGACCTCGTCCGCCAGCGGCGAGCCCGTGGCGGCCAACGCGGCGCGCACCGCTGTGGCGCGCGCGTCGTCCCACGCCCCCGCCAGTCGTGGTGTGGGGTCGGGGCAGGGCTCCGCGTCCGTCGCCCACGGGCGCCACGCGACCAACGCGACCGCCGCCGTGGCTCCGACCGCGGTGGGCAGCCATGAGCTCGCGCTGGTGTGCTCGAGCTGACCCACGAGCGCTTCCATCGAGGGCCAGCGATCACCCGGGGAGACCGCGAGGCCGCGCAGCACCGCACTTCGTACGCGGCGCGGCACGGCGCCGCGCGACGGCACGCGCAGCTCGCCGTTGCGCCGCGCCTCGGCGAGCTCGACTGCGGTGCGCCCGGCGTGCGGCGGACGCCCCCACAGCGCCTCGTAGAGGCTGACGCAGAAGGCGTACTGGTCGGCGCGCGCATCGGCGGGCTGGCCGTCGAACTGCTCCGGGGCCATGTATGCGGGCGTGCCGATCAGCGCGCCGGTGCGCGTCACCGCGTGCACGTCGAGTCGCTCGCCCGAGTCCGACGGCAGCGACGCCTCGCCCTCGAACGCGCGTGCGAGCCCGAAGTCGAACACGCGGACGCGACCGGCGGCGTCGCGCATGGCGTTGTCGGGTTTGACGTCGCGGTGGACGATCCCTTCGGCGTGGGCGGCCGCGAGCCCGCGGCCGAACTGCGCGTAGGCGTCGATGATCTCGGGCACCGAGGGTTGCGCGCGCGCGCGCCAGGCCTCGAGGCTGTCGCCCAGGACGCGCTCCATCGCGACCCACACCTGCGGCTCGGCACCGGCACGCTCGACCACGCCGACCTCGTGCACGACGCCGACGTTGGGATGGGAGAGCCTCGCCATCGCCCGTGCCTCGCGGACCAGCCGCGCTCGGCGTGCGGCCCGGACCTCGGGCGCGGCGAAGGCGTCGTGGCGCAGGACCTTGAGCGCGATCTCGCGATCGAGACGCGGATCGTGCACCGCGTAGACGGTGCCCACGGCGCCGCTGCCGAGCACGCGTCGGACGACGAAGCGATCGATCGTCGGTTCGGTGCCGTCGGAGCCGAACAACTGCGCGCGGATGTGGGCGCGCGCGGCGTCGCGGTCGAGGTCGGCCGTCACACCGGGGTCGGAGTCCACCAACTCAGGGTAGACCGGCCCGGCGCCGATTCGATCGGGCGCACGCGTCCGATCGTCGCGGCGGCGTGGGCCGGCGCCGTCGCGACGCCAGCAGCAGCAGCAGCAGCGCGAGCCCGCCCGGGCCGGCCCCGCGTGGCGTGGCGCAGCCGCAGCCGCCGGCGTCGCCGTGCTGCGCCCCGCCGCCGTCGCTGCTGCCGGAATCGGTGTCGGCGTCGCTGG
>JAIBBS010000149.1 GCA_019694555.1 Nannocystaceae bacterium
GGTCGTGCTCGCGGTCGTGCTCGCGGTCGTGCTCGCGGTCGTGCTCGCGGTCGTGCTCGCGGTCGTGCTCGCGGTCGCGCTGGTCTGGCCGCCGGTGCTGCCGCTGCCGCTGCTGCTGTCGCCGCCACCGTCGTCGCTGCCCCCGCCACCGCAACCCGTCACCGCGCTCGCGATTGCGCACCCGAGGATCGTTCGTCGCAGCTGCCGCATGTTCGGCTCGACGCGCGCCCCGGAGGTTGTGACGCGGCTCAGCGGAACGGATCCGCCTCGTCGTCGTCGGCCGGCGGCAACGCGATCGGCACGAAGGTGCGCCCGAGCCAGTCCAGCAGCGCCTCACGCTGCCCGCGGCGGCTCTCGGCGTTCCACACCGCCAGCGCGGGCAGCATCACCAGCGCCGAGGGGATCGCGAACAGCAGCAGCAGCAGCGGCAGCGCCCACAGCAGCGCGGAACCGGCGACCACGTACGCCAGCCCGAGCACCGCCAGCAGCGCGAGCACCGGCACTGCGACCTGCCACGGTCGCGCACCGCCGGCTCGACCGTCGAGCCCGCGCGTGCGCGGCTGCTGCAGCGCGGCTTCGACGGTGGTCACGTCGCCCTCGCGGTGCAGCGACAGCGACACCATCGGCGAGATCGCATCCGCGGGCCCCGACCAGTGCCGCACCACGATCGCATCGGGGCCGAGCCGCCAGGCCAGCAGCGGGGGTCCCTGCGGCGGGCCCGGCTCGGGCGACGCGTCCGCGCTGGTGCGCACCGCCGGATCGGCCACGATGCGCTGCCACAGCGCGTCGCGATCCTCGGTGACGCGGAACCGCAGCCGCCGCGCGAGGCCGCGCAGCGCCGGCCGGCGCAGCGCCCCGCCTCCGCGAGCCGGCGACAAAGAATCCTTCACCGCCCGCTCCGTGTCGGCGTCGCGGACCAGACGCGACGCGCCTGCGCCACGACTCAGCCCCCGTCGCTCGAGCTGCTCTCGCCCGCGCCGCCGGTGGTGTCGTCGGGCTCGTCGGGCGCGCCCTCGTCACAGCGCGCGCGCGGGCTGTTGTCGCCGCTGCACGCCGCGCCGTCGTGGGACCACAGCTTGCCGGCGGCGTCGGTGTACGGCTCGTTGCTGGGGTCGAACGCGAACGGACACAGATCGCACTCGTCGCCCAGGCCGTCGTAGTCTTGATCGAGCGCCGGCAGGCGGCACTGCAGGTTCCACAGCGCGTCGAGATCGCCGCTGGTGTCGGCCGCGAGCAACGGGCGGTTGTCGTCGAGCGACAGACCGGCCTCCGCCAGCGCGGCGTCGCAGCCGGCCGGCAGCACCAGCACGCCCGGCAGCGCCGCGACCGCGTCGGGCAGCGCGCGACAGCCCGAGCCGCCGCAGCTGCGCGTGATCGGCACGCCGTCGGCGTCGACCAGCGGCTCGCCCGAGCTGCGCTCGAACAGCGCGCCGTCTTGTTCGACGAGCAACGTCGTGCAGCACTGCCCGGCCGCCGCGGCGCGGAAGAAGCCCAGCGGCCGCGGGTTGGGCCGCTGCGCGCACGCGTCGGCGAGCTCGCACGCGCCACCGACGAAGTCGCCGTCGGGATCGTCGACCTGCGCGCCGCCATCGAAGGCCTGCATGGCGTTGGGCGACGACGGGCACGTGTCGCAGACGTCGCCGACGCCGTCGTCGTCCCCGTCGAGGTGGTTGCACACGCCCTCGTCGGCGCCGCTGGCGAAGGTGCACGCGCGCCCGTCGGGGCAGCCGGCATCGTCGCTGCACGCGATGCGATCGCGCTCGGGCTGACGCGGACAGCCGTCGTAGAGGTTGGGCAGCCCGTCCTGATCGAAGTCGTCGAAGTCGCCGAACCCGACCGCGCCCGCGGCCAGCTCGCCCTGGGCGCCGAGGCACTCGTCGCCGATCATGTCCTCGTCGGCGTCGCGCTGGCAGGTGGCCGCGTCGGGATCGAGCGCGTCGTCGAGCCGGAACGGCCGCTCGACGCCGTAGCCGCTGCAGTTGGCGGTCGCGGGGCAGTTGTCGCAGACGTCGCCGATGCCGTCGTCGTCGGCGTCGGCCTGCGACGGCACCGCGCGCACCTGCAGGTAGGTCGGCACCGCGTTGGTGCTGGCGAGCTCGTTGTAGCGCGACGACGCGCGGGCACAGCTGTCGCACGCGTTGCCGACCCCGTCGCGATCGGAGTCGCCGGTGTTGCGCGCCACCAACGGCGACGCCGGGCACGGATCGAGCGCATCACCGACGCCGTCGCGATCGACGTCGCTCTGCTCGGGGTTGTACAGATCCGGCGCGTTGTCGCAGCTCAGCGACACGCCGTCGCCGTCCTCGTCCTCTTCGCAGCGCGTCTCGTCGACCTTGAACGTGTACTCGTACTCGCGGCCGCTGCCGTCGTCCCCGCCGGTGGTGCCGCCGCTGCTGTCGCCGCTGGTGCTGCTGCCGCCGGCCACCGGTGCGACCAGATCGCCGAGCACCAGCGGCATGCCGCACACGTCCCAGAACGCGGCGGCGTAGGCGGCCGCGTCGCTGGCCTGATCGGCGGACTCGAGCCCGGGCGTGACCAGGCGGTAGGTGGTGCCGGTGCGCAGGTACGAGCCGAACTCGACCGGATCGAGCCGCACGTGCAGCACGCCGGCGTCGTGATCGGAGACGTCGGGCGACAGGCACGGCACCGCGCCGGGCGTCGCGTCGAGCGCGGCGCCGGTCTGCACGCAATCGCGGCCGCCGGCGACGCGCACGGTGCTCGAGCCCTGGACCTCGTGCAGCTCGATCTTCGCCAGGTTGCCCGGCGACAGGTCGTACTTGTTCGAGAACGACAGGCTGAAGGTGTCGCAGGGGCCGATGCGCAGGTTGTCGGCCGGGAAGCCCGAGTCGGGCACGACGTGGAAGTGCGGCGTCTCGAAGAGGTAGGTCTGCTTGCCCTCGAGCGTGTTGCCGACCTTGTCGCGCAGCACCTCGCGCGCCTCGCCGGCCGCGGGGACCTCGAAGACCACGCTGTACTGCTGGCCCGAGCACAGCCCCAGGTCGTAGTCGGCCTCGAGCTCGACGCCCATGCCGAGGTCGTCGTGGGCGCGCCAGCCGTCGGCGACGTTGCGCGGCGCGATGAGCCCGCGGCTCTGGGCGCAGGCCTCGATCACCGCGCGCGGCCGTCCGCCGCGATCGGCGGGCAGCCACTTGAGACCCTTGAGCGCGGGGTCGTAGATGACGCCGCCGAGCTTGGTCACGAGGTTGACGACGTAGTCGCCGGAGTCCTCGAAGCCCTCGCAGGTCTGCAGTCGATCGTCTTGGACCGCGCACACCGCCTCGACCTCGTGCGGGCAGTCCTCGCAGTGACCGGTCGACAGGCGGCAGGTCCCGCCGCCCTTGCTCGCCGGCGCCGTGCACACGTCGCCGTCGCAGCAGTCGACGTCGTCGCAGACCGCGTGCACGAAGGTGTCGCCGCAGTTGAGCTCGCGCGTGATCGACGGCAGCGTCGACTTGCGCTCGTAGCGGATCATCGGCGACACCGCGGTGTCGTAGACCGGGTCGCAGGCGGCCCCGTCGGGGCAGCACTCCGCGGCGGTGAGGTGGCCGTCGGCGTCGGCGTCGCAGCTCGACAGCCGCGTGTCGCCCTGGGCCGGTGCGCAGCCGCCCTCGCCGTCGCAGACCTGGAAGCCCGAGCCGACCCAGCACGCGGCCGCGGCGTCGCTGTCGTGGCGGACGTCGACGCAGTAGCCCTGCGCGCCGGTGGTGTCGGGATCGGCCGCGCAGCGCACGAACCACGGCGCGCGGCAGCGTCCCGCGGTGCAGCTGGGATCGCCGGCCTGCGGCGAGCAGGCGCGACCGCTGTCGTCGGTGCCGACACACTCGGCGCCCGGCAGGCCCTGGCCCGAGACATCGCGGCACTGATCGTCGGTCTCGCACGCGGCGCCCGGGGTCTCGAGCTCGCCGCGTCGATCGGGATGCAGCTCGCGCACGGCGTCGGCTTGCTGCAGCGCGAAGGGCTTGCAGCGCTCGTCGGCCGGATCGCAGTGGACCTCGTCGCTGCGATCGGTCGCGACCTCGAACGCCGCGCACGCGACCAGCCGATCGGCGTCGGGGTCACACGCGATGCGCTCGCCCGCGCCGTACTTGGCCACGCGCACGCCCAGCGCGTGGTCGCAGACCGAGCAGCAGGTGTCGACGCCGTCGGCCGGCGTCTCGCAGTCGTAGCCGACCGCCTCGCCGATGGCGCGGTCCTCCCACTTGCCGCGGGCCGCGGTCACGACCTGGTCGGCCTGCAGGCGCAGCGGCAGCCCGTCGGGCCCCAGCGCGTCGCAGCGGCTGGCATCGTGCACGTCCGCGCCCGAGAGTCCCTGCGCGGCGAGGTTGGCCTCGCAGCTGTGGTTGACCAGGCCGGTCACCTGGCTGCGATCGTCGGTGTCGTCGTGACGCCACTGCCCCGAGTAGCGCGTCACCGGCCCCTGCAGCGAGAGGATCTTGGTCTTCCAGTCGTAGACCTCGAACAACCCCGGCACGTCGGGCCGCTTGCGCACCAGCTCGACGCTGGTGTCCGCGAGCAGGTTGTTGAACACGAACTGCAGGCCGTCGGCGACGACGATCGGCGCGATGCGGCAGTACTCCTGCGGGCCGCGCGGGGACGCCAGCGCGGCGTCGGTCTCCTCGCACGGACCCAGGGTCTCGACGAAGCGGCGCGCGCGAGTGAACGGCTCGGGGCAGCGCGGGCCCTCGCACTGCGGGCTGACCAGGTGGACCAGCTCGCCGGCGTAGTTGGTGCCCGACATGATCTGCAAGACGAGGTTCTTCTCGTCGCAGACGCCGCACTCGACGTCCTCGAGGCAGCTCGCGTTCGCCAGGCTGGCGAGCGAAGCCGCGACCAGGACCACCGTTCGTCGCCGGACCGTGGTCATGCTCCGCGCACCTTTCGATCTGTCTGTCGGCGCGTCAGCCGTTGAGTCGATCGGGCGTGCGGCTCTTGTCCTTGGGCTTGATGACACCCAGGACCTCGGCACCCGCGCGCTTGGCCAGATCGAGCACGTCGACCGCTTCGCCGTACTTGGCCTTGTCCGCGAAGTCGATGAACACGACCTTCTTCTCGCGGAACTCGAGCTGCTTGGTGATCTGCTCGGCCAGCTTGGTCTTGTCGGTCGGCGCCTTGTTCAACGTCAGCGCACCCTCCTCGGACAGACCGATGACCAACGGTTCCTCGGTCGGGGGCTTACGCTGCTGCATCTTCGACTCGGGCGGCACACGCACCGAGATCTCGGGCACGTTGCGCGGGACCATGACCATGAAGATGATGAGCAGCACGAGGCACACGTCCACGAGCGGCGTCACGTTGATGTCGCTCTTGGCGCCCTTGCCGCCGCCGGTTGACATTCCCATGGTGGGTTCTCCTGCTGCTCGCTGCCCGAATCAGTTGTCGGTCTTGTCGACGACCAGCGCGATGTCGTTCACGCCGGCGTCGCTCGAGTTGATCCACTCCATCACGATGCGGACGCGACCATAGTCGGTCTCGCGATCGCCCTTGATGAACAGGATCGGGCCCTTGTAGCCGATCGCGGCGGCCTTACCGAACGCGATCTTGAGGTCCTCGTCCAGGCGCGCCAAAAAGGACGCCTTGTCGTTGTAGAGGTCCTGCTCGATCCAGGCGCCGTTGTCGTCGACCGACACGAACACCTGATCGCCCTCCTTGTGCTCGACCGCCTCGGTCAGGATCGGCAGGCGCACGTCCTTGCCGCGACCCAGCATCGGCGTGACGACCATGAAGATGATCAGCAGCACCAGGCAGACATCGACCAGCGGCGTGACGTTGATGTCGCTGTTCGGTGCCGAGTGGCTGACCCCGTGATCCGCCTTGTAGGGGATCGAACGGGTACGCTTGCCGACGTGCTTCACGAGTAGCGCCCCTCCTTGAGCACGAAGTCGACCAGCTCGGAGGCCACGTCGTTCATGTCGATCTGGTAGGCCTCGACCCGCGCGTTGAAGGCGTTGAACATCATCACCGCCGGGATCGCGACGAGCAGACCGACCGCGGTGGCGACGAGCGCCTCGGAGATGCCGCCCGCGACCGCCGACAGGCCGCCGCCGCCGTCGGACGACAGACCCTGGAACGAGTTGATGATGCCGACGACCGTACCGAGCAGACCGACGAACGGCGCGGTCGAACCGACCGTCGCGAGCCAGGTCAGACCGCGCTTGAGCGTCGCGGTCTCGCGCTCCTTGGCGCGCTCCATCTGACGGTTCACCGCGTCGACCAGATCGAAGTCACCGACGTCGTCGGGGCCTTCTTCACGCAGCGCGTCGAGCCCCTCGAGGTACTCGCGCAGACCCGCACCGACGACCTTCGCCACCGGGCTGTCGCCGTGCTGCTGCGCCGCCGCGACGGCCTCCTGCATCTTGCGCTCCTGCAGGTACGTCCGCAAAAGCATGATGTAGTTGATCGACTGTCGCTTCGCGCGCGAGTAGGCCCGCAGGCGCTCGATGATGATCGCCAGCGCGATCACGAACATCACCACCAGGCCGATGAGCACGACCTTGGCGAAGATGCCCATCTGCTCCCACATGCCCGTGAGGGAGAAGTCGGTGCCTTCGGCGATGAGGATCGAAAGGGTTTGCATGACGGTTTCCTCTGGCTGGCGTGGGCCTTTTGGCCCGGGCTACGGGCGCATGGGGCCCGGAACGAAGTCGGTGGCGATGGGCGCCCGCGCGCGCGGGCCAAGGCTCACTCGAAGACGATGTCGAACGTCGCCTCCGAGCAGGTCGTCTTGGGCTTGCCGTCCACGATGAAGGGCTTGAAGCGCCACTTCTGGACGGTCTCCTTGACGATCTGGTCGACCTGGGGGTCGTTGGGGAACTTCTTGCTGACGCGCACGTCGGTCGGCTTGCCGCCGGTGTCGACGCAGAAGCTGATCTTCACGGTGCCGGGACGCTTGTCGAAGGTGCCGGCCTTGGTGCCGGCGAGCTTGCGGGCGTCGGGGTTGGGGTCGTAGATGGCCTGCGAGCGCACCGACGAGATCGGCGCGCGCGCGACGTCCTTCTCCTGCACTTCGCGCTTGGTCGCGATGCCACCCATGCCGCCGGGCACGCCACCGGGCATGCCGCCGGGCACACCACCGGGCACGCCGCCGGGCACACCACCGGGCACGCCGCCGGGGACCTTCGGACCCTTGGTGCCGCCCTTCTTGGTCGGGTCGGGCACCTTGTCCGGCGTCTCCTTGGGCTGGACGATCTCCTCGAGCGGGACCTCTTCCTCGGGAATCTCTTCCTTCTCTTCCTCTTCCTCCTCCTCGGCCGCGGCCGGCGGCGGGGGTGGAGGCGGAGGCGGAGCCGCGACGGCTTCCTCCTCCACGAGCTGGGTCATGATGAACTCGATCCCAGGCGGCGGATCCACCTTGGTGATGCTCATCTTGTTGGCGACCCACATGAAGAGCACGATGGAGGTGGTGATCGCCCCTGCGGCAGCGGAGGCGATCTGGAGCCGGAGGCGTCGCCTCGGGTCCCCGTGCTGGTAGCCCATGTAGTGTTCGAACATCGCTGACGATCCTCGGCTGCTGTACACGCGCGACCGGCCGACCGCGCGCTACTTGCCCTTCCCCTTCTTCTTCTTCTTCCCCTTACCGTCGGGGTTTGCGGGGTCGAGGCCCTGCGCGATGAGCTTCATCTCTTCTTCGATCTGCCGGCGCAGCTCGGCGTCCTTCGCCTGATCGTCGTTCGAGATCGGCGGCGGCGGGCAGCACGGCGTCTCGGGGACCTTGCCCGCGGGACACTCGGGCAGCTCCTCGAGATCGCAGACCGCCTTCTGCTGCTTCCACGCGAGCATGGTGTCTTCGCGCGCGAGGATGGGCTCGAGCCGCTCCTCGGGGGTCTGCGGGCTCTCGATCACGATGCGCGCGAGCTGACGCTGCGTGTACGCCATCGAGCGCCAGCGGTACGCGTCGGCGAACTTGGGGTCGAGCTGCGTGACCTTGTCGAGCAGCTTGATGACCTCGTTGGCCTTCGTGATGCGGTCCGAGGGCGAAATCGCCTCGTTGTAGCCCAGGCCCTTCTCGGGGTCGGGGAACAGCGGCATGAAGCTCAACGTGGCGAGCGTGTGCCACGCCTGCACGCTCTCGGGGAAGTCCTTCGTGCGCTTGGTGATCCACTCCATGTACTCGTCGTGCTTGCCGCACTCCTCGTACTGGGCGGCGACCTTGGAGTAGAGCCGCTCGTCCTTGGGATCCTGGCGGTGCCGCTCGAGCCAGTGCTCGATGAGATCGGCGCAGCGCTCGTCGGCCTTGAGGATCGCCAGGCGGTGGGCCTTGACCTGATCCTCGTCTTCCTGGGTCTTCTGCTCGAGCCGGTCGTACCAGATCTGGAAGTCCTTCAGCGCCGAGTCGGCGTACTGCCGGCGCTGCTCCTTCTCCGAGGGGTCCTTCATCTTGAGGACCTGGGCCTCGGCGGCGCAGGCTCGGTTCCAGAACACCGTGACGGCGTCGGGCTCGAGCTGCTCGGCCTTCTGGTACTTGTCGATGGCCTCGACGAACTTGCCATCGTTGTAGAGCTTGTTGCCCTCGCGGATCAGATCGCGGGCTTCGATCTTGGCGCAGCCACCGATCGATGCGATTGCAACCGCGAGCGCGAGGCTCGTCGCGCGCGCTCGCGTGGTGATCCAGCGTGCGCGCGTGCGTGTCGTGGGGCGAAGATCGCGACCCATGGAAGGGTGCAGTCTACAGCATGGCCGGCCGCGGGAATCAAGCGGATCGGCGTGTGGGGCGCCACACGGCGGCGCACTGCTGCGATCGCCCGCGTGGCCGAGGTCGCCGCAGCGGTGCGCGCAGCCGCTCGGGGCGGGTCGCGACGTGCGGTGCGAACGGGCCCTCGCAGGGTCGTCTCGTCGCTGACGCGGGGGCGGGCTTGCAGTCATGACAGTGCTCGATCGGTCGGGCGGCGGCGCGGTGCTGCAGTGAGGCCGCGGTGCGCGCCCGCGGCCGGGCCGCACGACCGCGGCGGGTGGGCCCGCGCATCGGGAGGCGACAACCCACGCGGCGCGCGGTGCTTACAGTCGCGGCCCGCCGCCGCGACGCGCCAGACGCAGGCCGCGATGGAGAGGAAGCTCGCGCAGTGCTTCACTCGAACGCGATCTCGAAGGTGAACTCGCTGCAGGTGCGCTTGCCCGCGCCGTCGACCTGCAGCGCGGAGAAGCGCCATCGCGACAGCGCCTCGCGACACAAGCGATCGACCTCGGGGTCGCCCGAGGTCTTGCGCGTGCGGACGCCTTCGACCTTGCCCGCGGCGTCGATGCAGAACTCGACCACCGCGCGGACGTTGCGGCGCGCCATGCCGGCCTCGGTGCGCAGCAGATCCGCCTGCGCGGGGTTGGGCGAGTACTTGAGCCGGCTCGACACCACCGACAGCGGGACCTTGGCGCTGCCGCTGTCGCGCGGCGCTGCGGGGATCGCCGTGGGCAGCCGCGAGGGCTTGCACGTACCGGGGATCGGGCACGGCATGCCGCCGGTCGGGGTGCCCAGCAGGTTGACCGGCCCCGCGCCCGTGCCCGGGCCCACCGGGCCCGGACCCGAGGCCACGCGCGGCGGCCGCGGAGCGCGTTCGAGCACGTCGTCGGGATCGGGCGCGCGCTCGTCGTCGATGCGCTCGGTCGGCTCGTCGGGGTCGCTGGCGCCGGCGTGCTCGGGCTGCTGCGCCGCGGGTGCTGGCGGCGGGCTCGAGGCCACCGGCAGCGGCACCGTGCTGGCGAGCAGGAACTCGAGCTCCACGTGCGGTGCACCGACCTTGCGGATCGACATGCGCTCGCCCGCGACGTAGCCACCGAGCGCGAGCGCGCTCGCACAAAGTGCCGCGACCAACGCGAGCGAGGTGCGGCGGCGGAAGCCGGGATCGATGGCGTGCGCACCCATGTACGTGTCGAACACGAGGACCTCCGCACGCGTGCGGCGTGCGTGGGTACCAACGGCGCACGCCTGCGCCGCTGACAGCGCTCAGCGCACGAGCGCGATCGCGTCGAGCGAGTCGGCGCCGCAGGCCAGCGCGACCAGGCGATCGACGCCCATCGCCGCGCCCGCGCACGGCGGCAGACGAGCCTGCTCCAGCAGCGCGAGGAAGCGCTCCGGCATGGGCAGCACCGGCAGTCCGACCGCGTCGCGCAGCTGCGCGACGGCCTCGAAGCGGCGGCGTTGCTCCACGCCGTCGCGCAGCTCGCGGTAGCCGTTGCACAGCTCGCGGCCGAAGCCGTGGCTCTCGAAGCGCGCCGCGACGGCGCGGCCGCTGCCGTCGCGCTCGTGCTCCGACAGCGCCGCGAGCGGGGCCGGGAACTCGATCACGTGCACGCCCTCGCCGTCGGCTGCACGCGCGGCCAGCCAGGCATCGAGCGCCTGGTCGCACAGCGCGGTGAACAGCGCGGTCCAGGCCTCGAGCGTGCGCGCCTGCGGCGTGGCGGCGCGCAGCGGCGGCAGCGGCAGCCGCGAGCGGCACGCGTGCACGAGCGCGTCGCCGTCCTCGTCGCCGCGCAGCACCAGCTGGGTGTGCTGCGCCAGCGCGTCGAGCCACGCGATGCTGCGCCAGCGCGTGGGCACCGGCGCGTCCGCGCGTCGCCACGGTGCCAGCGCCTCGGCCACCGCCGCGATCACGGCCTCGGCGTCGGCGCGCACGGCCGCGAGCGTCGGCGCGTCGCGGTACCACTCGAGCAGCACGAACTGCTCGCGGTGCCACTGGCCGTGCTCGCCGCGGCGCGCGACCGCGGCGAGCTGGAACGTCGCGCCCGCGCCGTCGGCGAGCAGGCGCTTCATGGTCAGCTCGGGGCTGGTCTGCACGAAGCGGCCGGCGAGGCCCAGCGGCTCGATCCACGGCTCGAGCGCGACCTCGTCGACCACCGGCGGGGTCTGGATCTGACGCAGCCCGCGATCACGCAGGCAGCTGGAGATGGCCGACAGCGCCGCGTCCCAGACCCGGACCGCGTCGGCGACGATCACGAGTTGACGCGCTCGATGTACTCGCCGCTGCGGGTATCGATCTTGATGCGCTCGCCGATCTTGATGAAGATCGGCACCGCGACCTCGAGCCCGGTCTGGACCTTGGCCAGCTTGGTCACGTTGGTGGCGGTGTCACCCTTCACGCCGGGCTCGGAGTCCACGATCTCCATCACGACGTGGCTGGGCAGGCTCACGCCGACCGGACGCTCGTTGTAGAAGAGGACGTCGACCTCGATGTTGTCGAGCAGGTACCACTTGTCGTCGCCGACCACGCTGGCGGGCATCTCGACCTGCTCGTAGTTCGCGTTGTCCATGAACGTGAACGCGTCGCCCGACGAGAACAGGTACTGCATCTTCTTGGACTCGACGTTGGCGGGCTCGAACCGCTCGCCCGAGCGCCAGGTCCGGTCGATCACCGCGCCGGTGATCATGTTCTTGATGCGGCACTTGTAGAGGCCCTGACCCTTGCCGGGCTTGACGAACTGGAACTCCACGACGACGTACGGCATGCCGTCGATGTCGATCTTGGCGTTCTTCTTGAGTTCACTGACGTCCATCGAGGCCATGGGGATCCTGGGCGCGCCCGCGGAGGCAGCGGACCGCGTGCCGGCTTGTCCTCTGCGGCCCGGGGCGCTGTCAACCTCGCGCGTTCGCCACCACGGGGCCGGGCGCAGGGTCACGCCGGCCGTGACCGCGGGTGCTGGCGCGCCGGCGCGGCTTGTGGCAGCCTATTCTACGGTTTACCGCCAAGGTTACCGGGAATATGCGCCTCAGCACCAAGGCCCGCTACGCCCTGCGGGCGCTCGTCGACGTCGCACACCGGGGTTACGCCTCGGCGCAGGCCATCGCCGAGCGTCAGGCGATTCCCGCACGGTACCTGGAAGAGATCATCGGCGAGCTGCGGCGCGCGGGTCTGGTCGTGGGAAAACGGGGGCCGCGCGGGGGATATCGACTCGCTCGCCCCGCGGCCGACATCGCCGTCGCCGAGGTGCTCGCCGCGCTCGCGAGCAGCCACCCCGAAGGCGCGCCCGCGACCGCGCCCGACGAGATCACCGGCCTGGTGGAGCGCTCGCTCGACGACCGCCTGCGCGCCGCGATCGGTGAGCTGCGGCTCGAGCAGCTGCTGGGCGAAGCCCGCGAGCGACACCGCCGCTCGGCCGCGAACTACGTC
The DNA here is from genome assembly GCA_019694555.1 of Nannocystaceae bacterium. Classification (GTDB taxonomy): domain Bacteria; phylum Myxococcota_A; class Polyangia; order Nannocystales; family Nannocystaceae; genus Xiheibacterium. The sequence goes on from JAIBBS010000149.1 coordinate 12,093, forward strand.
ATCTGATCACGCCGAAGCTCCCCCGCGCATCCGTCATGCAACGCCCGCCCTTGGTCGGAAACATCCTCGGTCTCATCGGCAACACGCCGGTGTGCCGGCTCCGCCGCGTCTGCGGCAGCGACAAGACCCACGCCGCGGTGTGGGGCAAGTGCGAGATGACCAACCCCGGCGGGTCGGTCAAGGACCGCATCGCGCTGGCCATGATCGAAGACGGCGAGCGCAGCGGTCGGCTGCGTCCCGGCGAGAGCGTGTTGGTCGAGCCGACCTCGGGCAACACCGGCATCGGCCTCGCGCTGGTCGCCGCGGTCAAGGGCTACCGCCTGGTGCTGACGATGCCCGAGAGCATGAGCCTCGAGCGCCGCAACCTGCTCAAGGCCTACGGCGCCGAGATCGTGCTGACGCCCGACGATCGCACGATGGAGGGCGCGGTCGCGGCGGCGCAGGAGCTGTGCCGTCGTCCCGGCCACGTGATGCTGCAGCAGTTCGAGAACCCCGCCAACCCCGAGATCCACCGGCGCACGACCGGGCCCGAGCTGCTCGCGCAGATGGAGGGCCGCACCATCGACGGCTTCGTCGCGGCCATCGGCACCGGCGGCACGATCACCGGCGTCGGCCAGGTGTTGCGCGAGCACAACCCTGCGATCCGCATCCTCGGGGTCGAGCCCGAGCGCAGCCCGGTGCTGCGCGGCGGCGCCCCCGGCCCGCACAAGATCCAGGGCATCGGCGCGGGCTTCGTGCCGCGCGTGCTCGACACCTCGATCTACGAGCGCATCGTCGGCGTGCACGACGAGGACGCCTACCGCATGAAGCGGCGGCTCGCGCACGAGGAAGGCCTACTGGTCGGCATCTCGGCCGGCGCGGCGGTGTTCGCCGCGGAGCAGCTGGCGGCCGAGCTGGGCCCGGGCAAAAACGTCGTGACGGTGCTGTGCGACACCGGCGAGCGCTACTTCAGCCTCGACGAGTTCTTCACCGCCGAGGGCGACCGCCGCAAGCCGTCATGACCGCCGCGGAGCCGCGCTACGTCGTGCTCGGAGCCGGCGGGCTGGGCTGCCCGGCGCTGCTGGGGCTGCGCATGGCCGGGGCCACGCGCGTCGACATCGTCGATCACGATCGCGTCGACGCCAGCAACCTCGCACGCCAGGTGCTCTACGATCTGGGCGACGTCGGCGCGCGCAAGGCCGAGGTCGCGGCCCGCAGGCTGCGCGCGGCCGGCATCGACGCACGCGCGCACGTGCGCCGCATCCCGCTCGATCGACCCGAGGCCCTCGCCGCGCTGCTCGACGAGCTCGGCCGCGACGCGATCGTGCTCGAGTGCACCGACGCGCCCGCGCTCAAGTTCGCGTGCAACGACGCGCTGGTCGCCCACGGCGGTCGCGGCGTCATCGGGGCCGCACTGGGTCTGCGCGGCCAGGCCATCGCGGTGCAGCCGGGCAGCGCCTGCTACCGCTGCGTCTACGAGGCGCCGCCGCCGGCCGAGCTGCTGCCGACCTGCGCGCAGGCGGGCGTGCTCGGCCCCGCGGTCGGCAGCGTCGGCTTCTTCATGGCCACGCTCGCGGTCGCGCTGGCGAACGGCGGCGCCGACGAGGCCGCCGGCCGCCTCTTCGTGCTCGAGCTGGGCTCGGGCATCATCCGGCCGCTGGCCGGGCGCCCGCGACCCGGCTGCAGCTGCGGCCGCGCGCACGCGCCCGCGGCGTGCTCCTGAGTTCCCACCGCAACCATCGTCCGTCCCACGGAGTCCGTCATGCCCACCGTTCGCATCCCCACGCCGCTGCGCAAGTTCACCCAAGGCAAGGAAGAGGTCTCGATCGCCGGCGCCAACGTGCGCGAGCTGCTGGCCAACCTCGAGGTCGCCTACCCCGGCATCAAGGAGCGCATCTGCGACGACGCCGGCGCGGTGCGGCGCTTCGTCAACGTGTTCGTCGCCGACGAGGACATCCGCTTCCTCGAGAACCTCGACACCGCGGTGCGCGACGGCGACGAGGTCAGCATCGTCCCGGCCATCGCAGGCGGTCGATGAGCACGGCGCCGCGCGCGATCGATCCGGGGCCGCTGCCCGCGGGCGAGGCGTTGGCGCAGCACCTGCCGCGCCCGCGCCGGGTCGACTCGGTGATCGAGCTGGTCGGCAACACGCCGCTGCTGCGTCTGCGCGGGCTCGAGGCCGACTGTCCCGGCGTCGAGCTGTGGGCCAAGTGCGAGTTCGCCAACCCCGGCGGCTCGGTCAAGGACCGCGCGGCGCTGCGCATCATCCAAGACGCGCTCGCGCGCGGCGACCTCCACGACGGCGTGCGCCTGATCGACTCGACCAGCGGCAACACCGGCATCGCCTACTCGATGGTCGGCGCGGCGCTGGGCGTGCCCATCACGCTGGTCATGCCCGAGAACGTCAGCGCGCCGCGCAAGCAGATCACGCGGGCCTACGGCACCGAGCTCATCTTTTCCGATCCGATGGAGGGCAGCGACGGCGCGATCGTGAAGGCGCGCGAGATCGTCGAGGCCGAGCCCGAGCGCTGGTACTACCCCAACCAGTACGCCAACGACTCCAACTGGCAGGCCCACTACCACGGCACCGCGCCCGAGATCTTCGCGCAGACCGAGGGCCGCATCACCCACTTCGTCACCGGCATCGGCACCAGCGGCACCGTGGTCGGGACCTCGCGGCGGCTGCACGAGCTGTCGCCTTCGGTCCGCTGCATCGCGATCCAGCCCGACGACGCCATGCACGGGCTCGAGGGGCTCAAGCACATTCCCTCGAGCCTGGTGCCGCCGATCTACGACGCCGCGGTGCTCGACGACACGCTGTGGATGCCGACCGACGAGGGCTGGGACGTGGCCGAACGCCTGGCCAAGCACGAGGCGCTGTTCGTGGGCCACAGCTCGGGGGCCAACGTCGCCGGCGCGCTGCGGATCGGCCGCGCGCTCGCGGCCCAGGGGCGCCGCGGCTGCGTGGTCACGGTGCTGTGCGATCGCGGCGACCGCTACTTCGTGCCACTGAAGTGGGAGCGACACTATGTCTGGTGAGCCCAGCATCGCGCGCGAGCACCTGCTCGCGATCTACCAGCAGAGCCGCGCGGAGTTCCCCAAGGAGTGCTGCGGCTACATCCTGGGCGCCGGCGCCGACGCCGAGCTGGTGCCGTGCATCAACCGGCAGGATCAGCTGCACGCGCTCGACCCCGAGGCGCACCCGCGCACGGCCGAGAACGGCTACAACATCGGCGGCAAGCAGCTGCTGCAGCTGGTGCGCAGCTTCGAGTCGGACAAGCCCGCGCGGATCATCTACCACTCGCATCCGCGGGTCGGCGCGTACTTCTCGGAGGAGGACACCCGCGCCGCGGTCGCGGCCGGCTATCCCTGCGACTACCTCGTGGTCGACGTGCAGGAGCACGGCGTGATCGAGGCCAAGCTGTTCCGTCGCGACGGCGAGCGCTACGTCGAGGTCGAGCGCTTCGACGGCGCCGCGGGGTGACCGCCATCGCGGATCCACGCCACGAAGTCGCGATCCGCGGGCAGGAACTCGTCGACCGGTAGCGCCGCGGGCGCGAACGCGGCCACGCGCACGCCGGGCTCGGGTCGCGCGCGTCCGCGCCAGCTCTCGCCGGGGCCCCACGCGGTCGCGTCGACGTCGTAGACGCACAGCACCACCTCGGGCCCCGGCGCAGGGTAGACGTGGTGCAGCACCTCGACCACGCGACCGACCCGCAGCGTCGCCGCGTCGGGACCCCACTCCTCGACCAGCTCGCGCGACAGCGCGGCCGCGGGCGCCTCGCCGTGCTCGACCTTGCCGCCGGGCAGCTCGAAGCAATCCGCGCCGAAGCGTGCCGTCGGCGCGCGGCGCTGCACGAGCACGCGACCGTCGCCGAGCCACACCACGCCCGCGACCACCAGCAGACGCGCCCCTCGCTCCACGGCCGCGAGCATGCCACGCGCGCACCCGGCCGCGACGTGGGTCGTCGCACGCGCGCGGCCGGCTTTGACGGGGCGCGCGGGCTGCAACTATCCTCAGCGGGGCCAAGGGTCGCGCCGCGTCGGTTCGCATCGAGCCGCCGGTGGCCCGAGAGCCTCGACTCACTCGCGGTCGCACCCGACCGCCCCAACGGATCACGATGCGCCTGTTCGCGAGCAAGATTCCCCACATCACCGATGTCGTGACCAAGACCCTGGTCGACGCCGGCGATCTCGAGATCAGCAACCGCGACGAGTTCAAGCGCGACATCGAGGCGATCCTCAAGGAGTACCTGCGCAAGGATCGGGTCCTGACCGAGGCGGCCAAGGACATGCTCGAGGCCCGCGGCCTGCCCTACTCCGAGCTGTACAAGACCAAGCGGCAGCTGGCCGAGCGCGAGGACTTCGCCATCGGCGAGGACTCGGTCAACTGGATCGCCAACCAGCTGGTCGAGATGTTCATGCAGTCGCAGTTCGTCGAGGAGGTCTTCGCCGACGACACCGCGCTGCGGCGCACGCTCAAGGAGATCCTGCGCCGCAACATGCAGGCCGACGACGATCTCGACCGCGAGGTCCGCCGCCACCTCAAGCACCTCGAAGAGGGCACGACCTCGTTCGAGATCGAGTACCAGAAGCAGCTCGAGCTGGTGAAACGCAAGCACGGACTGTCCTGACGATGGCCCACATCCTGGTCTACCTGCAGCGCACGCCCCAGGGGCTGCACCCGGCCAGCGCGCTCGCGCTGTGCCTGGCCCGCGACCTGGGCTCCGAGCGCGGCGCGACGGTGACCGCGATGTGTGCCGGTGATGCCGGCGATCTCGACCGCGCCATGATCGCGGCTGCGGGTCGTCACGGCGCGGACACGATGGTCTTCTGCGGGCCCGGCGGCATCGAGCGTCTGCACGAGCGGCTGCAGCCGGTGCACACGCTGGTGCCGTGGACCGCCGAGGGCATCGCGGCGGCCAGCGGCCTGCCGACCGGGCCGGTGGTGCCGCGCTGGGTCGACGAGCGGCGCCCGAGCTGGGGCTCGCCCGATGCGGTCAGCGGCGTCGTCGCGGGCACGCTGCCGTGGCACGACTTCGACGAGCAGATCGAGGCCGAGTACCAAGGCGACGTCGATCGCGTGCCGATGCCGGCGTGGGTCACCGAGGTGCCGATGCCGACCGGTGCCGGCGGCACCGAGCGACTGATCGTGGGCGAGCCGCAGCTGGGCTTCGTCGCGCCCGAGGCGATCGACGACGAGCTGCGCCACAAGCTCGCGGCCACCGGTGCGAAGCCGGCGAGCGCCGACGCGGTCGGGCGCGCCAGCGGTGGCACGTACCTGTGGCTGCAGCCCGGCGCGGGCGCGCTGCCCGAGGCGCTGTCGCACCGCGGACCGGCGAGCCGCGTCATCTTGCTGCCGGGTCCCGACGGCACCCTCGACGCCACCTGGGCGCTGGCCGACTGGGTGCTGCCAGGCGTGTGGCCCAAGGTCCTCGGCGCCCTGCAGACGGGACCGTGGCGTCGCGCGCTGACATGACGCGGGGCCTGCACGCCGCGCTCGAGGCCGTGCTCGCGGCCAAGGGCGCGCGCGGACGCATCGTCGATCTCGGCGGCGAGCACGGCGACGCGGTCGCGACGCTGCCGCTGGTGCCGATGCGGGAAAAGGAGCTGATCGACGCGCTGCGACGCGGCCGCGGGCCCGACGTGGTCGTGCTCGAGCGGCCGGGCGCCACGCTGCGTCGCACGCTGCGCGAGCACGCACCGGGGCTCTTGGTGGTCACCGGCGCGTTGCCGGCCGAGGACGTCGCGCAGCTCGACGAGATCGCCTCGCGCACGCCGATGCGCTGGCTCGGGCCGCGGGCGGTGCTGCGCAGCGGCGGCGGCGAGGCCATCGCGGTCGCCCACGGCGCCGGCGAGCTCGCGGGCCTGCTGCGCGCGCTGGGCCCCGAGCGCGTGCGGCTGGCGCTGTGCCCGACGCCGCGGTGGTTGCCGCAGCTGTGCGCGCACGAGCGGCTGGCGGCGCTGCCGGTGGTCGGCACCGTCGACGCGCGCGTCCTCGACGTCGCGTGGGTCGCCTGTGCGCGCAGCGACGCGGCGCGTCACGACGTGCTCGTGCCCGTGGGTGTGCCCCGCCCCGCGCTCGATCGCCCGCGCGCGCCCGAGCTCGAGGCCGCGGTCGCTGCCCACGCGCTCGAGCGCTGGACCGGCCCGGTGTTCCCGTCGCCGCGCGTGCTCGCGACGCTGCTGCAACGCCGCGCGCACCCGGGCGGCAAGCCCCGCGGCGACGCGATCGATCCCGACGCCGCGGCGGTGTGGGATCAGGCCCGCCGCGCGCTGCCGCTGACCGGCGCGGCGGTGGGCATGCAGGCGCCCGATCCGAGCCTGCCGCTTCTGGCCCCGACCGCCGCGTTTCTGGCCCAGCGCGCGCTGCTGCGCGAGGCCTCGCTGCAGCAGCTGCTCGCGCGTGCGCCCGCCGCCCCCGCGGCGCCGTCGGCCGAGGGCCTCGCGCGCGCGGCCGAGGTGCTCGAGCGCTCGGCCGAGGAGCTCACCGATCAGGAGAGCAAGGTCGTGCTGCGCGGCCTGGGGCTGCAGGTCACGCGGCAGGCGGTCGCGAGCTCGCCCTCGGGGGCCGCCGGCTTCGCGGAGCGCATCGGCTTCCCGGTCGTGCTCAAGGCGCTGTCGCCGAGCCTGCGGCGTCGCACCGAGCTCGGTGCGATCGAGCTCGACCTCGGCAACGCGGCGGCGGTGCGGCGTGCGTTCGCGGCGATCGTCGACAACGTCGAACGCCGCGCGCCCACGGCCCGGCTCGACGGCGTGGTCGTGGCCGAACACGTGCCCGAGGGCCTCGACGTGCAGGTCGGCGCGCTGCGACTGCCCGGCGAGGGCCACGCGGTGTTCGCCTGCGCCCACGCGGGGCAGGTCGCGCTCGAGCCGGTGTTCGGCCTCGCGCCGATGACCGACGCGGACGCGATCGCGCTGGCCCACGCCGCGATCGCGGCGATCCCGGTGCCGGCGCTGCGTCGCGGCAGCGATCCCGATCCGCTGGTGCTGGCCGAGGTGGTGCTGCGGCTGTCGTGGTTGCTCGAGCACTTCGGTGAGCGGCTGCTGCGGATCGAGCTCAACCCCGTGCGCCTGTGCGGCGACGAGCGGCGCTACGTCATCCTCGACGCGCAGATCCGCCAGCGCGCCCACGTCGACGGGCGCTAGTCCCCTGGAAAATTGATTCGTGGCAAGACGAACGCCGTCATCGTCGGCGCTGGCAAGGCTAGCGTCGCGCGAGCGCGGCGAGGCGCTCGGGCTCGTTGAGCGTCGGATCCTCGAGCACCGCGTCGAGCAACCGTCGCACCAGCCCGCCCAGCGCGGGACCGGGCGTCGCGAGCCCGCGGGCGATCAGATCGCGGGCCCGCAGCGCGAGCTCGTCGACCGTGAGCGCGGCGCCGTGGAGCGCCGCGGCCACGCGTGCGCGCGCGCCCTCGTCCAGCGCCGCGATGGTGCCGACGTCGTCGACGTGCGCGCGGCCCAGCGCCGCTGCGGCGCGGCGGATCTCGACCGGCGCGGCCGCGTCCACCAGCGCCTGCGCGCCCGGGCCCAGCAGCGCGTCGAGCCGCGCACGATCGGCCCGGCCGTGCCGCAAGCCGTCGAGCGCCGCGGTGATGTCGGAGCGCGCGCTCGCGACCACCGGCCACAGCAGCCGCGCCAGCCGCAGCACGGCGTCGCGCGAGAGTCGGTCGACCGCAGCGATCGCGTCGCTGCGCAGCGGCTCGGGCAACGGCGGCAGCACCAGCGGCCAGATGCCGGTCTGGGCCATCGGCACCAGCCCCGCCGAGGGCTGCGGCGCGCCCAGCAGCTTGACCAGCTCGACGTGCACGCGCTCGCGGCTGACCTTGGCCAGCACCTCGAGCGCACCCGCGATCGCGGCCTCGGTGCCGGGCTCGAGCCGCAGCGATCGCGTGGCGCACAGCCGCACCGCCCGCATGGTCCGCAGCCCGTCCTCGCCGAAGCGCCGCGCCGGATCGCCCACCGCCCGCAGCACACCCGCGCGCAGATCGGCGAGGCCGTCGAAGGGATCGTCGAAGCGCCGTGCGATCGGATCCCAGGCGAACGCGTTGACCGTGAAGTCGCGGCGCGCGAGGTCCTCGATCAGATCGCGCAGGAACGTGATGGCGCTGGGCCGTCGGCCATCGATGTAGGCCCCTTCCCCACGGAAGGTGGTGACCTCGACCGGCACGTGGGCCTCGTGGCCTTCGCGCGGCGCGTCGGCGGCGGGCCGCACCAGCACCGTCACGGTGCCGTGCTCGATGCCGGTGGGGATCGTGCGACGGAACGCGGCCTGCACCTCCTCGGGCCGCGCCGACGTCGCGAGGTCCCAGTCGTCGGCCGGCAGGCCCAGCAGCACGTCGCGCACTGCACCGCCGACCAGCACCGCCGCGTGGCCGCGGTCCTGCAAGCGCTGGGCGACCTCGAGGATCTCCGTGGGCACGGTCGCGCCCGACAGGCGGATCGACGCAGCGGCTGCGTCCACGGGCACGTCGGGTCGGTCGAGCTGCGCCATCGTCGTGGTGCGCACGCTAGCA
>JAIBBS010000150.1 GCA_019694555.1 Nannocystaceae bacterium
CCTGCGGACTTCGAACGCGCCGCGCGGATGTTCACCGGCGGCTACACCGTCGAGCGTGTGCCGGGGGGACACTTCCTGCACCGCGAGCACCCGGACGTGTTCGCCGAGCGCCTGCTCGCGCACGTGTGAGGCTTTTTCGTGCAGCCGCGTGCGTCCGCGCCCCGACGTGGTCACGCTGGGATCCGTGCCCCCGCGATTGCGTCGCCGTCTGCTGCGTCTGGCCCTGGGCCTGGTGTTCGTCGCCGTCGCGCTGGCGGTGTACGGCCTGGGCATCGAGCCCGGGCGGCTGCGCGTGGTCGAGACCTCGCTGCCGCTGCCGTCGTGGCCGGCGAGCCATGCGGGCCTGCGCGTGGCGGTGCTGACCGACCTGCACGTCGGCGCGCCGCACATCGATCTCGCGCGGCTGGCCCAGGTCGTGGACGAGACCAACGCGGCGCAGCCCGACGTGATCGTGGTGTTGGGTGATCTGCTCATCGATGGTGTCGCGGGCGGGCACTTCGTCGAGCCCGAGCCGATCGCCGAGCAGCTGGGGCGGCTGCGCGCCGACGTGGTCGTGGCCGTGCTGGGCAACCACGACTGGTGGTTCGATGGGCCGCGCACCATCGCGGCGCTCGAGCACGCGGGGCTGGTGGTGCTGGAGAACCGCGCGCAGGCCTTCGAGTCCGACGGACGGCGGCTGTGGATCGCCGGCATCTCCGACGCGTGGACCCGCGGCGCGGACGTCGACGCCGCGCTCGCGGGCATCGACGACGGCGCACCGGTGCTGGCGATCACGCACAACCCCGATGTGTTCCCGCAGGTACCGCAGCGCGTCGCGCTCACGCTCGCGGGTCACACCCACGGCGGGCAGATCGACGTGCCGCTGCTGGGGCCGCCGGTGGTGCCGTCGCGCTTCGGCCAGCGCTACGCCGCCGGCCACGTGATCGAGGACGGTCGACACCTCTTCGTCGGCACCGGCGTGGGCACGAGCATCATCCCGGTGCGCATCGCGGTGGTGCCGCGGATCGACGTGCTCGCGCTGTCGGGCGCGCCGTAGCCGCGGCCGGGAACCGGCGGCCGCGCGCGGGCAACAGCTCGAACGATCGCATGCCGCCTCGTCGCCGCGCCGTGTCCGGGTTCGCGCTGGCCTGCTGCCTGCTCGGTTGTGCCCACGCGAGCGAGCCCGAGGCCGCCGCCGCGGCGCCGGACGCTGCGCACGCGCTGGTCTACACGCTCGCGCCGGTGATGCGCGGCGGCGAGCTCGAGGCGCTCGAGGTCACGCTCGAGCTGCACGCCGACGCCGAGGGCCGCGCACGGCTGCATCTGCCCGAGCGCTGGGCCGCGGCCGAGCAGCTGTGGCGTCACCTCGACGACGTGCACATCGACGGCGCGCGCGCGGTGACGCGCGACGGCGACGCGGTGCGCGTGGTCGAGGCCGAGCCCGGTGCTGCGCTGCAGCTGCGCTACCGCGTGCGCTCGGCGTGGGATCACGATCCCGCCGCCGACGAGGGCCAGCCGTTCGCGCCGATCGTGCGGCCGACGTGGTTCTACGCCTTCGGCCACGCGCTCTTCGCCGTGCCCGAGCACGCCCACGACGCGGCGGTGCACTTCCGCTGGGTCGGCGCGCCGCCGGAGCTGCGCCTGGCCTCCGACCTCGAGGCGATGCAGACCCGCGCCGGCTCGGTGCCCGACCTGCTCGACAGCGTCGTCACCGGCGGCACCGCACTGCGCACGAGCGTGCGCGAGATCGACGGTGCGCCGCTGCGCATCGCGGTGCTGGGACACTACGCGTTCGACGACGAGGCCTTCGCCGACCTCGCCGCCGCCGTGATCGCAGGCGAGCGCGCGTTCTGGGGCGACCCCGGCGCACCGATGCTCATCACGCTCACGCCGTTGCGACCGGTGCCGCAGCAGCGCTCGCTGGGCGGCACCGGTCTGGGCGACGCGTTCACGCTCGTGCTCGACACCGAGACGCCACTGGCACCGCTGCGCCACCTGCTCGCGCACGAATACTTCCACAGCTGGAACGCCGACCAGCTCGGCGGCCGCGGCGATGCGGCCACGCTCGCCGAGGGTGGCCAGCCCGGGCAGTGGTTCTCCGAGGGCTTCACCGAGTTCTACACCTGGCGGCTGTTGCTGCGCGCGGGGCTGTACTCGCTCGAGGACTTCGTGCAGGCGTGGAACGAGGCGCTGGTCGAGTACGCGGCGTCGCCGGTGCGCAACGTGCCCGATGCCACCATCGTGCGCGACTACTGGCGCGACCCCGACGTCGGTCGGCTGCCGTACCGGCGCGGCGCCCTGCTCGCGGCGGTGTGGGATCACGCGCTGCGTCAGGCGAGCGCGGGTGCACGCGACCTCGACGACGTCATGCTCGAGCTGCGCGCGACCTTGCGCGATGCCGACGCGCCCGAGGCCGCGCGACGCTTCGCCGAGGCCTATCGCAGCGTCGGCGGACCCGACCCCAGCGAACAGCTGGTCGCGTGGGTCGAGCGCGGCGAGACCATCACGCTGCCGCCCGACAGCTTCGGTGCGTGCATCGTGGTGCGCAGCGACACCGTCGCGCCCCGCGGCGGCCCGGCGATCGCGGCGCAGCAGCTGCACCTGCGCGAAGGACTCGACGCCGACGCCCGCGCGCGCTGCATCGCCGCGCTCGCCGGCACCGGCGCGGCGCCGCTCACCAGCCGCCGTGCTCTTCCGCCGCCGCGATGACGTCGCGCGCGAAGTGCTCGAGCGTGGGCCAACGTCGCGCCAGCATCACGGCGTCGAAACCCCAGCCGTAGCGGCCGAAGTCGGCGCGCACCGACCAGCCCAGCGGATGATCGCTGATCGGCAGCGCCACCCGCGGTTCACCGCCGAGCTTGCGACCGATGGGATCGCGCAGCGCGACGGTGCCGTTGCTGCGTTCGACCAGCACCCAGTGGCTCGCACAGCGGTGTCCGCGGATCTGCGTGCCCGAGTGGATGTGGGTATAGCCGTCGACGCCGCCGCGATCGCAGGTCTTGATGCTCGCGTCGACCCGCGCGAACGCGGCCAGCAGCGCCTCGTAGTCGGGGTGGGTCATGATCGCGCAGCGTCTTCATTGGTAGCGCAACTCGTTGCCTTCACGCACACGCGCGCGCGGCCGACAATGGGCCGCAGAACCCGGCCGAAAGGACAATCGTTGCCCGTTCGGCCACGTTCGCCGCGGTTGGCGTATCGTGGTTGGCGTTCGCCCGCACGACGCGGGCACGAACCACGAGGAGCCACACGCGATGTCGGTGTTCACATGGATGCCCTGGTACTTCGTACCGATGATGGTGCTGGGCCTCGCGATCCCGATCGTGGTGCTCACGCGACTGCTGCGTGGCTCGGCCGAGCGCAGCCGGATCCTCTCGCGCGGGCTGCCCGGGCAGGCCTCGATCGTCAACATCTGGGAGACCGGCGTGCGCGTGAACGACAGCCCGCAGGTCGGCTTCCAGCTGCACGTGTATCCCCAGGGCGGCCAGCCCTACGCGGCGCAGACCACGATGATCGTCTCGCAGCTGGCGATCCCCCGCATCCAGCCGGGCTCGACCGTGCAGGTGATGATCGACCCCGCCGATCCGAGCAAGGTCGCGATCGTGCTGTGATGCCGCCGGCGCAGCCGTTGCGCGGGCGCACCGCCGCGCCGCCAGCGACACTGCCGCCGCCGTGCCCGCCCACGTGACGAGCTGGCTGTTCCTCGCCGCGACCCTGGTCGGCGCCGCGTTCACGTGGAACGCGTTCGTGCCGGCACGGCGCTCGCGCTGGTTGCTGCTGCCGAGCTTCGTCTTCGCGATGTTCGTCGCCGAGCTCGCGGCGCTGCACCTGCTGTGGCAGCTGCTCGCCGCGGTGGTGTTCGTGGGCCTGGGCGCGCTGTCGGCGTGGCCGGGCCAGCTGGGCCTCGCGCTGGCGATCGCGTCGTGGCTGGGCCTGGTGGTGTTGGTGCTGCAAGGCCGCGGTGCGGTGCGGGTCATGGCCGCGACGTTGGGCCCGCTGCGGCGCAGCCAGACCCTGCCGTGGTCGAAGCTGGCGCTGCCGTTCCCGCTGCGACGCACCGGCACCCGTGTGACGCGCGACGTGGTCTACGCGCGGCCGGGCGGGATCCGCCTGCGGCTCGACGTGTACCGCCCGCCGCCAGGCGTCGTCGGACCGCGCCCGGCGGTGATCCAGATCCACGGCGGCGCGTGGGTCGTCGGCGACAAGCGCGAGCAGGGCGTGCCGCTGATGACCCAGCTCAGCGACCGCGGCTTCGTCGGCTTCAACGTCAACTATCGCCTGTGCCCGCGCGCGACCTGGCCCGATCCGCTGGTCGACATCAAGACCGCGATCGCGTGGGTGCGCGAGCACGCGGCGCAGTACGACGTCGATCCCGACTTCATCGCGATCACCGGCGGCTCCGCCGGTGGGCACCTCGCGGCCATGGCCGCGCTCACCGCCGGCGATGCAGCGCTGCAACCGGGCTTCGAGCAGGCCGACACCCGCGTGCAGGCGGCGGTGCCGCTGTACGGCGTCTACGATCTGACCGACCGCGCGCAGCAGCATGCGCCCGGCTTCATGGCGCGGCTGATCGAGCCGCTGGTGATGAAGGCGCGGCTGCGCGACGAGCCCGAGCGCTTCCGTGCCGCGTCGCCGCTCGATCGCGTGCACGCCGACGCGCCGCCGTTCTTCGTGATCCACGGCGACCGCGACACGCTGGCACCGCTGGCGGATGCGCGCGCGTTCGTGGCCGCGCTGCGCGAGGTCTCGCGCGCGCCGGTGTGGTTCGCCGAGCTCGCGGGCGCGCACCACAGCTTCGACGTGTTCCTGTCGCCGCGATCGCTGCCGGTGATCGAAGGCGTCGGCGACGTGCTCGAGCACCTGTGGCAACGCACCCGCGACGCCACCGCGCACGCCTGAACCGTGCCCCGGCGCGAGCGCGGGGGCGCGCGCACGGATCCGATATGCTGCCAGGATGTCGGTCGAGGCCAGCCCACCGGCGCCCGGCGACGAGCCACCCACGCTCGCGCTGGACACGGTCGAGCTCGACACCGACGACGGCCGCACCGCGCCGCCACTGCTGCTGCGGGGCGCGTCGCTGGGCCGCTACCTGCTGGTCGAGTGTGTCGGCCGCGGCGGCATGGGCCAGGTCTTCCGCGCCTACGATCCCAAGCTCCACCGCGAGGTCGCGCTCAAGCTGCTGCGCCCCGGCCGCGACGACGGCAGCGAGGAGGCCCGGGTCGTGCGCGAGGCCCGGAGCATGGCCCAGCTGTCGCACCCCAACGTCGTCGCGGTCTACGACGTCGAGCGCGTCGACGAGCACCTCTTCATCGCGATGGAGTTCGTCGCAGGGGTCACGCTGCAGCGCTGGCTCGCCGCGCAGCCGCGCTCGACCGACGCGGTGCTCGAGGTCATGCAGCAGGCCGCCGCCGGTCTCGCGGTCGCGCACGAGGCCGGGCTGGTCCACCGCGACTTCAAGCCCGCCAACGTGATGGTCGGCGACGACGGCCGCGTGCGCGTGATGGACTTCGGCCTCGCGCGCCACGGCGGCGATGCGTCCGCGTCCGCATCCGGTGCCACGCTGCTGCACCCGCGCGACGCCAGCGACTCGCTGTCGGCGGCGTTGACCCAACACGGCGCGGTGCTGGGCACGCCGGCGTACATGGCCCCGGAGCAGCACCGCGGCGAACCCATCGACGGACGCTGCGATCAGTTCGCGTTCTGCGTGACCTTGTTCGAGGCGCTGTGGCGCACGCGGCCGTTCGTCGGCGACACCGCCGAGGCCTTGATCGCGGCGAAGCTCGCCGGGCCGCCGCGTGCGCCCACCGGCACGGGCGTGCCCGCGTGGCTGGTGCAGGTGCTGCAGCGCGGGCTGCAGCCCGATCCCGCGCGGCGCTGGCCGTCGATGCGCGCACTGCAGCAGGCGCTGTCGAACAGCCCCACCGCGCTGCGACGGCGACGGCTGCGGATCGCGACCGGGGCCGCGGTGGTGGGCGTGCTCGCGGCGGGTTGGCTGGTCGCGGGCGCGCGACGCGAGCGCGCCTGCGCCGAGGATCCGCTCGCGAGCAGCTACGACGACGGACGCCGCGCGGCGATCGGCGAGGCGTTCGCGGCGACCTCGCTGGGCTACGCCGACGAGGCCGCCGCGCACGTGATCGCAGGCCTCGATCGCCACGCCGAACACTGGCGCGACGCGTGGCAGCGCGAGTGTCTCGCGCCGCAGATCCCGGCCCACAGTGCAGTGGCCACGTGCCTGCAGCGCGAGCGGCTGCGCTTCGATGCGCTGCTCGACACGCTCACCCACGATGTCGACGCGCGCACGGTGCAGCGGGCCGCGACCGCGGTGGCGGCCCTGGGTCGTCCCGCCGACTGCACGCGCGCGCCCGGTGGACACGCGGACGCGCCCGAGCTGGCCGCCGCGCTCGCGCGCGCCGACGCGAGCATGAACGCCGGCCAGGTCGAGCTGGCCCAGGCCGCGCTCGACGACGCGGCACGGGCCCTGGCCGCAATTGCGGGGCCGGGCGCCGAAGCCGGCGCGGGCGCGGCCGAGCTCGCACTCGCGCGGGCCCTGTTGGCACAGGAGCTGACCGACTTCGCGCAGGCCGAGCGCCACGGCTTCGACGCGTGGACGCTGGCGCTGACCGCCGGCCGCGACGATCTCGCCGCGCGGGCCGCCGTGGTGCTCGTGCGCGCGGTGGGCTCGGGCTCTGCGCGACGCGACGAGGGCGAGCGATGGCGTCGCCAGGGCGCGGCCATGCTCGCGCGCATCGACACCGACGGTCCGATCGCGATCGAGCTGGCGCTCGCGCAGGCGGAGCTCGAGCTGTTCGCGGCCAAGACCGACGCGGCGCTGTCCTCGGCCCAGCGCGCGGTCGCGTTGGCGGAGCACGTGTTCGGCCTCACCGATCTGTGGACCGCGCGCGCGACCAACCAGCTCGCCAACGTCTACGACACGCTCGGCGAGACCGCGTTGGCGGCCGCGGCCTACGAGCGCGCCATCACCATGCTCGAGCAGGGCCTGGGCCCGCATCACCCCGACGTCGCGCGACCGCTGGGCAACCTCGGCAACGTCGCGATGGGCCAAGGCGATCCCGCGCGCGCGCTGTCCTACTACGAACGCGCCATCGCGCTGATGCAGCGCGGCGTGGGCCGCGAGCACGTGCGCGTGGCCATGCTCGACTACAACGCCGCCGACGCGCTCGCGAGCCTCGGTCGCGAGGCCGAGGCTCGCGCGCGACTCGAGCGCGCGATCGAGACCTTGACCGAGGCGTACGGTGCCGAGCACACCATGGTGGCCTATCCGCTGACGACGCTCGGTCGCATGCTCGCGGAGGCGGGCGACGTCGCCGGTGCCAGGGCGCGGCTCGAGGCAGCGCTGGCGATCCGCGAGCGCAACCATGAAGCCCCGGCGCTGCTGGCCGAGACGCGGCTGGTGCTCGCCGAGGTGCTACGCGAGGACCCCGCGGCGCGCGCCCGCGCCGAGGCCTTGGTCGACGCGTCGGAACGTGCCTGCCGCGATCGACCGGAGGCGACGTGCAAGCACGCGCTGCAGGTCGTGGCGGCCTGGCGCGCGCGCGATCGACCCGCGTCCCCGCAACCCGCGGGCTCGGACGCGCCCGATCCGTAGCCCAGCCCGCACGCACGACCGGTTCGGACCAGGGCTCGCACCGCTCTCTTGGCTTTCGGCCGCGGCGCGGCTAGGGTGCCCGCCGTCCTTCCTGGAGATTCCCATGACCAAGACGCTTGCCCTGATCCTTCCTGCCCTTGCCCTCACCCTCGCTGCCTGCGGCGGCGACGACGGCAGCGGCGAGACCGGCGCAGAGAGCGGCTCGAGCTCCGCCTCGGCCTCCGCCACCGATTCCGCCTCCGCCTCGGCGACCGATTCGGCCTCGGCCTCCGCCACCGACTCGGCCTCCGCCTCCGCCTCCGCCTCGGCGACCATGACGACCACCGACGCGAGCAGCAGCGGCGGCGCCGAGTCGAGCTCGGGTGCCAGCACCGACCCCGACACCTCCGGCGGCAGCGGCACCGGCGGTGACGTCTGCGCTCCCGCGGCGGACGACGACGCGTGCGCGACCTGCACCAAGGAGAACTGCTGCGACGAGCTCACCGCGTGCGAGGCCAACCCCGACTGCCAGTGCCTCGTGCAGTGCGTGGACGAGATGGGTCTCGACGCGCTGATGCAGTGCCAGACGGACTGCGGCATCGAGAACCTGCCGCCCGAGGCGCTGCCGCTGCAGGGCTGCAACAGCACGAACTGCATGGCCGAGTGCGCCCCCGCCTGAGCCCGACCGCTCGCTGAAACGACGAGGGCCGCCCGATCCCGACTGGGATCGCGCGGCCCTTTGCCGTGGTTGCCCCGCGGGGCGACGGATTCAGCGGATGCAGAAGATCGTCAGCATCCGCGGACGGCCTCTCACTTCTCGCCGCGCAGCGACTCGAGCTTGGGCAGGCGCTCCCAGCTGAAGTCGTGCTCCTCGCGGCCGAAGTGACCGTAGGCGGCCGTCTGCGCGTAGATGGGCTTGAGCAGATCGAGCTCGGCGATCAGGCGACCGGGACGCGCGTCGAAGTGCTTGAGCACGATCTCGCTGAGGCGATCGTCGGGCACGCGGCCGGTGCCGAAGCTCTCGACCAGCACGCTGACCGGCTTGGCCACGCCGATGGCGTAGGCGAGCTGGACCTCGACGCGCTCGGCCAGACCCGCGGCCACGAGGTGCTTGGCGATGAAGCGCGCGTAGTAGGCGGCGCTGCGATCGACCTTCGACGGATCCTTGCCCGAGAACGCGCCGCCGCCGTGACGGCCCATGCCGCCGTAGGTGTCGACGATGATCTTGCGACCGGTCAGACCCGAGTCACCCATGGGGCCACCGATGACGAAGCGGCCGGTGGGGTTCACGAAGTACTTGGTGTCGTGGTCGAGGAGGGTCGCCGGCACGGTCGGCTTGATGACCTCCTCCATGATGAATTCCTTGAGCGTCGCGTGGGTGACGTCCTCGCGGTGCTGGGTCGAGACCACGACCGCGTCGACGCGCTTGGGCGTCATGCCGTCGTACTCGACGGTGACCTGGCTCTTGCCGTCGGGGCGCAGGAAGCTGTCGCTCTCGCGCCGACGCACGTAGGTCAGGCGGCGGGTCAGCTTGTGCGCCAGCGAGATCGGCAGCGGCATCAGCTCCGGCGTCTCGGTGCAGGCGTAGCCGAACATCATGCCCTGATCGCCGGCGCCCTGCTCGTCGCTGTAGACGCCCTTGCCGTCGACGCCCAGCGAGATGTCGGGGCTCTGGGCCTCGAGCGCGACCAGCACGCCGCAGCTGTCGGCGTCGAAGCCCATCGCCGAGCTCGTGTAGCCGATCTCGCGGATGGTGCGGCGCACGATCGAGGGGATGTCGACGTAGGTGCTGGTCGTGACCTCGCCGGCGACGTTGACGTAGCCGGTCTTCACCAGGGTCTCGCACGCGACGCGGCAGCGCGGATCCTTGGCGATGATCGCATCGAGGATCGAGTCGCTGACCTTGTCGCAGATCTTGTCGGGATGTCCTTCGGTGACGGACTCGCTGGTGAACAGACGGCGGGCCATGGAGATACCTTTCCGGATCGATCGAGGCGCTGGTGCTGCACGGGCTCGCATGCCCGCTGCCCAGCGCCTTGTCGGGGCCGGAGCATGGCAGCGGCCCCGGGGCCGATCAAGGCCCGCCGGCGGGCGGAGCGAGCGCGAGCGTGACCTCGAAGGGACCTAGCTCACTCGCCGCGAGCGAGGGATCGTCGACCGGGAACTCCACGAACACGTAGGCGGCCTGCAGCGCGGGACCACCCGCGCGCGGCGGTGCGATCTCGATGACCAACGCGGTGCCGTCTGCAGCGGCCGCATCGGGCGCGGCGCAGCCCAGCGCCTGCTGCGGCAGGCAGCCGGGCGCTCGCACGGCGAGGCCGACGTCGGCGGCCGCGGTCGTGACCGTCAGCGTCGCGCCGGTCGCGACCTCGGCGGGATCCCACGACGCGAGCAGCACGTGCTCGCGCCGATGCGCACCGGTGCACGCGTGCGCGTGGGCATCGTCGTGCGGCGCGCTCGCGTCGATCGTGCGCGCGACCGGCTGCCCCGACACGAGCGCGACCGGCTCGGCCGAGGCGCAGTCGTCGCCCGCGACGCGCTCGCACGTGCCCGCGGCGCCCGGCTGTGCCACGCACACCGTGCCGGTCTCGCAGCGACCCAGGCCCGGCAGGCCGCAGGTGTCGTGCTCGCGCACGGTCGCACGCCAACGTGCGGTCAGCTCGAAGCCGAGATCGTCGGCGCCCAGCGCCGCGGCGAGCGCGGGATCGTCGGCGTCGACACCGACGGCGACCACGAGCTCGCTGCCCGCCGCGAGATCGAGCAGCGTCAGCGGCAAGCCATGCCCGCACCCCAGCGCCGCGCCGCCACCTTGCCACGACGACGCGCACGAGCCCCCGAGCACGCCGACGCGCGGCACGAAGCCGCTGCCGCGCGCGCTCAGCTCGAGATCCGCGGGCACCTGCGTCCGCACGCGCGCGAACACCTCGGGGCCCCCGGCACCGCAGGCACCGCCGAGGTCCGAGGCCGCGTTCCACAGGCTGCTGCGCCACGGCGCCGCGCCGAGCTCGACCGCCTCGTCGCAGCGATCGCCGTCCGCCATCGGCAGCTCGAACACCGTGGTCGAGCCCGAGCCGTCGGCGTCGCCGCTGGTCATGGGCTTGTCCTTGGTCGGGTGCTCGTCGCCGGCCTCGCCGTCGCCGCCGTGACCGCACGCGCACGCGCACGCGAGCGACAGCGCGAGCAGGCGCGGCGAGGGCATGGCCCTACCCTACCACTGTGGCCCGGTGTCGCAGCGCGCCCACGCACGCGGCGCTGCGAAGAACGCGAGACGCTGCCGCGAACACCCTGCTAGCGTCGCGGCCATGACCTCTGCGCCCCTGGTCCTGCCGCGGATCGATCTGCGGTCCGACGACGCCGACGCCCGCGCCGCGTGGACGTCACGCTGCGCCCGCGCGGCGGGACTCGCCGGCAGCGCCGACGCGGAGGCCGCCGCGATCGTCGACGACGTGCGTCGACGCGGCGATGCGGCGGTGATCGAACACACCGCGCGGCTCGAGCGTCGCGAGCTGACCGCGTCGCAGTTCGAGCTCGGCGCCGAGGCCCGTCGCGAGGCCGACGCCCGCGTGGCCCCGGCGGTGCGCGAGGCGTTGGCGCTGGCGGCCGCGCGCATCACCGCGTTCGCGCGCACGCAGCTGCCGCACACCACCGGGCTGCAGGACGAGCAGGCGCAGCTGCAGACGCGGCCGACGCCGCTGCGGCGCGTGGCGGTGTACGCCCCCGGCGGCACCGCGGCGTATCCCTCGTCGGTGCTCATGGCCGCGATCCCGGCCAAGGTCGCCGGGGTCGACGAGGTGTTGTTGTTCACGCCGCGCCCCGCCGACGTGGTGCTGTGTGCCGCGGCGATCGCCGGGGTCGATCGCGTGTTCCAGCTCGGTGGCGCCCAGGCCATCGCGGCGGCGGCGTTCGGCACCGCCGCGGTGCCGCGCGTCGACAAGATCGTCGGCCCCGGCAACGCGTGGGTCACCGCGGCCAAGCGCCAGGTCTTCGGCGTCTGCGACATCGACGGCATCGCCGGACCCAGCGAGATCCTCGTGCTCGCCGACGGCAGCGCCGACGCGCACGTGGTCGCGGCCGATCTGCTGAGCCAAGCCGAGCACGATCCGCTCGCGTGCGCGGTGCTGGTGACCGACGACGCCGCGCTCGCCGATGCGGTGCAGCAGGCCCTGCGCGAGCAGCTCGCGACGCTGCCGCGCGCCGAGATCGCCGCCGCGGCGCTGCGCGATCACGGCGCGGCGGTGCTGGTGCGCGATCGCGACGCGATGCTGCGCTGCGCCAACGACTACGCGCCCGAGCACCTCGAGCTGCTGGTGCGCGAGCCCGAGGCGATGGTGCCGTCGCTGCGGACCGCGGGGGCGATCTTCGTCGGTGCGCACACGCCCGAGGCCGCGGGCGACTACACCGCCGGGCCCAGCCACGTGCTGCCGACCGCCGGCGCCGCGCGCTTCGCCTCGCCGCTGGGCGTGGCCGACTTCATCAAGCTGACCTCGGTGCTGCGGCTGAGCGCGTCGGGGCTCGCGGCGCAGGCCGAGGCCATCACCACGCTCGCGCGCGCCGAGGGGCTCGAGGCCCACGCGCGCGCGGTCGAGCTGCGGCTGGCGCGACAGAAGGACCCGCGATGAGCGAGGCGCCGTGGCAACGCAACCTGCGGCCGCAGCTGGCCGAGCTGGTCGCGTACGACGTGCCGCCGGCGCAGGCGTTCGCGCGCATGCACGCCAACGAGCTGCCCGAACCGTGGCCCGCCCACGTCATGGCCGCGCTGGCCGAGCTCGTGCGCACCGTCGAGCTGGGCCGCTACCCCGACACCTCGGGGCGATCGCTGCGCGCGGTGCTGGGCCAGCGCCACGGCTGTGATCCCGCCCGCATCGTGCTGGGCAACGGCAGCGACGAGATCATCTCGTTCGTGCTCACGGCGCTGGGCGGCGCGCACACGCCGACGCTGGTGATCCCGTCGCCGACCTTCGTGATGTACCGGCTGAGCGCGCGCGTGCTCGGCTACGACGTCCGCGAGGTCCCGCTCGACGACGCGATGGAGCTCGACGGCGCGGCGATGCACCGCGCGCTGGACGGCGCGACGGTGTGCTTCCTCGCCCGGCCCAACAACCCCACCGGCACGCTGTGGTCGTCGACGCTGATCGGCGAGCTCGTCGCGGCCCACCCCGAGGTCGTGTTCGTCCTCGACGAGGCCTACATCGCCTACGCACCGGGTGCCTCGCTGTGGCGCGCCGACGCGCCCGACAACCTGGTGTACATGGCGACGCTGTCGAAGGTCGGGCTCGCGGCGCTGCGGGTCGGCTACGCCATCGCGACGCCGGTGCTGGCCGCCGCGCTCGACAAGATCCGCCACCCATACAACGTCTCGCAGACCTCGCTCGCGCTGGCCGAGGCGGTGCTGACCCGCTTCGGCGCGGAGCAGCAGCAGATGATCGCGACCGCGATCGAGCAGCGTGCGCGGCTCTGCGCCTTGCTGGCGCGGATCCCCGACGCGCACGTGTTCCCGTCCGCCGCCAACCTCGTGCTGGCGCGGCTGGGCAGCGCCGAGCAGGCCGCGGCGCTGTGCGCCCGCCTCGCCGCGCACGGCGTGCTCATCAAGGACATGGGCGCGCATCCGCGGCTGCGCGGCTGCGTGCGCGCCAGCGTCGGCACCGCCGCCGAGCTCGATCGACTCGAGTCGCTGCTGCGCTGACGTCCGCTTGCGGGATCAAGCCGTTCGCTTCCGGAACCGCGCGGCCGCGGCGCCCCGCACCGCGGCCGGAAGCGCTACGCTGCTGCCCGGGTGTCGTTGCGGGCGGATCGCGAGGCCGCGTGCGTGGCGGTGCTCGCCGAGGTCGACGTGGACGCGATGGCGGACGCGATGACTGCGGCGACCACCGCCGAGATCCCGTTCTACGCCGAGGTCCGCGACGCCGATCGCATCGCGCAGATGCGCGGGCACTGCCGCGAGCACGCGCGCTGCGTGCTCGCGGTGATGCGACGCGGCTCGCCTCCGACCGCGGGCGAGCTGGGCTTCGTGCGCGAGCTGGTGACGCTGCGCGCGCGACAGATGGTGCCGCTGGCGACGCTGCTGCACGCCTATCGCGTGGGCTATCGCGTCACCTGGGACACCATCGCTGCGGCCGCGGCGAGCCACCGCGTCGACCGCGAGATCCTCGCGCACCTGGGCGAGCTCGCGTTGGCGTACTTCGAGGCCATCAGCGCCGCGTGCACGCAAGCCTACAGCGCCCATCGCGAGCGCACGACCGTCGCCGCCGCGGCCGCGCGCGAGCAGCTGCTCGCGCACCTGCTCGCGGGCGAGCCCAGCGACGACGGCGAGCTGGCGCTGCGACTGGCGGCGTTCGGGCTGTCGGCCAACCGCGGCGCGCAGGTGTTCGTGGTGTGGCCCGGCCGCGATGCCGTCGCGCTCGAGGCCGTCGCCGAGACCGTCGCGCGCGGGCTGTCGAGCGAGGGTGGGCCCGCGCTGGTGGTGCCGCGCCACGGTCACCTCGTCGGCGTGGTCGCGCTGCACCAACGCGACGGCGCCGCCGGACTCGACGCGACCATCGCGTCGGCGGTGCGCGTGGCACTCGAGTCCACCGGTGCGCGCGCGGGCATCGGCGCGCCGTGCCGCGTGCTGTCGGAGATCCCGCGCGGCTTCGAGGAGGCCCGCCGCGCGCTGGCCCACGCCACCGCCGAGCGCCCGGTGTGCGCGCTGGCGCAGGTGTCGCTGTTCGACGAGGTGGTGCAGCAGGCCGACGCGCTGACGCGCCGCCGCATCCCCGCGTGGGTCGACGCGCTGATCGCCGAGGACGGCAACGGCGGCGAGCTGCTCGCGACGCTGCGCGTGTTCCTGCAGCACGGCCAGTCGCCGGCCCGCGCCGCCGAGGTCTTGGGCGTGCACGTCAACACCGTGCGCTATCGACTGCAGCGACTGGGTACGCTCAGCGGCCACGACCTCGCGGACTTCGGCGCGCTGGTCGAGGTCGTGACCGCGCTGCGGCTGCGCGAGCTCCACTGCGTGTGATCGCGGGGCTCGACCTTCTGAGGACGCGCCGGTCCCAGGACCCTCGGCGGGCGGTCGCTTCGCCACGAGACTCCCGCAGCGTCCGCGGGGGGGCCTGTCAGGCGCCGGTCGGCCAGATCGACGCGCCCATCGCACGCAGCTCCGCGAGCGACGACGGCGGCGGCACCATGCGCGGCACCAACACCAGCGGCGTCCGCGGCCAACGCTCGCGCAGGGCTTGCTCGGCCGCGCGCGCGGTCGCGGCCTGATGGCCCAGATCGTGGTGCAGCGCGCGTGCCTGCGCCAGCGCGGCCTCGACGTCGCCGCCCTCGCGCGCCAGCACCTCGCGCACCGCGTCGTCGCCGGGCCACGGCGGCACCTCGCCGTCGACGCGATTGAGGATCACGCCGTCGACCCGCAGCTTGCGCTCGACCAGCACCACCAGGAACGCCAGCGCCTCGCGCACGCTGAACTCGGTCGCGGCGGTGGTCAGCACCACGCCGGTGCTGGGCGAGGTCAGCACGTCCGCGAGCGCGCCGGCGCGACGCTGGAACTCCGTCAGCACCGCGCCGAAGTCGGCGAGGAAGCGGCCGAGATCGCCGACGAACGCGCCGCCACCGACCGACTCGAGCACCTTGAGCACCAGGCCGCTGCCCAGGCCCAGAAAGCGCATGCCCAGCCGCCCCGACTGCGCGAGGAACTTCGCCGCGGGGTTGCTCGCGACCTCGGCGATCTGCGACGGCGCCTCGAGGAAGTCGATCGCGTTGGCGGTCGGCGGCGTGTCGAGCACGACCAGGTCGTACTGTCCGCTCGACGCGAGCATGTGCACCTGCGCGGTCGCGGCGTACTCGAGCGCGCCGCCCAGCGATCGCACCATCGCGCGGTAGATCGGGTTGACCAGCATCGCCTCGGCCGCGGCCTTGTTCGGCGAGTGCTCGCGCACGATGGTGTCGAAGGTGCGCTGGGTGTCGAGCAACAGCGCGTCGAGGCGCGCGCCGTCGATCTCGACCCGCGCGACGTCGCCGGGCGCGTGACCGGAGCTGGGGCCCAGACCCAGGGCCTGCGCCAGGCGGCGCGAGGGATCGATGGTCACGACGATGGTGCGGCGACCGACCGCGGCCGCGCGCACCGCCAACGCCGCGGCGACGGTGGTCTTGCCCACGCCGCCGGGGCCCACGACCAGCGCGACGCGACGCGTGGCCGGGATCTGCAGCGTCGCGTCAGCAGTCATGCCAGCGCCTCCGCATCCTGTTAGGGTGCGCGCCATGGCCACACCGCAGGGCAGCCGCAGCTACCGCGTCCGCGTGGGCGAGCGCGAGCACACCGTCGAGGTCCGCGAGGGCGGCACCACGGTGGTCGACGGCGAAGCGCTGCACGTGCTGGTGGGCAGCGACGGGCGCGCGGCGGTGACCGGCGGCGACGGCACGCGCACGGTCGTGCACGTGGCCGGCGGCGTCGATCCGCGCCAGGCCGGCAGCGCGGGTCTGGTGCACGCGGTGCAGGTGCTCACGCAACAGCAGGCCGCGCTCGCGGCCCTGGGCGGCGCGCATCGAGCCGATGCCGCGGGCAAGACCCTGCGCTCGCCGATGCCGGGACGAATCGTGCGCGTGCTCGTGCGCGAAGGCGATCGCGTCGCCGCCGACACGCCGATGGTGATCGTCGAGGCGATGAAGATGGAGAACGAGGTGCGCTCCGCCGGTGCCGCGACCGTCGTGCGCGTGGCCGTGAACGCGGGCGAGGCCGTCGAGGCCGGCGCGGTGCTGTGCGAGCTCGAGCCTCACGTCGCGACCTCCGGTTGATCGACGACCACGCCGTGCTCGGCGAGCGAACGCAGCGCCGCGATGCTGCCCGCGCCGTCGAAGCGCCACGGCAACGTCACCACCGTCGATCGCGATGCGCCCGACGCCGCGCGCCACGCCGCCAGCTCCTGACGCTGCCGCGCTCCGACCGCGGCCGCGTCGGCCAACCGCTGCAGCGCCGCGGCCGCAGCATCGCCGGCGTGCAGACCCTGCTGCCCCGGGCACGCGTGCGGCCACAAGCCGTTGACCACCACCGCCGCGACCGGCAGGCCGACCTGCTGCCGCAGCGCGACGCCGAGCTCGTCGAGCTCGGTCAGCGGCCAGCGCTCGGGCAGACCCACGAGCACCGCGGCGGTGCGCTCGGTGTCCTCGAGGTGTCGCTGCATCAGCTCGGCCTCGCGCACCAGCGGCCCGGGCGCGATGGTGGAGAGGATCGCCCGCGGCACCCCGAGGGTGTACAGGAGGTGGCCCGTCGCGGGCCCGTCGAACACGACCACGTCGTAGTCGCCTCCGCGGAAGGCCTCGTGCCACGCCTTGCCCAGCAGCGAGAAGTCGTCGAGACCGGGGATCGCCCGCATCAGGCGCGCCACGATGCGGTTGTCGAACACCAGGCTCGAGACCCGGGCGCTGCGCAGCACCAGGGCGCCGTACTCGCGGATGCACGTCGGCGCGAACAGCCGCTGCACGAACAGCCCCTCGGCGACCCGCAGCGGCTTGTCGGTGAGCGTGGCGCTGCCCAGCATCCAGCCCAGCCGATCGTCGTGGCCGGTGGTCGCGACCAGCACCTTCGCGCCGCGGGCCGCGAGCTCGAGCCCGCACATCGCCGCGACGGTGGTGCGGCCGACGCCGCCCTTGCCGCTGACCACGACGAAGCGCCGCGACGCCAGTGCATCGAACACCGGCCTCGCCGATCGCGTCGCGGATCCAGCGGCGTCCATCGCCGGCCGGGAGCCTGGCACAGCCGCCCTGGGCGTGCCAACCACCGCGCCCCGGCCCCGACGCGCGGACCCGCACCCCGCGGACGCGACCGCAGCCGGCGGCACGCGACCGCGGCCTGCTAGACTGCCGGCAAGGGGCGCGCCGGGGGCGCGACCCAAGACCGCCGTGGCCATCGACATCAAGTCCAAGCACGAGATCGAGAAGATGCGACGCAGCTGCCGGCTCGCCGCGGACGTGCTCGATCACGTCGAGCCCTACGTCAAGCCCGGCGTCACCACCGGCGAGCTCGACCGCATCTGTCACGAGTACATCGTCAAGCACGGGGCCTACCCCGCGCCGCTGAACTACAAGGGCTTCCCCAAGTCGATCTGCACCTCGATCAACGAGGTCGTGTGCCACGGCATCCCCGGCGATCGCGAGCTGCGCTCGGGCGACATCGTCAACCTCGACATCACCACCATCCTCGACGGCTTCCACGGCGACACCTCGGAGATGTTCTTCGTCGGCGAGGTCGACGAGGCCGCGCGCAAGCTGGTCGAGGTCACGCGCCGCTCGCTGTGGCTGGGCATCCAGGAGGTCGGCCCCGACAAGCGCATCGGTGACATCGGCGCGGCCATCGTCGAGTACGCCAACAAGCAGCACGGCTACGGCGTGGTCGAGGCCTTCTGCGGCCACGGCATCGGCCGCGAGTTCCACACCGCGCCGCAGGTCTCGCACGTCGGCCGCCGCGGCACCGGCATGCGCATGCGCGTGGGCATGACCTTCACCATCGAGCCGATGATCAACGAGGGCACGCACCAGTGTGACGTGCTCGAGGACGGCTGGACCGCGGTCACGCGCGACGGGCGGCTGTCCGCACAGGCCGAGCACACCGTGCTCGTGACCGACGACGGCGTCGAGGTGCTGACGCTGCGGGAATCCGCGCGTCGCTGATCGCGTCCGGGCGGCGCCATGCACACCCGCGAAAGCGCCTGCCCGCTCGATTGCCCCGACGGCTGCAGCCTCTCGGTCACGGTCGACGACGACGGTCGACTGCTGCGCGTCGACGGCGACGCGCGCAACCCCTTCACCGCCGGCTTCGTGTGCGCCAAGGTCCGCGGCCTGGCCAAGCACGTGCACGGGGCCGAGCGCGTGGCGCAGCCGCTGTTGCGCGCGGGTGCCAAGGGCGAGGGCCGCTTCCGCGTCGCGTCGTGGGACGAGGCGCTCGATCGCGTGGCCACGTCGCTGCTCGACGTGCGTGCGCGACACGGCGGAGAGGCGATCCTGCCGCTGTGCTACGGCGGCAGCAACGGCGCGCTCACGCAGGATTGCGTCGACGCGCGCATGTTCCGGCGCCTGGGCGCCTCGGCGCTGGCGCGGACACTGTGCGCCGCGCCCTCGGGCAGCGCCGCCACGGCGCTGTACGGCAAGATGCCCGGCGTCGCGCTGCCCGACTACGAGCACGCGAAGCTGGTGATCCTGTGGGGCTGCAACCCGTCGGCCTCGGGCATCCATCTGGTGCCGGTGCTGCAGCGCGCGCGCGAGCGCGGTGCGACGCTGGTGGTGATCGATCCCCGCCGCACGCCGCTGGCGAAGCAGGCCGACCTGCACCTGGCCGTGCGACCGGGCACGGATCTGCCGCTGGCGCTGGCGCTGGGCCACGCGCTGCTGCAGCGCGACGCGGTCGATCACGCGTTCCTGCAGCGCTGGACCCACGGGCTCGATCGCTATGCCGCGCGCGCGAGCGCGTGGTCGCTGGCGCGTGCGGCCTCGGTGTGTGACGTGCCGCAGTCCGATCTCGAGTCGCTGCTGCAGCGCTACATCGCCGCCTCGCCGGCGGTGATCCGCTGCGGCTGGGGCACCGAGCGCAACCGCAACGGTGGCAGCGCGATCGCGGCGATCCTGGCCCTGCCGGCGCTGGCAGGGAAGTTCGGCGTGCGCGGCGGCGGCTACACCATGAGCAACTCGCGGGCGCTGCCGCTGTCGACCGAGGCCGCGATCGGCGAGGCTGCGCCGGCGGTGCGCACCGTCAACATGAACCAGGTCGGCCGCGTGCTCACGGCCGCACCGGCGAGCGTGCACGCGCTGTTCGTCTACAACTGCAACCCCTGGGCGACGCTGCCGCACCAGAGCGAGGTGCACCGCGGTCTGCTGCGCGAGGATCTGTTCACGGTCGTGTTCGACGCGGTCATGACCGACACCGCGCGCTTCGCCGACGTGGTGCTGCCCGCGACCACCTTCCTCGAGCACGACGAGCTGCGCACCAGCTACGGCGCGATGGCGCTGCAGCACGCCCGCGCCGCGATGCCGCCGGTGGGCCAGGCGCGCTGCAACGCCGAGGTGTTCCTGGCGCTGTGCGATCGCATGGGATTGTCGCGCGCCGGCGACGTGCGCGAGCCCGAGGCGCTCGCGGCCGCGGTCTTGGCCGGCAGCGCGCTGCCCGAGTCGGCGCGCGCGACCGTGCGCGAGGGCGGCGTGGCGCAGGCCGGCGGCGTGGCGTTCGTCGACGTGTTCCCGGCCACGGCCGACGGCCGCATCGATCTGCATCCCGAGGCGCTCGACCGCGAGTGCGACGGCGGCCTGTACGAATACCGCGACGATCCCGGCACCGTCGCGCACCCGCTGTGCCTGATCACGCCCGCGATCGCCAAGCAGACCAGCTCGAGCTTCGGTCAGCTCGATCGGCGCAAGGTCGCGTTGCGCATGCACCCGCACGACGCGGCCGCGCGTGCGCTGGTCGAGGGCGCGCCGATCCGCGTGTTCAACCAGCTCGGCGAGGTGCACTGCCGCGTCACGATCGACGACGCGCTGCGCCCCGGCGTGGTGATGCTGCCCAAGGGCATGTGGTCGCACCACAGCGACAACGGCGCGACCGCCAACGCGCTGTGCCCCGACACGCTCGCGGACCTCGGCGGCGGCGCGACCTTCAACGACGCGCGCGTGCAGGTCGAAGCGATCGGTTGATCGGGGGGGCCCTTCGCGTCTCCCGAGCAATCGGGACGGGCGGCCCGCCCTTGCTCCGTCGGGCGACGCCCGCCGGCCACGCCCGAGCCCTCATCGCTTCGCGACGAGAGACCGTCAGCATCCGCGGGCGGCATCTCAGCCCTCGCCCGGCGGAAGCTTCACCACCGGCACCGAGCCCGAGCTCGTGAGCGCCTCGCCGACCGTGAGCGGGCTGCCGCAGCGGCGACAGAAGCGGCTGTCGGAGGCGTGGCCGCGGGCCT
>JAIBBS010000151.1 GCA_019694555.1 Nannocystaceae bacterium
CACGCGCATCGCCGCGCGCGCGCCGGCGGGGTCGCGCAGGCGCGCGGCGACGCCGTCGAGAAAGGCCTGCGACGGCGCGGGCCGCAGCCCCAGCAGCTCGCCGACATCGCCGCTGGACAGACCCGCGGGGGTCTCGTCGAGCGCGGCGAGCAGCTCGCGGTCGGCCTCGTCGCCGGGCAGCAGCGCGAGCGCGGCGAGGATCGATCGCGTCACCGGCGGCTCGTTGGGAGCCGCGAGCGCGCGCGCGAGCGCGGCCGCGACGCGAGCGTCGCCGATCTGCCCCAGCGCGCGCGCGGTGGCCATGCGCACGGTCGGCTCGGCGTCGTCGAGCAGCCGCGCGAGTGCGAGCGTGGCCGGCTGCGCGCCGAGCAGGCCCAGGCTCTCGACCGCGAACAGCCGCACGTTGGCGGACAGATCGCCGAGCTTGGCCAGCAACGCAGCGATCGCGCGCTCGCGCGTGGCGCCCTGCAGCCGCGCCCAGCCCAGGATCTGGGCCGCCTGCGCGCGCATGGTGTCGTTGTCGTCGCGCAGCGCGCCCGCGAGCGCGTCGAAGCCTGCGCCCTCGGGCTCGAGCGCGACCACCCGCAGCGCGACCACCCGCAGCGTCGGCTCCGACACCGCCGACCACAGCGTCAGCGCCGAGGGCACGCAGCTGGCGAGCTCGCGCTCGAAGCAGATCCGCAGCGCCTCGCGCTTGACCGAGGTGCTGGGATCGCCCAGCGCGTGCAGCAGCCACGGCTCGATCACCTCGGTGGCGTAGGCGTCGAGCTCGAGCAGGGCCTCGACCCGCGCGTGGTCCTGTTCCTCCCGCTGCTTGAGCGGGGCGGCGGCGCGGCTGATCTCGGTGGGCCAGCGCGGCCAGCGGTGGCGCGCGTCGGCGTGGGCCTGCTGCAGCGGCACGAGCAGCGCGAGCGACAGCGGCAGCAGCAGGCGGGACGGTGTGGGCACGGCCGGACGACCCACGCTAGCAGCCTGCGGTGAAGCCCGGCAACACGACCGCGGCGGCGGCGGCGGCCCTGCGAAGACGCGGCCGCGGACCGCGAGGGTGCGTGCATGGGCGCGGCCGCGTGCGCGCTACGATCGCCCTGGCCGCCATGCAGTTTCTCTTCGATGTCATCTCGCCCTATGCCTACCTCGCGTGGAAGCGCGTCGGCGCGCTGGCGTCGGCCTGCGGGCGCGAGCTGGTCGCGACGCCGGTGCTGTTCGCGGCGATGCTCGACACGTGGGGACAAAAGGGGCCCGCAGAGATCGGACCCAAGCGCGTGTACACGTTCAAGCACGTGGTGCGGCTCGCCGCGCGGCAGGGCGTGCCGCTGCAGCCGCCGCCGCACCACCCGTTCAACCCGCTGCTCGCGCTGCGGGTCGCGACCGCGGCGCGAGGCGACGCGGCAGTGATCGACGCGCTGTTCGACGCGGTGTGGGCCAGCGGCGTGGGCGTGCAGGACGAGGCCACGATCGCGGACGTCCTCGCGGCGCGCGGGCTGCCGGCGGCGTCGTTGCTCGCCGCGGCCACGACCCCCGCGATCAAGGACGCGCTGCGGCAGGCGACCGACGCTGCGATCGCGCAGGGCGTGTTCGGCGTGCCCACCGTGATCGTCGACGGCGAGCTGTTCTGGGGGCAGGACGCGCTCGACGACGTGGCCGCGTTCGTGCGCGGCGAGGATCCGGCCCAGGCCGCGGCGGCACGCTGGCGCGCGCTGTCGCCCAGCGCGACGCGGCCGCGGGCGTGAACGGGCTCGCGTCCGTGGCGAGCTCGCTGCGCGTCGTCGATCACGGGACCCCATCGCGTCCGTCGCTTTTGGCGACCAGAGCCGGTGGGCATCGGCGGACGAGCACTCACCGCGTGGCGAGCTCGGCCTCGAGCCGCGCGAGTCCGTCGTCGGCGGGGAAGCGCCGCCGGGCCTTGCGCAGGCGCGTGCGGGCCTCGTCGAGCTCGCCGCGATCGCGCAGCACCACCACCAAGGTGTAGTGCACGTCGGCGCGCACGTGACCCTCGGCCTCGACCGCCGCGGCGGCGTGGGTCTTCGCGTCGTCGAGCGCGCCGCGCTCGTGATCGATGAGCGCGAGCGCGAGGTGGACCAGGCCCGGGTGCGCATGGCGATCGAGCATCGCGGCGTAGTCGGCCCGCGCGCCGTCGAGCTGGCCCTGCGACAACAAGAACGCCGCCTCGGTCTCGAGCAGCGCGAGGTCCCGCGGGTGCCGCTTGCGACCCTCCGCGAGGGCGTCGCGCGCCGCTGCGGTTCGGCGCAGCTCGGTCGCGAGCACCGCGAGGTTGACGTAGCTGCCTGCGGTGCCACCTGTGACCTCGACCGCACGCGCCGCGGCGCGCAACGCCGCGGGCGCATCGCCCAGCCGCACCAACAGCACCGCGAGCCGCTCGAGCTCACCGCCGCCGCGCAACCGCGGCAGCAGCCACGCGGCATCGCGCGCGGCGCCCTCGCGATCCTCCCGCGCGAAGCGCAGCTGCGCGCGCACGAGCACGATGCTGGGATCCTCGGGCGCACGCTCGGCGGCCTCGACGATGGCATCGTGTGCGCCGTCGATGTCGCCCTGGCGCTGACGCGCGCGCGCGAGGTCACGCCACAGCGAGGCATCGTCGTCGCGCTGCAGCGCGGCCTCGAACTGCCGCGCCGCCTCGCGGTCGTCGCCGCGCGCCAGCGCGTCGCGTCCGAGCTGGGCGTGATCGTGGGCGCAGCCGGCCCCCAGCAGCAGCGCGACCGTCAGCCGGAGGACTGCAGCCACAGCCACACCCCCACGCCGGCGAAGGCCGCGATCGCGAGGCCGACCCACAGCAGCGTGCCCGCGGCGTGCGAGCGGCCGGTGACGGTCATCATCGGCCGCTGCGCGATGGGCTCGGCGATGGGCGCGGCGATCGGCGCGGCGATCACCGGCGGCGGCGCGCCCTGGGCCCGGCCCAGCTCGACCCGCAGCTCGGGCACGTCGATCACCTTGAGTCGTCGCTGCGTCAGCGGGTGCACCAGCGTGTCGGTCGCGATCAGATCGCCGTGGCGCACCGCGGTGACCAGCTCGGCGAGCGAGTGCTCGTGGCCGACCCGGCCGTCGCGCACGATCTGGTAGCTGCGCGCCTGGTCCTCGACGTCGTCGTCGTCGAGCGCGATGGTGCCGCGACGGACGCGGTCGACCGAGTCGGGGCCGGGCGCGTGCTCGAGCGCGCCGCCGAACGAGCCGAAGAACGAGCCGCTCTCGGTCGGTGGGTTCGACGGATCGCGCTCGATCATCTCCGGCGCGTGCTCGCCGTCGACGGTCTCGAGGCGCTCGGCCGCCTCCTCGACCGAGGCGAGGTCGAGCCGCAGCGCCGATGCGCTGGCGGCCGCGCCCTCGGACGCCAGCCGCGTCGCGCTCTGCGACACGTCCTCGGTCAGCTCGAGCACGCCGTCGCGCGGGGCGCTCTGCGCGATGCGTCGCGTCGCGCGATCGAGCTCCGCCATCGCCTCGGGGCTCGCGGTCGGGCGCGGTCGCGGGGCCGCGGCCGGCGCGGGCATCGGCATCGCCTGCATCGGCATCGCCTGCATCGGCATCGCCTGCATCGGCACGCCGACCAGCACCGGCACCACCGTCGGCGCGCCGCCGGGACCCTGCATCGGCACGCCCACGACGCCCATCGGCGCGAAGCCGGCGGGCAACATCGCGGTCGCCTGCGGCGCCTGCATCGGCATCGCCATCGGCATCGCGGCGCCCGGTGGCATCGGCATCGCGGCGCCCGGTGGCATCGGCATCGCGGCGCCCGGTGGCATCGGCATCGCGGCACCCGGCGGCATCGCCATCGGCACCGCGCCCGCAGGCATCGCGGGCGCGCCCGCGGTCGGCGCGGGCGCACCGGCGGGCAGGCCGGTGTGCAGCCGCGGATCGGCGATCGACGGCTGCACGCGACCGGGCATCGGGCCCGCGGTGCGCAGATCGATCGGCCCCGCCGCCATCGCCTCGGACAGCTCGGCCTTGAACGTGAGCACGTCGGGCGGGCGCGCGCCGACGTCGGGCGCGGTCGCACGCTCGAGGCACAGCACCAGATCGGCAGGACCGAACAGGCCCAGGTTCGACAGCGGCGTGCCGGCGTCGGGCAGCGGGTGCAGCGTGAGCAGCTCGAGCAGCAGCGCGGCCACGCCGAACACGTCGCTGCCCGGGGCCAGCTGCGGCGGCGCGAGCAGGTGCTCGGGCGTCAGCTGCGGCAGCCGACCGGTGGTGCGCAGCCGCTCGAAGCGACGCGTGCGGGTCAGCAGCGCGCCGATGCCGGGCTCGGCCAGCGTGACGCGACCGGTGGTGCTGATCCACACCGAGTCGAGCGTCACGAAGCCATGCACCATCACTTGGTGCAGGGCCGTGAGCGCGTTGCAGACGTGGCCGACGATGGTCTGCGCCGCGTCGCGATCGATCGCGCGGCCCCGCGCCGCACGCTCGGCCACCAGCTGTCGCGCGCTCTGCCCTTCGGGGTTGCCCTGCACGAGGAAGAGGCGGTGGCCGTTGACGACGTGGCCGTGCTGCGGCAGCAGGTTTCGGTGCTCGAGCGCGGCCGCGCGCGCGACGTTGCGCAGCAACCACGCGCGCACGTCGGCCTGCGCCGCCATCACCGGGTCGACGTAGGTGACGAGCACCGTGTGGGCGCCGAAGCGCGCGCGGTACAGATCGCCGTGCGGCAGATCGGTGATGCGCTGCTCGATGCGGAGCAGCCCGCCGGTCTGGTTGCCGACGCGGAGGCTCTCGGCCGAGAATTCGGTGCCTGGATCGATCAGCTCCACGGCAGGCCCCGACGATAGCAAGCCCGTGCCGCGTGCGCGACCGCGGCGCGCACGTCGGGGCCCGTGCGCCGGGTCGGTGGGTTCGGGTCGTGCCGGGGGCTGGTGCCCGCGGATCTCGACCCGACGACCGGCATCACATGTCGAAGGCTTCTTCGACGGTGGGCCGCTTGCTGTCGTCGCGGCCCTCGCGGATGCCGTTGAGCACCGCGCGCGCGCCCTCGGTCACGAACGCGGTGACGTTGGGATCGGCCACCCGCGCCTCGAGCCAGGGCTCGACGACCTTGCGCACCTCGGGGCTGGTCGCGCGCATCTGGCCCATGGCGACGAGGATCTTGAGCGCGAGGGTGTCCTCGGGCATCAGGATCTCCTCGGCGTCGTCCTGGGCGTCGGGGCTCATGAAGATGCGGATCCGCGGGCACACGAAGGTGAGCTCGGCCGCGGTCGAGTCGTCGTGGGTCCGCACCAGCGCGAGGTTCGATCGCTCGTGGGCGAAGATGCCCAGCGCGTGCACGATGGCGCAGCGCAGCTCGACGTCGGCGGTCGGCAGGCGATCCTCGAGCAGGGTGACGAGGTTCTTCGCGCCGCGCTGGTCGCGGTGCTGCGCGATGGCCCACGCGGCGACCTTCTGCGCCTGCGGATCGCCCTGCTGCAGCACGCGCTCGAGCACGTCCTTGCTGCTGAGCACCTGCACCACGCCCAGCGCGTAGAGCAGGCGCGGATCGACCGGGCCGCCCGCGGCGAGATCGGCCTCGACCTCGGCCTGCAGCGCGCCGACCATCGAGCGCTGCTGCAGCCGGCCCAGCGCGATCGCGGCCTCGCGCCGCGTCGCGGCGTCGCCGTCGCGCACCGCCGCGACCAGAGGTGGCACCAGCGGGCGGCGGTTGGGCAGATCGCGATGGCGGCCGATCGCCCACGCCGACCAGGCCGCGACGCTGCCACCTTGCTGCAGGCCCCAGCGCAGCGCGGGGATCACCTCCGGCGCGCGACGGATCGACAGCTGCCGCACCGCCTCGAGCTGCCGCGCCTCGTCGCCGCGGCGCAGCGAGCCGATGTGCACGCCCAGGTGGCGGTAGTAGCCCTCGAAGTCGTGCGTCACGACGCCGAACGCCAGGCTCGTGACCAGGCCCGCGCCCAGCAGCAGCGCCGGGAAGCTCCAGGTGCTGCGCTGCATCGACAGCGCGACGCCCTCGACGTCGTCGTCGCTGCGCGCGGCGCCCGGCAGTCGGCCGACGATGTGCGTGCGGCGGAACGCGCCCGCGAAGAGCAGCTCGTCGAGCAGCAGCGCGTCGAACACTGCCGCCAGCGCGATGCCGCCGTAGTACGCGGCGCGCAGCCACTGCTCGGTCGAGTCGGTCGCCGGCACGTTGCGGACCAGTCGCGCGACCCACACCGCCACCGCGATGCCCAGCGCGTTGGCGATCACCGCGTAGGAGAACAACCGCGCCCACGTCGGCGCCTGACGCGTGACGCTGACCTGCATCTTGGGCTCGGGCTCGGACACGCGGGCAATCATGACCCGGATGCAGACGCCTGGGCAGGGCCGGGGTTCCCGCGCGCGCCGCCCGGGCCGCGGCGGCGCGCGGGTTTCTTGCGTCGGAGCGTGCCGGGGGCCTAGCGTGCCGGGCACCGTCCGTCCATGCGCGAGATCCCAGGTCGCTCCGTCCGCGGGCCCGCCGAGTCGGACCCGGCCCCGCTGCATTCGGCCGCGCCCGCGTCGCCGCGGCGCCGCGCGGCCGCGCGGGCGCTCGGCCGGCTCGAGGCGCTGGCGCTGGGCGGCGCCCTGACGCTGGCGCTGGGCCACGCCGCGGCGCGCTACCGCGACTCGCTCGAGGACCCGCGCCCGATCCCCGGCGTGCGCGCCGGCGGACTCGCCGTCGCGGGTCTGCAAGGCCCGGCGCTCGAGGCGGTCGTCAGCGCCGCGGCCCAGGCCGCGCTCGATCGGCCCACGCACCTGCGCGCCGGCGAGGTCGAGGTGTTGCGCTCACCGCGGGCGCTGGGCGCCATCGCCCAGCCCCAGGAGGCCGTGGCCCACGTCGCACGCCTGGGCAAGAGCGGCCACGTGCTCGACGACCTGCACACGCGCGTGCTCGCGGCGCGACACGGCATCGACGTCACCGTCGGCTTCCGCTTCGACGAGCGCCGCGCGCTCGCGCAGCTGGTCGAGATCGCACCCGCGGTCGAGCGGCCGTCGCTGGCGACGCGGCTCGATCTGGAGCGCCGCCGCATCGAGCCCGCGCACGCCGGCGCCGCGCTGCTGGCCCACGACGCGCTGTCGTCGGTCGCGGTCGGGCTCGCCAGCGGTGCGCAGACCATCGCGCTGCCGGTGGCCGAGAAGCCCGCGGTCGCCGAGGATCCGCTGGCAGCGTTGGGTGAGCTCGACATCGGCACGGTGCTGGGCTCGTTCGACACGCCGTACTCCACCGAGGCGAAGGAGGCCGATCGCACCTTCAACCTCAAGGTCGGTGCGACCAAGCTCTCGGGCTTCGTGCTGATGCCCGGCGAGACCTTCTCGTTCAACGACGTGGTCGGTCCGCGCACGCCCGAGAACGGCTTCCGCTACGGTGGCGGCATCACCGGCGGCGAGCTCGTCGACGTGCTCGGCGGCGGCATCTGTCAGGTCAGCTCCACGCTGTACGGCGCGGCGTTCTTCGCCGGGCTCGACATCGTCGAGCACCGTCCGCACAGCCGTCCGAGCGCCTATGTCGACATGGGCCTCGACTCGACCGTGGTGTGGCCCGACGTCGATCTGCGCCTGCGCAATCCCTTCGACTTCCCGGTCGTGTTCTCGATGGTCGTGCGTCAGGGCAAGGTCCACGCCGAGGTGCTCGGCGCCCGGCGGCCGTGGCAGGTGGCCTTCGAGCGCGAGCTCGTCGAGGTCCTGCCGTACGGCACAATCTGGCGTCATGACGCGACCTTGCGCTCCGGATCGAAGGTCGTGTCTCAACGCGGGATGCGGGGCTTCAAGGTCAAGCGCACGCGCAAGATCTATCAGGGCGGTGAGCTCGTCCGCGAGGAGCCGCGCGAGCTGAGCTATCCGCCGACCTCCGAGATCGTGCGGCAGGGGACCAACCCTGCCGGCGCGACGCCGGAGACCAAGACGCTCGCGCCGCTGCGCGATCCGGCGCCGCATCTGCGCATCGTGCAGTAGCGATCGCGAGCGCGCCCGCTCGACGAGTCGCCGTTTTCTTGCGCGAACGATCGCGCTTCCCGCATGGTGGCCGCGACGACTTCGCGTCCCACGAGAGGTAGCCATGCGAGAAATGCACAAGTGGAAGGACAAGGTCGAGCTGAGCCTCGACAATCGTCAGATCTTCTTTCTCTTCTTCGGCCTGTCGATCGTCGGCTGCTTCGTGTTCGCGCTCGGCGTGATGGTCGGGCGGCGGGTCGACTTCGACACCGTCGCCGAGGCCGAGGCCGAGCCGGGCGGCGGCCTGGCGCTGCTCGATGCGCCGGCGGCCGAGCCGACTTCCTATGATGAAGGCCTGCGCGACGGCGGACAGCCGGCGCCGCTGGCCGCCCCCGCGGTGGCGATCGCGGCCGACGGCGCCACCGACGAGGTGCTCGCCGACGACGCGTCGCCGCTGCCGGGCAAGGGCAACAAGGCCAAGCCGGCGGCGAAGCCCGCGGCGGCGGCCAAGCCCGCAGCTGCGGCGGCCAAGCCCGCGGCGGACGACGCCGCGCTGGCCTCGACCGCCGCGACCGCCGGCCGTCGCTTCACGCTGCAGATGAAGGCCTTCGCGAAGGCCGAGGAGGCCGAGGCCTTCGCCGCGCCGCTGCGCGGCAACGGTCACGACGTGCGCGTCGAGGCCCACGAGATCAAGGGCCGCGTGTGGCACCGCGTCCGCATGGGCGAGTTCTCGACCTGGGAAGAGGGCCTCGCGGCCAAGGGCGACTTCGAGAAGTCCGAGAAGATGATCGCGTACGTCGTGCGGCTGTGAGGCCCGGCCGGCGACGCCGGCACCGACGTGACGCCAGCACGAGGCGGCCGCACCTTCGGGTGTGGGCCGCCTTCGTCGTTGGTGGCCACGGCGGGCGCGGGCCGCCGTGATACAACCCGCGCGGCTCCCGATGCCGGCTCCGCACAACTCGGCCGACACGCCGGTCATGCGCCAGTTCCTCGAGGTGAAGGCCCGTCACCCCGATGCGGTGGTGATGTTCCGGATGGGCGACTTCTACGAGATGTTCTTCGAGGATGCGGTCGCGGTCGCGCCGGTGCTCGACATCGCATTGACCAGCCGCGACAAGGGCGTCGAGGACCCGGTGCCGATGGCGGGCGTGCCGTACCACGCGCTGGGCGGCTACCTGCGGACCCTGGTCGAGCGCGGCTTCAAGGTCGCGATCTGCGAGCAGCTCGAAAACCCCGAAGACGCCCGGCGGCGCAAGGGCCCCGGCGCCAAGATCGTGCGCCGCGACGTCGTGCGGGTGGTGACGCCGGGCGCGTTGCTCGACGACGAGCACCTGCGCGGCGAGGAGCCCAACTACCTCGCGGCGCTGCTCGGCCCCGGCCTGGGCGACGGCGCCGGCGGCTGCAGCCTGGCGTGCTACGACCTGTCGACCTCGGATTTCCTGGTCGTGCACACCGACGCGCGCGATGGCCTGCGCGCGGAGCTGTCGCGGCTGTCGCCGCGCGAGATCCTGGTCGACCGCGCCGCGCACGAGCGCGTGCGTGCGCTGCTGGGCCCCGAGACGCCGCGGCTCGAGCCGCTGCAGCCGCCCGACGCCGGCGCGCTGGCCCGCGTGCGCGCGCTGGCGCAGGACAGCGGCGTGCGCGAGCTGGGCGACGACGAGCTGCGCGCGGCCGCGGCGGTGCTGGCCTACGCCGAGGCGACCCAGCCCGGCCAGACGCTGCTGGTGCACCGGCTGCGACGGCACGAACCCGCCGCGCACCTGGTGCTCGACGAGACCTCGCTGCGCAACCTCGAGGTCTTCCGCACCATGCGCGACGGGGCGCGCCGCGGCAGCCTGCTGTGGGCGCTCGACGCCACGCGCACGCAAATGGGCGCGCGGCTGCTGCGGGCCTGGCTGGGCGCGCCCAGTCGCGACCGCGCCGTGATCGCGGCGCGGCAGGACGGCATCGCGGCGCTGGTGGCCGAGCCACGGGTGCGCGAGGCACTGCAATCGCAGCTGCGAGACGTGCGCGACGTGGTGCGCCTGACCGCACGCGCACGGCTGGGCACGGTCACGCCGCGGGAGCTCGGCGCGCTGCGGGCCTCGCTGCAGGCGCTGCCCCAGCTCGCGCGCAGCCTCGACGAGCTGGCGCGGCGTCGCACCGATCGTGCGGTGCCCGCGGCGCTCGAGCTGGGCGACGACCTGCTGCACGACGTGCTCGCCGATCTCGCTGCGACCCTGGTCGACGACCCGCCTGCGATCACGCGCGAGGGCAAGATGATCCGCGAGGGCGCCGACGCCGAGCTCGACGAGCAGCGACGGCTGCGCGACGGCGGTCAGCGCTCGCTGGCCGCGATCGAGACGCGCGAGCGCGAGGCCACCGGCATCCCCACGCTCAAGGTGCAGTACAACCGCGTGTTCGGGTACTTCCTTGAGGTCTCGCGCGCGCACCTGGCCAAGGTCCCCGCGGGCTGGGTGCGCAAGCAGACCGTCGCGGGCGGCGAGCGCTTCGTGACCGAGGAGCTCGCGGCGCACGAGGCCAAGGTGCTCGCGGCCGACGACCGCGCGCTGGCGCGCGAGCTCGAGCTGTTCACCGCGCTGCGCGGGCGCGTCAGCGCGCAGGGCGAGCGGCTGGTCGCGCTGGGCGAGCGCCTGGCCACGCTCGACGTGCTCGCGGGCCTGGCCGAGCTCGCGCAGGCCCGCGACTACGTGCGACCGACGCTGGTCGACGCGCCGGTGCTCGAGCTGGTCGGCGCGCGCCACCCGGTGGTCGAGGTCATGCTCGAGCACGGGCGCTTCGTGCCCAACGATCTCGAGCTCGAGGCCCACGGCGCCGGTGTGGCCGCGCGCCTGCTGCTGGTGACCGGGCCCAACATGGGCGGCAAGAGCACGGTGATCCGGCAGGCCGCACTGGTGACGCTGCTGGCCCACACCGGTAGCTTCGTGCCCGCGGCCGCAGCGACCGTGGGGCTTTGCGATCGCATCTTCACGCGCGTGGGCGCGGCGGACGATCTCGGCCGCGGCGAGAGCACGTTCATGGTCGAGATGCGCGAGACGGCGCAGATCCTCGAGCGCGCGACCGCGGCGAGCCTGGTGCTGCTCGACGAGGTCGGCCGCGGCACCGCCACCTTCGACGGGCTGTCGCTGGCGTGGGCGATCGTCGAGCACCTGCACGACCAGGTCGGCTGCCGCACGCTGTTCGCGACGCACTACCACGAGCTGTGCGCGCTCGAGGGCACGCTGCCGGGCCTGCGCAACCTCCACGTCGCGGTGCACGAGGACCGCGGTCGCATCCTCTTTCTCCACCAGCTGGTGCGCGGGCCCGCGGGGCGCAGCTACGGCATCGCGGTCGGTCGGCTCGCGGGCCTGCCGGCGCGGGTGCTGCGACGCGCGTCGAAGGTGCTCGAGCGGCTCGAGGCGGAGTCGGTGACGGGCCCGCGGCCGCAGCTGGATCTCTTCGCGCCGCCCGGCACGGGCCAAGGTGGCGAAGCCGAGGCCAGCGGCCCCGTCGCCGAGCTCGCGCGCGAGCTCGCCGCGATGGACGTCGACGCGCTGACCCCCAGGCAAGCGCACGCGTGGCTGGCCGCGTGGGTCGAGCGCCTCGGCGGGCCGCGGACCGACCGCTGATCGCTCGACGTGCGGGGGCCGCAAGACCGCAGGTCTGCGCGGGTGCCCGGTGGCCGCCAGGGCAGGCGAGGGGACGCGCCCCCGTTTGTCGCGTCAGCCCCCGGCGATGGTCGCCGGGTGACCACGCGCGATCACCACGTCGGCGTGCGCTGCCGTGCGACAGCGCCCACCTGTCTCGACTCGCGACCCCGCAATTCGTCGCATCGCGACGTCGTTCGCGAGGCGATCACCCCGCCGATGCGCGCCAAACCGCGCTAGGATCGCCGCGCACTTTGCCATCGCGTGCACGTGCTGGGGGCTTGCGCCCCACGCCGTTGCCGCGAAGCGGGGACCCAAGCCCCGTTGCCGCAAGCCGCAGTCTCCGGAATCCTTCGAGAATCTCCCGAGCACGGAACCTGCTCATACTCATGGGCGAACGAGGAGTGGACGCGATGCGACGCACCCAACTGCTTGCCACGATCACCGCCGCGCTGCTGACTCCGATCCTGACGAGCTGCGGTGACGCGCCCACGAAGGACGACGAGGGCCTGCGCGTGCTCGCGGACGGCGGCATCGCCGACATCGCGTTCATCTCGCGGCCCAAGCGGACCGGCGTCGGTGACGTGTTCCAGTACAACTCGTTCTCGGTCGATCCGAAGAGCGCCAACATCATGCGCATGCGCACCGTCTCCGGCGGTGGCGAGGCCGAGCCCATCACGCCGTTCGGTACCGGCGAGTGGCCCAAGGCCGACATCATGGCGATGGACGTCTCGTTCGACGGCGAGGAGATCGTGTTCTCCGCGCGGCTCGAGGGCGACGCGACCTACAACCTCTACCGCATCAAGATCGACGGCACCAACCCCGAGGAGGCGGGCAAGAAGGGTCCGGCGCTGATCCACAGCGGCCCGTACGACTCGGTCTACCCGGTCTACCTGCCCAACGATCGCGTCTTCTTCACCACCAACGAGACCAGCGCCGCGGGTGTGAAGCAGTTCCGCGACGAGTACGAGCGCGGCGTCACGGCCCAGGCCGCGACCATCGACAAGCGCGGCGGCGACCTCAAGTTCGGCCCGCGCAACCTCTCGCACCGCGTCTCGCCCACGCTCATCACCACCGCGGACGGCCGCGGCCAGATCCTCCACACCAACTGGGACCACCTCACCAACGTCAACGAGGGCAACCTCATGGTGATGAACCCGGACATGACCGGTGGTGCCGAGTTCTTCGGCAAGGAGGGTTCGGGCGTCGCCAACAGCTACCTCAAGGCGCGGCAGATCAACGACAAGCAGTTCCTCGCCATCGCGACCTCGCGCGACCGCACCTTCCAGTCGGGCGCGATCATCAAGATCGACCACGGCAAGAACGAGGTCAGCTCGACCGCCGAGATCCTCACGCCCGACGTGCCGCGGGATCGCGAGCCGTCCTACGACAAGATCGGCCGCTACTACGACGCGTTCCCCGTCACCGACGACGGCGGCAACCTCACCCACGTGCTGACCTCGTGGGCCAACGGCCCGGTGCAGACCGACGTCGCCGCCGGCGGCACCAACGAGGAGGGCATCGACTACGGCGAGGGCGCGGGTCCGCCGGACTTCGGCATCTACGTGCTCGATCCCAAGACCAACACGCGGCTGCCCATCTACAACGACGAGGACATGTGGGACGTGCTGCCGCTGGCGATCGGCAAGAAGCGCTCGGTCCCGACCTCGCCCGCCGGCGCGACCGCGGATACGCCCGACGGCACCGCGCTCATCGGTGCGCTCGACGTGCGCGAGAGCAGCCTGGGCGGCGCGCCCACCGGCGGCATGTACCGCGTGCGCGTCATCGAAGGCTTCTCGGCGGAGGAGGGCATCCCGATGGACTTCGGTCTGACCGAGTCCGACGGCGCCATCTTGCTCGGCGAGGCGCCGGTCGTGCACACCGGCGACTACTCCTTCGCGGCCTACGTGCCCGAGGAGCGGCCGATGCACCTGCAGACCCTCGACGGCTTCGGCATGTCGATGCTCAACGAGGACCGGTGGTTCTCGGCCGCGGCGGGTGAGCAGCGCTTCTGTGGCGGCTGCCACGAGGAGCGCGGCGGCTCGCAGATCGGCGACCCCGGCGTGACCCAGGCCATGGGCATGGGCGCGGCCAACCTCGCGCTGGCCTACGAGGAGCGCAAGCTGCCCGATGCCGGCACCGCCGACTACGTCGCGATGATCGGCAAGCTCGTCGACCCGGCGTCGCCGACCTTCGCCGACGCGCCGCGCGTGCGCGGCCTGCCGTGGGATCTGTCGGTGCAGAAGGTGTTCGACTCCGCGGGCTGCGGCACCAACGGCTGCCACGACGGCAGCCAGAGCGCCGCCAACCCCTGCGTGAGCATCACCAACGACATGCCCGCCGGTGAGCCGCCGGCCGAGCCGGTCACGTGGTGCTTCGATCTCCGCGGCGAGAAGATCGACTTCGAGTACGGCCGCATGATGGGCAACTACACCCGCAGCCACATCTCGACGCTGCTCATGGCCGGCATGGCCGGCGAGCCCGACGTCGAGGTCGAGAACCTCGACCCGGCGCACCCGTACCAGTCGTACATGGTGCCGCAGGCGGCGCGCGACTCGGTGCTCATCAAGTACATCCAGCCCGAGCAGGTCTACCCGGTGCACGACCCCGCGGTGCTCGCGTTCTCGGGCGAGATGAAGGCCAACGGCCAGCCCTACGAGAGCGCGCACCCCAACGAGAACACGCCCGGCTTCGATGCCGCGCAGCACCGCGCGTTGACCACCGAGGAGAAGTACATGCTGATCCTCGCCGCCGACATGGGCGGTCAGTACTACAGCCTCGAGAACGCACCCGGCGAAGGCGCATACGGGAACTGAAGGAGGACGCCATGCAGACGCAAAAGCCCATCCATCGAGTGTGCAAGGCCGTCGTCCTGGCGGCGATCCTGGCGGTGCCCGCGGTCGCGAGTGCGGGCAAGGGCGCCAGCTACGGCTCGCTCCGCAACGCGATCGCGTCCAACAACCGCGACTCGATCCTCGCCGAGGTCGAGCGCGCGGAGAAGCTGCCGTGCGCGCCGTGTGTCGACCTGATCACGCCGCTCATCGACCACGACGACGCCGCCGTGCGCGACGTCGCCGCGTGGTGGCTGGCCAAGCGCGGCATCCGCGAGCAGGTGCGCGACCAGATGTTCGCGCGTCTCACGGGTGCAGACTCCGTCGCGGCGCGCAACGCCGCCGAGGTGCTCGGCCGCTTCGCGCACCCCGACGCACTCATGCCGCTCGAGCTCGCCATCCACGACGACTCGCTGTCGGAGGAGGCGCGCGCGGCGGCTGCGACCGCGGTCGGCAGCATCGGCGACTACCGCGGCAAGGACGTGCTCGAGGGCGCGATCACCTCGGAGTCGGCGGCGGTGCGCGAGGCCGCGGCGCGGGGCCTGCGGAACATCCGCGGCAACGTCGATGCGGTCGCGGTGGTCGAGCTGCTCGGTGACGCCGAGGAGCCGGTCGTGCGTGAAGCGGTGCTCACCGTCGGTGCACTGCGCGAGGCCAGCGGCATCGCAGCGCTGTCGGACGTGGTGCGCGATCGGACCTTGTCCGCGATGGTGCGCCGCGACGCGGCGTGGGCCCTGGGCAAGATCGGCGACGGCAGCGCCCGCGACGTGTTGAAGACGGTCGAGGCGCAGGACGAGAGCATGCTCGTCCGCGGCGCCGCACGGGCTGCGCTCGGCGCCCTGCGCTGACGCACCTGCGCACACCGAACTGCGGCGTGAAAAGACCTTCGGCCGCGAGCATTGTCCTTGAAGGACCGCTGCTCGCGGCCGAAACTGTCTTGGGGTGACCATGAAGCGTCGACATCCACCGCTGGGGCTCGTCGTGGCGGTCGTGCTCGCGGGCGCGTGCCAGGATCCCGCCCTCGATCAGCGCACGTTCTACAGCCAGCGCATCGCGCCGATCCTGCAGGAGAACTGCGTGCGCGGCACGGCCGACGGTCTGTGCCACGTCGAGTCGGACGACGCACCCGGGCAGGCGCTGGGCAACCTCGATCTGAGCACGTTCGAGTCGGTGCACAAGCGGCCCGAGCTGCTCGCGGCCTACGGCAGCTACCCCGAGCCGGTGCTGCTGATGAAGGCGGTCAAGCCCAGCGAGCTGACGCTGCAGTACGCGGGCGAGGCCTATCCCAGCGAGATCGTGCACGCC
The DNA here is from genome assembly GCA_019694555.1 of Nannocystaceae bacterium. Classification (GTDB taxonomy): domain Bacteria; phylum Myxococcota_A; class Polyangia; order Nannocystales; family Nannocystaceae; genus Xiheibacterium. The sequence continues at coordinate 15,644 of JAIBBS010000151.1, forward strand.
GGCGGCGGCATCCTGTCGGCGTCGTCGGAGGCGTTCATCGAGCTGCAGCAGTGGCTGCGCGACGGTGCGACCGAGAACGGCGTGCCGCCGGAGCAGAACGTGCCGCAGGGCTACGGCCCGTGCTCGACCGCGCTGCGCCCCGAGGTCGCGCCGTTTCTGGGCAGCGCGACCGGGCCGGCCTACGACGCCTACGTCAAGGACGTGCAGCCGATCCTGGCCGAGCGCTGCAGCTTCGGCAGCTGCCACGGCTCGAGCCAGAGCGATCTGTACCTGACCTGCGGCGACACCACCGAGCAGCTGCAGCACAACTTCATCGTCGCGCAGTCGTTCGTGGCCACCGAGACCGATCGCAGCGAGCTGCTGCTGCGGCCGCTGGCGACCAACGCCGGCGGCGTCGATCACTCGGGCGGCGACATCTGGACCAGCGCCTCGGATCCGCAGTTCACCAAGCTGCGGCAGTGGAGCAAGCTCGCCGGTCCGCTGGTGCTGCCGGGCGAGACGCCCGAGTTCGAGTACTTCTCGGCGCAGGTGATGCCGGCGCTGCTGCGCCGCGGCTGCGCGATGCCGCAGTGCCACAGCCCGCAGGGCTTCAACGACTACCGCCTGCGTGCGGGCTCGCGCGGCTTCTTCAGCCCGCTGGCGCTGCGACGCAACTACGACGCGACGCTGCGCGAGTTCGTCAGCCTCGACGCCGCCGATCCCAACGAGTCGCGCGTGCTCAAGAAGAACGTGTCGACGCTGCGCGGTGGCATCCAGCACCGCGCCGGCATCGTGCTGCTCGACCAGACCGGCGGTGACGACCTCGGCAACCCCGCGGTGTGTCCCGAGGGCCAAGACGAGCAGCCGACGTCGTACTGCACCGTGGTCGAGTGGATCCGGCGCGAGCGCGCGGCCGCGGTCGCGGCCGATCTGGTCTCGCCGATGGCCGAGGGCGACACGCTGCCGGTGATCTACGTCGATCGTCCCGCCGACGCCGACCGCGTGATCGACTTTGCGACCTTCCGCGGCGGCGCCCAGCTCATGCGCGTCGACGTCACCTTCGGCGTCGGCGGCGTGATCGCGTCGGCGGGCACACCCGCGGCGATCGACCTCGCCAGCTGCGGCGTCGGGACCGACCTCGACATCCGCGGCCCCGAGGTGTCCTACGACGGCCAGCAGGTCGCGTTCGCGCTGCGCGACGGCGCCGGCGACGGGCTCGACATCTACGTCGCGGGGCTCGACGGCAGCGGTTGCACCGCGTTGACCAGCGACGGGCAGGGCAGCGCCGACGGCGTCGCGCTGCACAACCTCGATCCCGTGTGGGTCCCGCCCGATCCCGACCGCGCGCCGCAGGGCGCGATCGTGTACGCGTCGACGCGCGCGGGGCGATCGGGCCGCGCCAACCTCTCGCCGCGCTACAAGCTGCCCGCGACCAACCTGTGGCGCATGACGCCCAGCGGCGAGGACCTGGGGCAGATGACGTTCCTCAACGGCTCGGAGCTGATGCCGGCGTTGATGCAGAACGGCCAGATCACGATGACGACCGAGAAGGCGACCGAGACCTTCTATCAGCTGTCGGGCCGCCGCATCAATTGGGACCTCACCGACTACCACCCGCTGCTGGCGCAGCGTGGCACCGTCGGCTTCGGCCAGGCGACGTTCGTGCGCGAGGCCTTCGATCGCGACTTTCTCATCATCGTGTCGGATCCCGCGGCGCGCTTCTCCGGTGGTGCGCTCGCGAGCTTCAACCGCAGCCTCGGCCCCTTCGAGTTCGAGCGGCTGGGCGAGGACGGCTACGCGCCGGCGCTGACGTTCCTCGATCCCGCGGCGGCCAACGCCGGCAAGGGCGCGGCACAGGGAGCCTATCGCTCGCCGTTCCCCGCACCCGACGGCAGCGTGCTGGTGAGCTACGCCGCCGGCAACCTCGATCTCACCGACGGCGGCGCCGCGGTCGACTACGACCTGGTCGTGCTCGATCCGGTCACCGGCGTGCGCACGCCGATCGCCGGCGGTCCGGGCTTCCAGGTCGACGGCGTCATCGCGATGCGTCGCTCGCTGCGAAAGATGTTCGTCAACGTGCCGCAGCTGGTCTTCGGCGGCACCAGCGTGTCGGCGGCCGCCGGCGCCGACGAAGCGTGGGCGCACTTCCCCGACCTGCCGATGCTCGCGACGCTGCTGACCGACAACCATCGCGGGGACCGCGGGCTCGAGCGCTACACCGCCGGCGACACGCTCGCGGTCTATGCCGCCGGCGCACCGCCGGTGGGCGCGACCGACGACGGCCAGACCTACCAGGCGTGGGATCTCGTCGGCACGCACGAGCTCGCCGACGACGGCTCGGCGTTCTTGCGCGTGCCCGCGGGCGTGCCGGTGGTGCTGGAGCTGCGCCGAGGCGGCACGCCGCTGCTCACCATGACCGAGGAGCACCAGTTCGGCCCCGGCGAGCAGACCAGCCTGGGCATCAGCCGCAACTTCTTCGACGGGGTCTGCGGCGGCTGCCACGGCTCGATCGACGGCCCCGAGCTCGACGTCGTGGTCAACCCCGACGCGCTCACGCGGGCGAGCGTGTCCGCGTCGCGGCCCGAGCCGGGCGCCACGCCGCAGGCGCTGTGAACAGCGCCTGCGCGCGGCCGCCGGGCGCCGGTCCGCAGCGCGCGAGGCCGGCGCGGGCCGCTGGTGGGCGGCTGCGCCCTCGTGCTAGGCTCCCGCGCCGGAGGTAGCACCCATGCGTGTTCCGTCGATCCTGTGCGCGCTCTCGCTTCTGTCCGCGATCCCCGCCTGTGACAAGAAGGGTGAGAGTGGCGACACGAAGGAGCCCGGCAGCAACCTGCTCGGGCCACAGGTGAAGGACGAATCCCTCGGCAGCGACGAGACCGCGGAGCTGCACGACGAGGCCGAGGACGGCGAGGACGAAGAGGAGACCGCCGAGCTCGACTCCGAGATCACCGAGGCCGAGAAGCTCGCCCACCAGAAGAAGAAGGGTCCCAACCTGCCGCCCAAGGCCACGCCGGTGCAGAAGTGCACCGGCAAGGGCAAAAAGCGCGTGTGCAAGGAAGTGGACCCCAAGCCCGAGGTCAGCGCCGCCTACGGCGTGTACGCGATGATGGACCAGGGCGAGTTCAAGTGGGGCCAGTCGCCCGACGAGGTCTTCAAGTTCGTCACCGAGGAGATCGAGAAGGAGTACGAGGAGCGCCAGGCCAAGTCGAAGGACCCCACGGCGCAGGATCAGAACATCCGTTGGCGTCGCGATCGCTTCAAGGAAGCGAAGCAGAACCACGTCAAGTTCGTGAAGAACGCCAACCATCGTTGGGGCGTCTCGCTCATCCAGTACGAGTACGAAGACGACAGCAACGAGGAGATGATCTGGATCAAGAACGACAGCGGCCTGCGGAAGTTCTTCTTCTTCAAGGACGGCGAGCTGTGGAAGATCCTGTTCGCGTACTCGACCGAGAGCTTCCCGGGCAAGACCTACGAACAGGTCGTCGACGAGAAGTTCAAGAAGTGGTTCGGCATGAGCCCGAGCCCCAAGGTCAAGCAGGACCCCAAGACCGCGGCGCCCATCCTTCGCTACAACGAGTGGGTCTCGCTCGGCGGTGAGCGGGTGCGCTCGTTCGACATGACCGCCGTGCACGGCGTGATCGTGCTGGCGCTGGTCGACGGCAAGGCCGAGAAGCGCATCGGCGAGCGGTTGCCCAACGTCGGCGAGGACGACAAGGTCACCGACGTGGTCGGCGACGTGCTGGGCAGCAGCGACGTCTGCTACGACAAGTCCGGCAACATCAGCGAGTGCCCGACGAAGAAGTGACCGTGGCCGCGCGCTCGATCCTGCGCGCGCGCGGTCGAGGGCGGTGATGGATCCCGCCGACCCGACCGTCGGCGACAGCGTGCCGGGGTTCGCCGACACGCTGTCGCTCGCCGGCAGCGACGTCGGCGTGCTCGCGCCGGGTGAGCGACTGGGTCGCTACGCGATCGAAGAGATCATCGGCATCGGCGGCATGGCCACCGTCTATGCCGCGCGGGACCCCCAGCTGGGCCGCGCCGTGGCGCTCAAGGTGCTGCGCAGCGCCGCCGCCGAACCCCGCGCCCGCGCCGAGCTGCTGCGCGAGGCGCAGGCGCTGGCGCTGCTGAGCGATCCGCACGTCGTGCCGGTGTTCGACGTCGGCGTCGACGCCGGGCGCGTGTTCCTGGCCATGCCGGTGATGCCCGGCGGCACGCTGGGCGAGTGGCTCGAGCAGGCGCCGCGCTCGTGGCCGCAGATCGTCGCGATGTTCCTCGACGCCGGTCGCGGGCTGCAGGCCGCGCACGAGGCCGGCCTGGTCCACGGCGACTTCAAGCCCGGCAACGTGCTGCTCGACGCCGACGCTCGCGCCAAGGTGGTCGACTTCGGGCTCGCGCGACGCCACGGCACCGCGCGTGCGATCACAGGTCCGGCGCCGGCGGTGCCGCTGTCGGACGTGCGCACGGTCGATGGTCTGGTCCGCGGCACGCCGGCGTACATGGCCCCCGAACAGCTGCGCGGCGGTGCCCTCGATGCGCGCACCGACGTGTTCGCGTTCTGCGTCGCGCTGTGGTGGGCGCTGCTGGGCAGTCACCCCTTCGCCGCGGGCCCCGACGCGCACGATGCCGCGGCCGTGCGCGCGCGCGTGCTGCAGGGTCGCGTGGTCGTGCCGCGCGACACCCGGGGTGTGCCGCCGGCGTTGCGACGCGCGCTGCAGCGCGGGCTGCAGGCCGATCCCGCGGCGCGCTGGCCCGCGATGGCGCCGCT